>NZ_JBHVUS010000037.1:0-88017 GCF_042884005.1 Kitasatospora sp. NPDC058162
GCGGGTATCCCGGCGGCAAGCCGCCGGGCAGCGAATGCCTTCGCTTCGCTCCGGCAAAATTCCCGCGCAAGCGCGGGAATTGAATTCCGCAAGCGGAATTCTAAACCGTCGGAAAACCCGCTGCGCGGGATTTCCGAGATTCCCGCAAGCGGGAATCCGATCAGCTGACTGGGAGGGGGTGCATCACGCGCGGCACTGTGTAGGCCCAGGAATCCTGGGCTATCTCAGGAAGTTCACTCCCTGTAACCTCATCGTCGGTCAAGGCCGGCACCCCTGTCGAGCCCGGTGGCTCCGCTTCGCTCCGCCACCCTGAACGCCCGTCACGGCTCACCTCCAGAACCGTCGACACGAGAGGAGTGTACCACCCGGAGCGCGGGTTCATGCTCGAATCTTGCCGTACTTCACCCTGAGGAGCGAAACCTTCGACAAGCCTGCTGCATCACCGTGATGCACTGTGTAGAGTCAGTGTTGCAGGCGCACCCCCAGTGTTCGGCTCTCTTGTGCGGGTTGTGCGATCAAGAAAATCCCCTCCAACATTCCATGGAAGGATTGGGGACATGCCCATCGACTTGCGTGACCACCAGATCGAGGCGGTCGACGCGATCATTCGCGCGCTGGACATCCCGCCGGGCGGATCGATTCCCTGGAACGGCCTGAGGACCCAGATTCACGCGGCCTGCGGGACCGGGAAGACGTACATCTGCGCAGAGGCCGCGCGCAGGATGGTGCCGCGCGGCCGGGTGCTGGTGCTGGTGCCGACGCTGGCCCTGCTGGAGCAGACGATCAAGTCGTGGCGGGAGGTCGGACACACGGGGCCGGCGGTCGCGGTGTGCTCCATGGAGGACAACGTCGAGCTGTTCTCCATGGACGTGCGGTGTACCACCAACCCGATCCGCCTGGCGATGTGGCACAGCTCCGGGCCGGTGACCATGTTCGCCACCTATGGCTCGCTCGGGGTGCTGGTCGACGCCTTCGAGGGTGCCTACGGGCAGATCCTGAAGCCGCTGGACCTGGTCGTGGTCGATGAGGCGCACCGCACCAGCGGGTCGCTGGGGAAGAAGTGGGCCAGGGTCCACGATCAGGAGTGCATCCCGGCGGCCCGGCGTTTGTACGCGACGGCGACGCCGCGGATCTGGCAGGAGCGGCCGGCGCCGACCTGGGACCTGCGGGAGGGCGAGCGGTACGAGCGGCTGCCGGAGGAGATGGCCGCGTCCATGGACGACGAAGCGATCTTCGGTTCCGTCGCGTGGAAGCTCCCCCTGTCCGAGGCGGTGAAGCGCGGCCTGCTCGCCCGGTACCAGATCATCGTGGTCGAGCTCACCGACCCCGTCGTCACCCCCGAGAAACTGATGAGCCCCGAGCGGCGCCAGGAGGAGATCCGCGGGCAGCGACTCGGCGCGCTCCAGGCCGCCATGCTGCGGACGATGGCAGAGCACAGGCTGCGGACGATGATCACGTTCCACCACCGGACGGTCGAGGCGCAGGCGTTCTCGGAGGGTCTGGCGAAGGTGGCGCAGCGGCTGCACGAGAGCGATCCGGAGATGTACCCGGAGCGGATCTGGGCGGGCTGGCTGAAGGGGGAGCACGCCGGCGAGCGGCGGTCGAGAACCATTGGAGAGTTCGGGCGCAGCGCGTTGTGGGCGGTGCTGTGTAACTGCCGGGTGCTGGGCGAGGGCGTGGACATCCGGGCCGTCGACAGCGTCGCCCTGCTGGACCCGAAGGGAGCGCCGCACGACATCGTCCAGGCGATCGGACGAGCCCTCAGGCAGAAGCCGAACGAGGGGAAACTGGCGTCGCTGATCGTGCCGGTATTCCTCAAGGAAGGCGAGGCGCCTCAGGACATGTTCACCTCGGGGAGTTACCGGCCTTTGGTGAATGTGCTTCAGGCTTTGCGGGCTCACGATGAGGAGGCCGTGGAATTGCTGGCGATTCCTCAGGTCGAGCAGAAGAACGAGGTTGAGCCGTCCACGGATATCGGTCCGGAGCCGCAGGAAGGCGAGAAGGAAAGCCGGATGCTGCTCCGTTTTTCGGCTCCGCGTGATCCGGTGATGGTCGCTCAGTGGGTTTCGTTCAACGTGATCGACACCGAGCGTCAGGACTGGGCCCGGGGATGGTCGGCCGCCGAAAAGTACTACAAGCGGGAGCGGCACCTGCGGGTGCCGTTCGACCACCGGGAGGCGACCCGGGCCGGGCTGGACCCGCACCAGATGTACCCGCTGGGGCACTGGGTGAGTGAGCAGCGCAAGGCGTACGCGGCCGGGGAGATGGAGGGCAAGCGGGTCGAGCGGCTGGAGTCGCTCGGCATGGTGTGGGATCCGCTGGACGCGGCGTGGGAGGAGAACCTCGCCGCCGCCCGGGAGTACTACAAGGACCACCACACCCTCGCGGCGCCGCGCACGGCGACCTCGCTGGACAAGCCCGTGGGGCAGTGGCTGTCCAACCAGCGCCGGCCCGGGGTACTGGCCGAGCGTCCCGACCGGATCGAGGCGCTCGCTGAGATCGACCCGGACTGGAACCCGGACTGGCCCCTGGACTGGCAGCGCCACTACGCCGCCGTGCGCGAGTGCGTCCAGGGCGGGGCGCAGCTGACGGACCTGCTGCCGGGAGTGACGCTCCACGGGCTCGACGTCGGCAGGTGGTTGGAGCGCCAGTGTCAGCACATCGTGTGGCAGGGCCTCATGGACGGGCAGCAAGGGCGCCTGGCCGGGCTCGGCGTCGAGCCGTTGGCGGCCCCCGCCGAGGAGGTCGCGCCGAAGAAGAAGGCCGGCGGGAAGGTGAGCGCGTTCGACCGCGGGCTCACCGCTCTCGCCCAGTACCGGGAGCGCACGGGGACGGTGATCGTGCCGCGCGGCCATGTCGAAGAGATCAGGGAGGGCGAGGGCGTGGTGGAGGTGAAGCTCGGGGTGTGGATCTCCAACACCAAGAGCCGCCGGGCCAAGCTCACCGGCGAGCAGCTCGACCGGCTAGCCGCACTCAGTCTCGACTGGCGCTGACCCGGCTGGGTCCGGTGCCCGCCGAGAAGCGCTCCAGGCCGTCTCCGACCGCCTGTGCCAGTCGCGTTGGAGGAACGCGGCGGGCGAGCGGTGCGGAGGCGGCCTGGCGGCCATTCTGGGGCCGCCGCGCCCCAGCCCGCCCCACCGCGAGCGGCCGGCACCAGCCGGACGCGAGAGAAGAAGAGGCCCGCCGCAGGCGCAGCAGACCCTCAACGCCACCGCCCCACCCAACCAGCCAACCACCACTCACAAAGCCAGGGACAGGAAGGGGAAGGAGAGACATCTCAGGAAGCTATGGAGTCAAGCAGCGGCCGTGATTGATGACGTGACGGAGGAGGTGAAGGCGTGGTTCTCGTCGAACAGCTGGCGGTTCTGAAGGCAGTGGAAGAGCTGGCCGAGCAGTCGGTTCAGGAGGTTACGTTGGGCGCCGGCGTGCCAGTCTCCGTGCTCGCGTCGGCGGCGGTAGTGGGCATCGGCGCCGGGCGAGGCGGTGAGGGCGGAGAAGGCCCAGAGGAATCCGGCGTGCATGAGCCGGTTGTTCTTGACCATGCGTCGGCCGACGTAGCTCTTCTTGCCGGAGGCCCGGGTGATGGGTGCGGAGCCGGCGTAGGCCTTGAGGCCGCGGGCGTCGGCGAAGCGGCTGCGGTCGTCGCCGATCTCCGCCAGGACACGAGCGCCGAGCTGGACTCCGAGGCCGGGGAAGCTGAGGTATATCTCGGCGTCCGGGTGCTCACGGAAGGCGGCCTCGACCGCCTTGGCGAGGTCGTCACCGGCCTGGCAGGCCGCGTCGAACTGCTTGAGCAGGGCAGCGAGCTGGTGGCCGAAGGCGTCCTCGACCGCGTCGGGGTGGCGGGCGTACTCGGCCCGGAAGATGCAGCGGAGCCGTTCGGCCTCGGCGTCGATCCCACGGGAGCGGCCGGCGCGCTTGAGTGCTGCCCGCAGTTGGGGCAGGGTGAGCTTCGCCGCCCTGGCCGGGGTCGGCGCGGCGGCAAGCACTGCGCGGGCGTCCGGCCGGGCCAGCCCGCCGGCCTTGCTCTGGAAGGCTTCCAGGGCGGCCGGGTAGTACTCGCGCAGGAGCGAGCGGATCTGGTTGCCGAGCTGCTGCCGGTTCCAGACGGCATCCTGTTGGGCGCGGGCCAGCACGGTGACGGCCCGGCCCTGGTCGGAGTCGGCCGGAAGCGGGCGGTGCACGGGCATGTCGGTGCGCAGGATGTTCGCCAGGACCAGGGCGTCGCCGGGGTCGGACTTCTTGCGGGAGACACTGTGCCGGTCGCGGTAGCGGGCGGCGGCGAGCGGGTTGACCGCGAAGACCTTCCGGCGGCCAGTGCGCAGGGCGGCGACCAGCAGGCCGTGGCTGGTCTCGATCGCCACGGGGATGGGTTCGTCGGGGCCGTCGCCGTACTCGGCGAGCAGGTCCAGCAGCAGCTGGTAGCCGGCCGCGTCGTCGGTGATCCGGCGCTTGGCCAGCAGTTCGCCGGAGTCGTCCACCAAGGCGACGTCATGGTGCGATTCGGCCCAGTCGATGCCGCAGAAGATCTTCAACCTGTTCCCCCAACTCTTGCTGTTTCCGCAGGTCGCGAGCACATGCGGGTCACGCGGCGCCCTAATCCCAGGACTCTTGGGTCCGCCATCTCAGTAGCCGTTCATGACACCAGCGCGTCCCAGGGGCCCCCGTCTGCACGAGAGCTCGGCGGCTCGCGGATATCAAGAAGGGGTCAGCCCTGGAACGGGCTCGCACCACGCCCAGGAAACACGATCACCGGTGGGTTTCGCAGCGGCCCGAGGACGCCGGACCGCGCCGCTCTCTCCAACAGACCTCGCAGGTCGGGGTTGTCGTAGGCATCAGCCCGGCGCCCACGCGACCACTACGAAACCCACCACCGTGACTGCGCCGCTCTTTCTTGAGGCCTCGCAGGGGCCAGGTATGGAACAGGCGTCCGTCACGCACAGACAGTCCGGGAAGCCTTCGTTGGAAGCTCCCGGAGCCACCTTCACTACGGATTAGGGTTGTCGGGGTGGTGAGTTCCACCTTGACGGCCACTCACCACGACACCTGACCTGCGTGTTTGCCCGGAATCCAGGCGCAGCGGTCGGGAGGGTCGGGCGCCGGTTGGTGCGCCGGTTCTCACCACCGGTTGGCGCACCGGTTAGTGCACCCGTTGTCGGATCGTGACCGCAGGGACCGGTCTTGGTGAGAAAAGTGGTGTGAACCGCGGGCTTCCCTACGGGTGCTCGCCGCCACCGGGGTGGCGGGCACCTGATCGTGAGGAGCCCGTGATGGCTATGCCGCCCGAGATCGACCACCAGGTCGTGGCCGCGCTGTACCAGTTCCGGATGGCCACCGCCGAGCAGTTACGCGTCCTGCACACCCCCGGCAGCAAACCGGAGCTGATGCGTCGGCGCCTTCGCCGGCTGAAGGACGAGGGCCTGGTCGAGGACGTCGTGCTGCCGCAGGCCGGGAAGCTGCGGGCCTGGTACCTGACCGAGCACGGCACCCGGATCGCCGCGACCTTCCCCGAGCTGGAGGGCGTCACCTCCCCGCCGCTGCCCGAGGACAAGTCCGCGGCGCGGCTGCGGCTCGGGCACGTCCTGGCCGTCGTACGCACCCAGGTCGCCTTCGTGGCCGGCGCCCGCGCGGCCGGGGACGAGTGCGCGCCGCTGGACTTCCTGCCCGAGGTCTACCACCGCTACGGCGAAGGGCGGGACGGCGCGGTCATCCCGGACGGCCTGCTGCACTACGCGACCGGCGGGGCTGGCCGCGCGCTGTACCGGGCGTTCGTCGAGGTCGACCGCGGCACCATGGCCGGCGAGAAGCTCGCCGCCAAGCTGATCGGCTACGCCCGCTTCCACGACCACCACCCGATCCCGGCCCACCTGCGGCGCACCGCCGGCGCCCTGAGTGTCCTGCCCGCCTGGCAGCAGCACTACGTGGTCTTCCCGCGGCTGCTGTTCGTCCTCGCGGACACCGGCGAGCAGGCCGCCCGGCAGCGCATCCGCGACCTCCAGGGCGTCGCCGATGCCCACCCGCTGGTCGCCCGGATGCTGATGAGCGTGAAGGCTGGCGCGGCCCGCCTGGCTGATCTGGAGCAGCACGGCATCAACGGCCCGGTGTGGCACGCGCTCGCCGACCACACACGGGCCCGGTGCGGGGCCTGGGAGTTGTAGGAACGGCCTCCTCACGAGCCTGGTCTTCCCTCCCATGCCGTGTGGAGGGCAAGACCAGTGCGCAGGATCAGTTGCTCCGCTTGACCTGTTCTTCCAAGCAGAGGACGCAGTCGTCGGTGTAGAGGGTGGCGTTCGGAACGATCACCAAGGGCTTCCCGCAGAGCGAGCGGTCGCCTCGGGTGGATCGAGAGTCCAACTGGTGTCGGTACCTGGGCTGTTCGTCCATGACGATGCCGTACGTGTTGCTCATGGCGCGACTGTACCGGGAGAGCCGAGCCTGGTCTTGGGATCCCCTACGTCCCCGCCACCTACATCTCGGTCAGCGCGGATCCGGCGCGGGAGCGCTCCGCAGCGAACCACTGGGCAACATCGTCGAGCGGGCCCAGCAGCGGCTTATGCGCGAAGGCCGTGTTGTAGGCGCTCCGGCCGGCGGGCGACGTGTGGTTGGGCTCTTCGGGCGGCAGCTGGTCAGCATGGTGCCAGATGATTGAGAGGGGCTGGAGAGTAATCGGGACTGTGATCGGGGCGGAAAGCCCGCCAACGGCGCGGAGTGTCAGTGGCAGAGCGTGGGTGGTGCGGTTGCGCAGCCACTGCAGGCCGCGGATCACGGTTCCTTCCGGCTGCTGACGGGCTGCCCTGTAGGCAAGGTCGGCCTTCACCAGCTGCTCGTCCAGGGCCCTGGCCCAGTAGGCGGTCTCCATCGTCGGCACCGTGACGGTGTAAAGGTTCGTGGTCTCCTCGATCGTGCGGGTGAGACGGACCCGGGCCTGGTTGAAGCCATCAAAGGCGATACCCACCAAGCCGGTGGCAGCAGCAGTCATGGGCTCACCGTAGAGGGATGCCCAGTACCGGGACGATCGGGTTCTGTCCGACTCCCTCCCCGGCATCAAGGTGTCCGGGCAGGCGGCATCAAGGTGTACGAAGCCGGCCACCAAGGTCCGCGCGACGCATCAAGGTTTCCCGGGCCGGTCACCAAGGTGTCCAGCCCGTCATCAAGGTGATGGCTGCCAACGTTGGTAGGGGCCGTTACGTGATCGTTGCCGCAGAGAGGGTGGATCGCCAAGGTATCCGCCAAGGTTCGCGGGGTTCCCTTCGGCGACCGCGCGGAGCACCGGCTCCGCGCCCAGCCGAAGGGGCAACCCCGCGATGACGAAGAACGACGGCGCCAGGCCGAAGAGCAGGGCGAGGACTGGGGCGGAGCCGGACAGCGAGACGCGGGAGGTGGAGATCACCTGGGCCGTGCTCGCCTCCCTGTTCCAGTTCCGGATCGCCACCGCCGAGCAGCTGCGGCGGCTGACCGCCCCGGACGCGGGCATCGAGAAGATGCGGGCCCGGCTGCGGCGGCTGCGCGAGGAGGGCCTGGCCGAGGAACTGGTGCTGCCCCAGTCCGGGCGGGCCAGGGGCTGGTACCTGACCGAGCACGGAGCGCGGGTCGCCGGCGCTTTCCCCGAACTGGCGGACATCCCCGCCCCGCGCCTGCCCGGCGACAAGAGCGCCTTCAAGTACACCCTGTGGCACCAGCTCGCCGTCCTACGGACCCACCTGGTGTTCCTCGCCGACGCCCGCCGCCGGGACGACGCCTACGGGCCGTTCGACTTCATCCCGGAGATCACCCACCGCTTCGCCGAAGGCCGCGAGGGCACGGTACGCCCGGACGGCCTGCTCTACTACAGCCGCACCAGCGCGGACGACGCCCGGGTCACCAACCTGGCGTTCGTCGAGGTCGACCGCGGCACCATGGGCGGGCCCCGGCTGGCCGCCAAACTGAACGCCTACGCCCGCTACTGGGCCACCGCGCCGCTGCCGGCCGGAGTGCGGCCCGGCACCATGGAAGCCGAGGGCGGTGGCGTGCCGCTGTGGGAACGCCGCTACGTGCGCTTCCCGAGGTTGCTGTTCGTCCTCACCGGCACCGGGCAGGCCGGCTTCGCCCACCGCGCCGACGACCTGGAACTCATCGCCCGCACCCGCTACGTCGCCAGGATGCTGCGCACCGTCCCGGCCCTGGTCGCCAAGCTGGAGGACCTGGAGGACGAAGGCCCCAGCGCCGACGTCTGGTGGTCGATCGCCGACCTCGAGGCCGGGCCGGGCCCTTGGTGGGGCTGACCGAGACCGAGTCCTGACCGACACCTTGATGCCCGTCCCGGAAGGGGCGGGCATCAAGGTACTCGTCCCGCTCCCACCGATGTTCTGACCTGCCGCGTTATTGATCCGTGACCAAGTCGCCAAGGTATCGGTGCCTAGTCCGGGGCGGGCATCAAGGTATCGGCGGGGCGCGGCGGGGCGCGGCCGAGCACGGTTCCGGTCGCACGTACGATTCCGTGCCGTGGGCAAAGAGAAGAAGACCTTCGAGTTCCCCTTCAACCTGACGGGCGCGCAGTTCAAGCTGGCTGCCGTACAGGCCGAGCGGCGCGCGTTCCTGGCCGCGTTGCCGACCTGGGGCGGTGACCTGGAGGCCGCCCGGCAGGGGCTGAGCGAGGAGCAGCTGGCCGAGTCCGCCCGTCTGGAGGAGGCCGAGCGGCAGGCGGCTCACGCGGTGTGGGCCGACCACTACTGGGCAAGGCTGCCCGTCGAGGACCGTGTGGCCGCACGCAGCCAGCTCCAGCACATCGACGAGGAGACGGCCGCGGCAGCAGCCGCGTAGCGAAGCCCGCGCCGCTCGACGGCCGGAGGCTGTCCACCGCGGGCGGAGTTTGCCGAACCCACCCCGGCCCGACTCGGTCACGCGCTGATGGTCACCGCCGGGTCCAGGTCGGGCACGCGGGCTCGTGCCAGGTCGTGCGGATGACGACCCCGCCCGGGGTGAGGTGTTCGCTGGACCAGGTCCGGCAGCACCCGCCGCCGGGCCGGGCCGGAGCCGGCGGCCTGGCGGCGCGGACCGGAGCAGCGGGGACGGGGACGGTGCGCGCGGCCGGACGGCGCCGTCGACGAGGGCGCCTGGTCTGAGGTGTCGTCATGCCGCAGGCTCTGCCCACCCAGCCGTCCCGCCGAACCTGACCGCCACCCGAACGGACCAGTGGCGGCCATTCTCACCGGCCGCTGAGCTGCGCGAACTCCCGAAACTCACCGGCGGTCGGCTGCCCGGGGCGGGAGAACTCACCACCGCCCCGGGGCGAACTCACCGGTCCGCCAGCGAAACTCCCCGGTGCAGGCCACAGTGGCCTGGCCGGGTGCGACACGGAGTGCAACACGCCCCCCTTCCGGTCCGGATCGCCTGGTGTTTTCGCAGGTCAGCGGTGCAACGCGGTGGCCTGGCAGGCCGGTGCGTTGCGGTCGTGTTGCACCTCGTGTTGCAGCTGACGGACGCCGGTCTGTCAGGATCGGCGCCACCAGGAGCCGGTGTTCTTCGCGCTGGCAGCCTCGGCCGCTGCGGTTTCGGCGTCGGCTGCGGCCCGCTGCGCCCGCTTCCGGTCGGCTTCCTCCTGCTGGCAGGACGAGCAGACCAGCTCGCCCCAGCGCGCCCGGTCCCACTCGGCGTCGGTGAGCTTGGCCTCGCAGCGGGTGCAGACCGGACGGCTCGCCTCCCGCTCGGCCTGCTCGCGGGCCCGGCGGGCGGCAGCCGCGGCCCGGCGCTCGACGGCCAGGAGCCGGTCGCCGTCCGGGTTGTCCAGCGCGCCGGTCAGGGTGTGCCAGCCGTCCCTGCCGAAGCGCCGCCACACCGCGGCGTCGGCGCCGTGGGCGTCGAGCATGTGCAGCGTGGTGGCGACCACCGGCAGCGCCAGGTGGTAGTTGCCGGCCGTCACCCCGGCGAAGGGGTACGGGCGCGGGCTCCAGTAGGCGGCGGAGCCGTCCTCCACCGCGTCGAGGCGGCGCAGCAGCCGCTGGTGGTCGCGTTCGGCCTTTGCAGCCTGCTGCTCAGGGGTGAGCGGGCGGGTGCCGGGGCGGTCGCGTTTGCGGCCGGGGACGAGGACCAGGGCGACGGGCGGGTAGCCCTCGTGGCCGGTGGGCGGGTAGACGGTGCGCCAGTGCCGGTGGTCGTGGACGGCGGCCCCCTGGTGCCGGGCTGCCTTCGCCCGGATCTTGTCGGCGCCCTTGGCGAGGCGCTCGCACCAGGCGGTGTAGGTGGAGAGCTTCTCGACGAGCTGGCCGACCGTCTCGTTGTCTCGGTCGACCTCGACCAGGAGCACCGGCACGTCGGCGCCGGGGTCGCGCAGGACGAGGTCGGCGTAGCGGGCGGTGCGGCCGGGTACGGGGTGGCGGAGCTCGGTGGTGAGGGTGAGCGGCGAGCCGTGGCCGGCACGGGTGAGGTGTCCGGCGGTGGCGGCGACGTCCAGGGCGTGCTCGTCGTAGCCGGCGCTCGGCGCCTGCTCGCGGACGGCGGACAGCTTCGTGCCGGGCGGCAGCAGGCGGGCGGCTTCCTTGTGGCCGACCTTGGTCAGGCACCAGAGCTTGCGGCCGCGGGCCCAGCCGTCCGGGCGTGCCTTGCCCGCGTCCTGCAGGTCGAGCAGCGCGTCGCGGGTCGCCTTGTCGGAGGCCTGGCCGGGCAGGGCCAGATGCCAGAGCTCACGGCCGGTGGCGCGCTGGAACAGGACGAGCGCCACCATGACGTTCCTCCGGGCTGGACCCGACGCACGCTTCCTGGTCCCCCGGCTTCCAGGAGCAGCGGTAGAAGGGTTGTCGCCATGGCGGCGGCCCCTTGTCCGGGGCCGCTGGCCTGCGGAAATGGGACCGACCGCGGGCGGGGCGGTGGAGGTGCGGGCGGAGGTGGCGGTGGAGGCGGCACCGGGGCCGTTGCCCCGGCCGGGCGAGGCCTCGCCCGGGTGCGCCGGAAGACGGTCGGCGCTCTGGTCGCCGTCGCCGGGGCTGTGGTCGGGGTCGGGCGCCGGGCGGGTGGTGGCGGTCATCAAGGTGGTCTTCCGTCAGCAGGAGGCCGGTGCGGGCGCGATGGCCGCCCGGCACCCGGGCGGGGTGCCCGGACGCGGCCGACCTTGCACGCCGCCCCCTTGTCCGCGGTCTGACGCCACCCCTTGTCCCGCCCCTTGACCAGCCCCCTTGTCCTGTCCTGTTTGCCCTGGTCAAGGGCCTTGTCCTCCCGGTTTGTCCGTGACCGGGATCACGATCCGTCCCGCACGGTCGTAACCGGCCGAGGGCCGTACGGGTTCACCCGGCATGACAATCCCTCATCCCGCGCCGGTGGCCCACGACGAGTCGGAAACCGCCGCGCTCGTCCACGGCGCGGTCATCATCAGCACCGTGGAGACCGCCTGGCAGGAGATCCGGCGACGACACCCGGACGTGCCGGAGCTCGCGGTCACCACCGCGAGCGGCAACGGTGCGGACCCGACCCGCTGCGCGACGCTGCGCACCGGACGCGAGTTCACCCGCGACGGCGTGCTGACCATGGAGCTCCGGTTCTGCGCCGGCACCCTGCGCCACGGCGGCCAGGCCAACCTGCAGGCGCTGCTGCACCATGCGGCGCACGGCCTGGCCAGGCGGCGCGGTGTGAAGGAGGTGAGCAGCGGCTACCGGTGGCACAACAAGCACTTCGCGCGGATCGCCCGCGAGCTCGGGCTCACCCCGCCGCGGCGTGCGACCCCGGTCGTGGGGATGACCGACTGCCGCCTCGATGACGCCGAGGCCACCCGGTGGAGCGAGGTGATCGCCGTCCTGGACGCGGCTGCCGGCGTCCGGCTGGAGGCCGCCGTGCAGTCCACCGCCACCCCTCGCAGCCCGCGCTCCGGCAACCGGTTCGCCGTCGTGTGTGCGGAGTGCTCGCCGCCCCGCCGTCTTCAGATCACGCCTTTCTCCTTCGAGCAGGGGCCGCTGCTGTGCGGGGTGTGCCTCACCAAGTTCCGCCCGGCACCGCCCGCCGCGTGAGTGGCGGGCCACCCGTTCTCGAGGCCCTGGTCGAGTGCCAGGCGCAGCGTAAGTGAGGGCGTCGGCGGGGTTGGCGGACAGCAGCGGCACACCGTCGGTGGCGTCGTCGACCGGGCGGCCACCGAGGAGGGCGGTCCAGCTGCCGAGGTCGTCGTAGACCTCGGTCCAGCCGACCGGGGCCGCGCCGCTCAAGGGCTTGGATGCCGGGCTTGCCGGGCCAGGTGAGGTGGACCAGCTGGCCGCCGTCCCGGCCGACGCTGCCCGGATCTAGGATCTGGTCCAGCGCGGCCCTGCCGCCCCGGTCTGGCACCCGCTCGGCGGTCGGGGCGGGCGTGCGTGCGGGTGGACGGAGCCGTAGGCGGCGAGCCGGAGCCACAGGGTGGCCTGCTGTCGGCCGTCCCGGCCGCTCCCCGGGTTCACGGGGCCACGGGGTCTCACGGCTGTAGCGGCTGGCCGGGTTGGATCCAGGTCAGGTCCAGCGCGATTGCCTTGAGGTCTTCGGGCGCGGCAACCACGATCGTCTGGTCGCCGATTTCGAGCACGGCCGCCCAGAAGCCGTCCCGGGTGGCCGTACGGACGCCGTGCTCCTGGCCGTCGAGGCGCAGCACCGCTTCCCCGGTCGTGGCGGGGGCCGGGTTCAGGCGTGCCGCGGCTGATGCGAGGGGGCCGGACTCGTTCTCGATCCTGAAGTTGGAGATCGTGTTGTTGAGGACGTCTTCCAGGCGTGTGCGCGGCTTGACCCTGAAGTGCTCCGGTGCCGGCCGGGTGGTGCGCACGCGGACGCGGTAGGTGCGCTGGTGGGCGTAGTCCAGGTCGATGTCGGTCAGGTAGCCGTCGATTCCCTCGCGGCCGAGCAGGACCGTCCACCCGGATTCGGGGCTCGCCAGCGCTGCGACAGGGCGGGCGAACTCCCGCTGCGTCTCCTCGTGGGTGGGGATGGCGCGCCTGGGCTGGTCGGCTCCCGGCGGGATGCGGAACACGGTGCTGTCCTTCCTGGCGGGTGGGGCTTCTCCTGGCAGCCTGCCAGGAGAAGCCCCGCGCCGATGGCGGTTTGCCGGATCAGAAGATGGCGTAGTGGACGATCACCGAGTTCGGTGCCGGGTAGCAGACCGACCCGTCGTCGAGTGTGGCGTAGCTGGTGTTCTCGACCCAGGCCAGGCCGTTGCTGGGCGACAGGCCGGGGACGTGCTTGTCGCCCTTCCAGCTCTGGCGCTCCAACAGGCCGCCCGGGCCGAAGGGGATGTGGCTGACGCCGCCGGAGTCGGACAGGCCGACCTCCCAGTAGTAGAAAATCGCCCGCTGGTTGGGGTTGAGGGTGAACCCGGTGGAGATGTCGACGCTGAGGTTGCCCACCGCGTTGCCGGACAGCCAGACGGTGCCGCACTGCGGGTTGTAGTAGTCGCTGTAGTCGTCCGCGACGTCGTGGCCTGGCTTGGCGGCCGGCTTGATGCCCCATCGCGCGGCGGCGAGCTGCTGCGCGGCGGCGTCCTCCGTCTCGGTGGCGTTCTTCTTGACGGAGTACTCGAAGCCCTGGGGGCTGGTCTTGATGGTGTGGCCGTTGGCCTCGGCTGCCGCCTTGTCGTAGCCCTTGAAGAGCATCCCGACCTCGATGCGGTCGGCAGAAGGCTGCGGCGTGGCGGTGTCGGCCGCCGCCACCGGTGCGGTTGCGGCCAGGGCCGACGCGGCGAGCGCCGTTGCGGCCGCCGCTGTCGCGAGCTTGCGAAGCATGATGTGGTCCCTCCCCCGGCGGCCCCAGCGGCCGCCTACGAACATCCATCCACGCTTCGCGCGCCTGCGCCGTTCGCATCACGACCACTGTCCGGAACTGTTCGCAAGCCGTCCGACGCCGGGTGCATAACAAGATCGTATGGCTGACGCCCGGACGGTTCGCTGCCCGCCGACCCGTACCGCGATGGGGACCGGAACGCTCGGCAGGAGGCCGCTACAGGTTCTGCAGGTATGCGGTGTGGACGGTGAAGGCGGCCTGCTCGGGGGTGTCGTGCAAGGTCGCCTCCTGGGTGATCGGGTCGCCTATGAAGTAGTTCTCGCACACCGCCACCCACCGGTCTCCGATGCCGGGCAGGCCGCGCTCGACCCAGCCGACCTGATGGCCCTCGCCCGTCACGAGGTAGACGTCAGGGTTGACCGTCCAGCCGGCCAGCGCCCACCAGTCGCCGAACAGCTTCGGGTCGAGAACGATGCGCGCGTCGCTCGGGGGCAGGCGCCGGTGCATCGGATCGGCCGGGACCGGGACCTCGACCTCGACGGGCGGGCGCTGCGATGCGGACGGCACTGGGGCGGGCCGGTGCTCGCCCTGCTGGGCGAGGCGCTGGCCGACGAGCTCGCGCAGCCGCTCGCCGCCGGGCGGGGTTCCACCCCGGGGAGGAACAGGCCCTGCGGCGGCGGGCAGCGCAGAGGGCACCGTTTCCCCCCGGGGAGGAACGGGCGCCAGCAGGGCCTGCGGCCGGTCCCTGGCAGGGTCCGAAGGCGGCGGAGTTTCGCCCCGGGGCGCGGCGGGCGCGGACCGATCCTCGAAGACGGGAACGCCGGTCGCCACGGCAGGTGCGGTCGCAGCCGCCGGCACCGGATCCTGGGCGTCGCCGAGCGGGCCCCTCGTTTCACCCCGGGGCGAAACGAGGGGCTCCGAGGCGGGCCCTTCCGGGGCGGCGGCCTGGGCGGGGTGGGCAGCGAGCATCCGCTCGGCGACCTCGCGGTGACGCACGACCAGGCCGTCGACGGCACGGATGAGATCGTCCAGGGCCTGGCAGGCAAGGACGCCGTCGCCCTCGCGCTCCGCGCGCTCCAGCTGGAGAAGGAAACGCGCGTCGTGCTGGCGCAGCGCCTCGCCGAACTCCAGCAGCTCTGCCCCCTCGCCGTCGCCGACGGGCAGCGGGGTTTCGCCCCGGGGGTTTTCGGTGGCCGCGGCGAGCGCCTGCGCGCGCTTCTCCTTCTCCCGCATGCGGTCGCCCTTCGACGAACACGCCTTCGAGCAGTACTTCCGCGGGCGGCCCGTACCGCTCGGCTCCATCTCCTTGCCGCACACCGTGCAGGTCGGCGCGCCGAACAGCATCGGCTCGGCCACGACCTTTTGCCCCGGGGAGAAACTCATGATCGGGATGCTATCCCTGCGGTGAGCTGGGGTTTTACCCCGGGGTGAAACGCCGCGCCCTCGACGGGCAGCGTTGGCCCATCGCAGCAGTGCAGCGCCGGTTGCGCAGCGCTGCACACCCGCTCTTGCGCATGTGCAACGGCCCGCACACCGTGGTGCGCATGCGCGTCCCCGGAGCCCGACCCGTGCGCCGCCGACCCCGCCAGGGCGGGCGGCCGGGGTCTGCGGCACCCGGGCCTGCAACTCCGGTCGCACCGCTTCCCACCTGCGGTGGGGAGTTTCCGTCGCACCCGCTGCACGGCAAACTCACCGCCCTCGCGTGGCTGGCTGCACCACGGATCGCGACGTCGCAGTCCGGGCGGGCCGCTGCGCAGCCGGCGGTTGCACGGGGCCGTCGCAGCAGCAGCGTGCAGCAAGGGCCGCCTTGCTACACGGAGAGCAGCAAGGCCACCCTTGCTGCACCCGTGACCGGGCGGACGCTGCGGGGGTTGCACCGGTATGACGCCCTCTCCGCTGTCCTGGCTGCCGATCCCCTCCTCGCTCGACTCCGAGCCCGCGCCCGAGGAGGAGCTGACCGAGGAGGAGCGCGCCGGACTGCAGCTGGCCGCGGCGGCCGGGGAGAGGGCGGCGGCCTGGGTTCGCGAGCTGGCCCGCCGGCAGCCGGTCGAGGTGCACGGGCGGGTGCTGGAGCTGACCGCCGAGGCGATCGAGCAGACCTGCACCCGCGAGATCATCCCCGGCAACGACGACGACCTCGCCGCGGAGCTGCGCTACCGCCTGGACGGCGGCGTGCTGCTCGGCGCGACCAACCTGGAGACGCTCCCGGAGCTCACCCGCGGGGAGCGGATCGCGCTGGCCGCCGTGGCCGCGCTGGCCCTGGCCATGCCGGGCACCGCGGTGACCTGGTACGAGCGCGAGCTGCCCCACCTCTCCCAGGTGATGGACGACGCGATCGCCGCCGGCCGCGCCGCCGAACCACGCCGGTGAATCGCAGCAGCGCCAGCCAGTGGCCGGGCCGGGCCCGCCGGGCGCTCGGGCCCGGCGCGGACCGGGTGCTGGCCGACACCGTCCGCACGCCCCGCACCCCGCCGCCGTGGTCACCGGCCGCCGTCGACGGCGCGCTGCGCACCGTGCTGGAGGAGTTCGAGCAGCGGGCTGAACCGTGGCGGGACGCTTTCGACGGGCTGGACGAGGACGTCCTCGCCGAGGCCGCCGCCGAGGCACGCTCCTTCGGGGCCGACCCGGGTGGCGCCGTCGACAAGCTGGTACACGGGCTGGTCGGGCAGCTCGACCACTGGCAGCATGCGATCGGCGAGCTCGGCCGTACGCTCACCGCGGCCGCGCAGGACCGGCAACTGCCCGAGTGGGCCGCCAACGCCGGCCGTACCGAGGACGTCCGCTGGCGCCAAGCCCGCCAGGCGCTGCTGGAGGCCGTCGCCCGTCACCACCACGGCATCCTGACCTCCCGGACGCTGGCTAACCGGCCGTGGTGATCACCGACCCCCGAAGCACGGAAGAATAGGACAGGTGACCAGCAATCAGCCCCTCCCCCGCGGCCTCACCACCCTGATCCCGCAGTCCCGGGCCACCACCCCCAGCGAGCGGGCAGCCGCCCAGCTCCTCCACCTGCGCGAGGCCACCGTCCCGGTGCCGATCCTCGCCGCAGCCGCCGAACTGATAGCCCCGCAGCTCGACGATCCGGACCCGGCCACCCGCGACGCCGCCGGCGCCGTCCACGCCCGCCTGCTCGCCGCCATCGACGACGCCGCACCCGGCCGGTAGCCGGACGACGGGCCCGGATGTCCCAGCGTTGTCCCAGCCCGAACGCAGAACACCGCTAGCAGGGGAAACGGCCTGGGACCGTCCTAGCGAAACGGTCGAAACCGGACAGGCTGAAAGGGCTGGGACAGCCTCTGTCCCAGCCTCTCGACCGGCACCACCCCGTCGCCGTTCGACCGCATTGTCCTCTGACAGGTGATCTTGACCGATTGCCAGACGGTCTTGAACACCCGCGGCACGGCTCGGTCCCGGAAAACCGGCTATCCGTCCGCAGTCGACCGGGTGCGTCGAATTCGGAGTCGCCGCCACCACCGTCCGCCGGGGCGGGGGAGGGACACATCAGGTGGCCCAGGCATGCAGACGAAGGGCCGTCCATTGGTCCACTTGATCACTGCCGTGCCGGTGCGGCCAGCACTGGTCCAGTCCAATTCGAGGTGCCAGAAGACCTGATCGGAGGAGTAGGGGGTGACGGCGAAAAGTTCGGGATCACCCTTGGCGACCATGAACGGGAAGTCCGGCGCTTCGGGCCGTAGCGGCACCAAGGCGGGAGTGCTGCCGGACAGATCAACGACGAAGCCGCGCTCTTCAATGACAGACAACACGCTCATCGTGACACGCGCAGGCCGAGGCGGCTTACGCGCATCGATGACGGGCCGCATCCTGTTGAGGACAACCGCTTGCGTCGTGAGCCCCTCGACCAGAACCTTCACTCCGCCGCCAGGGAGCCAAGCAGCGCGCGCGTCTTCGCCGACGTAGGAGTAGCCGGTGGTAGTGGACCTGAAGCCCTCGACAGAGACCGCGAGGACCTCGGCGGCCTGCTGCCGGACACTGTCGGTCCCGACGTAGATATCGCCGACGACGCCTGCCTGGATCACCGGGCCCTGTATATCGGCCCTCTCGATCCTGTTCACCGCTCCAGAACCCGGCGGCTGCTCCGCGTCCTGTCCGGGCACGTCCGGCTCCTCCCGTGCGTACAACGGCTTCGCCTGCGCCAGCTTCGCACGACGTCAGCCCTCTGAGAAGACCAGCAGTCTCCCGGAGCCGGTGAGTGCAGATGTGGACGTCGAGGTGTCCTCTCGGGTCGGGGTCTCAGCCGCGTACGCCGGAAGCAGCCCACCGGTTAGGAACGAGCGACAGAGACCTGACACTGGTCAAGATCTCTTGACAAACGGTCAAGATCACCTGTCAGAGGACACCGGACGACGGGCCCGGATGTCCCAGCGTTGTCCCAGCCCGAACGCAGAACACCGCTAGCAAGGGAAACGGCCTGGGGCCGTCCTAGCGAAACGGTCGAAACCGGACAGGCTGAAAGGGCTGGGACAGCCTCTGTCCCAGCCTCTCGACCAGCACCGTCCCATCGCCGTTCGACCGCATCACCCGGATCCGCCCTACAAGCCGATCGGGCGCAGCACGCTGACCCGGGTTGCCCGCGTGGGAGTCGGTGCGCGAGATCGCGGCCGTCGTCTTCCAGGTACCGCAGGCCAGTGGGGCGCAGCTGGCGTCGGTGCGGCGGGCGGTGCGCACGCTCCCCGTTCCAGGAGCCAGCGGCGCCCGTGCCGCAGTCCACCGGCCGGTCCCCGGCGCCCGCTGGCCGCTCGGCCCCGGCGGCCGGCTGTTCTGCGCGCCGGACACCCAGGCACCGACATCTAGGTCCCCGGCCCGCAGCGCCGCCAGCCCGTGAGCGTTCGGCTGTCATGATCACCAGTCTGTCAGTCAGCCGACCGGCCGCGGTCGGCGCGGCTACCTCCGCGAATACGCGACCCAATCGTCAGGCGCTGGCTGACGGGGTGAGTCGGGCCCGGCGTTCGGCCGCCGACTGCTTGGTCATGCCGAGGATGCCGCCGACCTCGGTCCACGAAGCGCCCGCCGCGCGGGCCGCGTCGATCAGCCGCGCCTCGCCGGCGTCCGCTTCGGCCCGCACACCGGCGGCCAGACTCAGGGCCGCCAGCGCCTCCGCCTTGCCGATCCCGGCGTCGCCGACCGCCTGGGCGAAGAGATGGCCGGCGGGCGTCGGCTGCGCCCCCTGGTCCCACGCCCGGCGGTCGCCCCCGGCCGCGTACCGGGCGGTGAGCAGTTCCAGCGGGGTGAGTGCCAGCGCGTCCGCCGTCGCGTCAGGCTCTGCCTGACGGACCGGCCCCGGGACCGTCGTGTCGGCGGCCGGCTCCAGCAGCCAGGTCACGCCGCGTCGGCGCAGGAGTTCGGCCAGGGCGGCGTCCTCGTCCTCGAAGGTGTCGCCCCACGGGTCGCGGCGGGCGGTGTGGGCGAGCAGCCGCTCGACCATCGCCCGTTCCCGGGCCGTTGCGCTTTCCCACGGGTCGGTCACGTCGTCCAGGTGCTCACGGGCCGCAGACTCCAGGTCGCCCCACACCCGGTCGGTGAGCCGCTCCATGCGTTCCTCGGTGGCCGTGGCCACGACCCTCAGCGCCCCCAGGAGCATGGGGCGCCGCTCGTGGTCGCGGTCGAACCTGATGCCGGTGAGGTCGGGCAGGTCGCGGGCGATGCTGCGGCTCACCCTGGTCACCGACGGCCCGTCAGTCCAGTAGACCCGCCACTTCCCGCGGCCTTCCGAGCGCACGCCCATGGTGGCCTGGCAGTTGTAGGTCTTCGCCAGCCCCCGCACGTGGTTGCGCAGCTGGGTGCCCGTGTCGCCCGCCATCTGGTCCGCCCTCCGCTCGCTCGTCAGGCGTTGCCTGACGCACCGCGGACTACTCTCCCACCTGCGCGGGCTGGTGCGCCGGAGTTGAGAACGAGTCGGTGCTCGATGTGGACGGCGGCGAAGGAGGTCGCCGGCTTCGCCGGGGCAGCAGCGGCCTCTGTGCGCAGCCGGCCGGGACCGCGGGGGCAAGGGGGGTGCCCGGGGTCCCGGCCGGGGGAGGCTTCGGCCGCGCGTGGGCGTGGCCGTTCTGCTCGGCAGCCCCGGTGTTGGGGACGGTGGGGTTGCCGTGCCGGGAATGGTAGACCCGTGTGTCGGTGGTGAACAGGGCTGTGACCTGCGAGTTTTCGGCCGCGAACATGCCAGGCCGAGGCCGGGTGCATGGCCGCGGGCAGGTCGGGGCCGTGTCAGATGGCTGGCTGTGCTTCGGGGTCGCGGGTGCACAGGTGGGCGGTGGGGCAGGCCGGGCAGCCGCGGACGTCGACCAGGTCGGCGACGGCGTCGAAGAGCTCCTGGGCGCGTTCGACGGACCCGACGCCCTCGAAGCCGGCGTACTCCTCCGGGGTGCCGGTGGTGCCCTCGGCCAGGTGGGAGCGCAGGTAGCCGAGCGCGGCGAACTCCTCCGTACCGAGGGTCTGCGGGTCGCCGGGGATGCACGTCTTGGGGACCAGGTCGCTCGCGAGGTCGCCGCCGAACAGCCACGGGTCGCCGGGCCGGGCAGGCTTGCCGATGACCACCCGAAGCACGCAGTCCTCCTCGCCGTCCGGTTCGACGAGCAGCATGCCGATTGCGTGCAGCTCGTGCACCGAGGTCCGCACGTCCTGCCCGCCGCTCTGGCCGCCGAGCATGCCGGCGAGCTCGGCGACCGGCAGCCGCCCGACCGTGCCGTCCGGACGGCGCAGCCGCAGGACGCCCTGGTCGACGGCGAGGTCGAGCCACAGCGCCTGGACAGGGATCTTCGGCCCGTAGGTGGGCTGGAGGCGGACCAGGCGGCGGGTCATGTCGACGGTCTCGGGGCTGAGGCGCGGATCGGTGGCGGCCTTCGTGGCGGCGTCGGGCGCGAGGGTCATCCACTGGTCGTAACCGGGCGGCTGGAGCTGCTGCAGGGTGTACGCGGCGGCGGCCCGCTCCCGGCGCGGCTTGCCCGGCTTCTTGCGTCCCACTGTTGGTGCCCTCCCAGCTCAGCGTGCAGTGCTCGAACGTACGATCCTGCCGGCCCGTGGCTGTCAGAGCGTCAGGCACTGCCTGACGGTTCTCCAGCCGCGAGCACGCCAGGCGCGACTTCCGGCGGATCTCCTGATGAGGGCGTGGGTCAGAACCAGTGCGGTCGGTAGGCCCGGCCGCGCTGCGTCGGGCAGGAGTCACCGGGTTTGAGGGGGAGGTCGCCGGCGGCGTGCGCGGCCTCGATCTCGGGGTCGTCAAGGAGGGTACCGGTGAAGTGCCACTTCGGGGAGTGCTGGTCGGGCTCCCAGCCGTCCGTGATCTTGTAGACGCGCCGGACGGTGCCGTCCACGGCGATGACGGCGTAGCGGGCCTTGCGGCGGACTTCCTCGCCGACTGGCCAGGCCCCGCGGTCCATGTCGTACTGGCCGTCGCCATCGACTTCGCCGTAGCCGTCGCGGTGGACGCGGTTGCGCCGGGAGATGACCACGGCGACCCGCTCGCCGCGGGCGAGGTGGCCCCAGCGCTTGGAGGCGGCCTGCCAGCTGAATCCCCAGGCCTCACCGAGGTCTTCGAAGCCCGCTCCCTGCTTGAGCGCGGCGACGGCCGCGCGGGCGGCCGCGGCCTGGCAGGCCTCGTCGATCTTTTTGAGGACGGCCAGGAGGCGGAGCTCGCCGTCAGGTTCCCCGGTCGCCGACGGGTTCTGCATGCCAGCCCAGTCCCGGGCCAGTTGCTCGACCGCGCGGATCAGCTCCGCCTGCTCGGCGGTGGTCGGTTCGGCCCCCGGCTCATCATCCATGGGACAACTGTAGGCGTTATTTGACGGCCGTCACATCGCGAATCAATACTAGATTTGTCCCATTGACCCAATGGGCTTCCTACACCGAGTGCGAGGCGGAAAACCCAGTGCACAAGGAGCGGGACGCCGACACGGCGGACCTGTCCGGCGCCGAGCATGGCGACGTACTGAACAGCGTCATCCTTCCGGCCTGGACCCGAAACGCCGTGCCGCAGGACCAGCCGGTGGTACTGCTCGTGGCGGGGCAGCCCGGCAGCGGCAAGACCACCCTCGGAGACCTGCTGCACGCCGTCCTCGATCTGCGGGGCGGGGCGGTGCGCGTCGGCGCCGACCTGTACAAGGCCGCGCACCGGCGCTACCCCGGGTTGCTGGCCGAGGACGTGCGCACCGCGGGTGCGGGTGTGCGGGCGGACACGCGCCGCTGGCAGGCCGCCGTGGAGGAGCGGGTGCGCGAGCACCGGTTCGATGCGCTGGTGGAGACCGCGTTCGCCGACGCCGACGAGGCCCGGACGCAGGCCTCGGCCTATCGGACGGCCGGGTACCGGGTCGAGGTGGTGGCATTGGCGTGCTCTCCGGCGTGGAGTCAGCTCGGTGTCCTCAGCCGGTACGTCGAGCAGACCGTCGCGACGGGTGCGGGCCGGTACGTGTCCTGGGAGAACCACGACGGGTGCGCGGCCTTACTCGTCGACACCTTGCGGGTGGTCGAGGAGGAGATGCTGGCCGACCGCGTCACCGTGGTGCGGCGCGGCCTGGTGCCGCTGTACGGCAACGAGCTCGTCGACGGTGCCTGGACGAGGACGCCGGGTGCGGCGCGGGCGGTGGAGGCGGAGCGGGCCCGGTGGTGGGGTGCGGCGGAGAGCGCGGACTTTCAGCGGGAGCTGTCCCGGGCCGAGCGGGCGCTGGTGCGCGCCGAGGACCGGGTTCCGGCCGACCGTGTGCTGGCGGTAGCCCGGGACGCGCGCCGTGCCGCCGCGCTGTCCGAGCCGGTGCGCCGGATCGCGCAGGCCCTGCGCCGACCGCCGGGCGTCGACTTCCACCGGCTGTCCCCGGCCGAGCACCGCGAGATCTTCGACCTCGACATCGTGCCCGCGTTCCTGAGCCGCACCGTCGCCCAGGAGCACCCGGTGGCGGTGTTCGTGGTGGGCCAGCCGGGTGCGGGCAAGAGCGGGGCCGCCCGCATGGTGAAGCGCGCGATGCGCCCGGGCACGGTCCGCCTCGTCGGTGACAATCTCAAGATGTTGCACCCCGACTACCCCGACCTGCTGCGCGGCGACGCGCGCGAGGCGGGGGCGGCGATCCGCGCGGACTACAAGGCCTGGTTCTCGATGGCGCAGGCGTACGTGCGCGAGCGGCGCGGCGACGTGGTCGTCGAGACCGCGCCGGGCAGCGTCCGGGATGTCCTGGCCGAGGCCGGGGCCTTCCACCGGGCCGGGTACCGCGTCCAGGTGCTGGCCCTGGCAGTGCGTGCCGCCGACAGCCGCCAGGGCACCGCCCACCGCTACGCGGACGCCCAGCGCGACGGTCTTCCGGCGCGGTTCACGACGGCGGCAGGGCACGACCGGTGCTTCGAGGCGGTGGCCGCCGTGGTCGAGGGGGCCGCGCTCTCCAGCGTGGTGGACGAGCTGGTGGTGATGGGCCGGGACGGGCGGGCGCTGTGGCGCCGGGGCTTCTCCGACGGCGCGCCGGGGTGGGCGCTGGCCGCTGAGCGGACCCGCCCCTACGCCGAGGCGGAGGCGCTGCGCTTCCTCGCGGTCCAGGCGGATGTGCGCCGGGCACTGCCGCAGCACCGCAGGGAACTGGAGGAGATCTCGGCGCTGGCCCGCCCGCTCCTGCCGCCTCGGCTGCGGCCCCGTCCTCTGGAGGTGCCGCCCGCCGGGCCGGTGCCCGCCGTGCCGGTCGCCTGACCGGCGGTCAGTTCCCGGCGGTCAGTTCCCGAAGGGCCGCCGTGTAGTGGGCGGCCAGACGGGCGGCTTCATCGGCGCCCACGCCGTCCTCCAGGCTCTGGAGATCGGCCATGGCCTGCTGCCTGGCGTCGAGCAGGACGTCCAGGTCCGCCGTGCCGGCGCCTTCCCGGACCGCGCAGCGAAGGTCACGGATGCCCGAGCTGTACCAGGCCACCACCGCGCGAACGGCCCGCTCGGCCTGCTCGGCCTGCTGCCACCGGTCTGCCTGCTCCTGCGGGCCGACGGCGCCGGCCGTGCCGGAGTACTCGGTGCGGCCTTCCTCGGGACGAGGGTCGTGCACGGGGACACCGCCTGGGTAGTGGACAGAGATTGCGTTTGCAAGTGTCACATGCGGCCTCAGCCGTACCCTCGTCGGCATGTCATCGCCGAAGCGCCACCATTTCGTCCCGCGCGCCTACCTCGCCCGGTTCGGCGACGGCACCCAGGTCCGGGTCCGGCGCCGCGGCGGCAGGGCCCCGTACCTCACCAACCCGATCAACGTCGCTGTCCAGAGCGGCTTCTACACGACCACCGATGTCGACGGCGTCACCTCGACGGCGGTCGAGGACGCGCTCGCCGGCCTCGACGGCGCCGGCGTCGAGGCGATGCGGGAGATCGCCCGCACCGACGAGCCGCCGGCCGCGGGCAGCCCCGGACGCGAGATGCTCTGCTGGTACCTCGCGGTCCAGATGGCCCGTACCCCCAGGGCCCGGGCGATCTCACTGTTCCCCGAGGCCGTCACGAAGTACGCGAAGGGCCGGACGCTGGACCGCGCCGTGGTGCAGGAGTACCTGCGCCGGGAACACCTCGGCTTCGATCCCGAAGCGTCCGAGATCGACGGCGCCTGGGCATACCTGCACGGCACGTTGGCCATGAACGGCGGCGAACCCGCAACGCAGACGGACGCGATACGCGCGGCCCTTGGCCCGATCGACCGCTACGTGCCGTACTTGCGGGCCCGGCACTGGCGGCTGGAGGTCTGCCGCAAGCCCTGCTTCCTGACCTCCGACGCCCCGCTCGTCCTGTGGAAGCGGCCGTCACCCCAGGACGCGTACCTCGGCTTCGGCCTGGCCGACGCCGAGGAGATCCGCTTCCCGCTCGACCCGTCCCGCCAACTGGTCCTCGTCCCCGGTACGGGAGCATCCGTCCAGGAGGTCAAGCTCGCCCGCGCCGCGCAGTGCAACGCCGACCTCGCCTCGGCGTGCGAGCAGGTCATCGTCGGGCACCCGCAGCGATCCGGCTGGCAGGACCGGGTCGAGCTCCGGCAGCGCGGCCCGGTCCTGCGGTTCAACCACGGCCCCGTCACCAGTACCGGTGGCGACGGCCGCGACGAGGAACGCAGCCTGATCCATCTCTGGACCACCCGGGGGTGAATCGCCAACCGGACATCAGCGCACCTGGCGGTCTTCACGACCCACAGGCCACCTGTGCGCGCTACGTGGCCTGGCACCAGTGCCGACCTGCCCCAATGGGGCGTAGGTTGATGCCAGGTCAGGTCTGTGCGAAGGGGGAGTCGTCGATGGCGGGGCGGGATCTGCGGACGCTGTTCGGTTCGAACGACCGGAGCCTGGGCACCGGGGAGGCGTTCACCAACCGGGGAGGGCAGTGGGAACGGGTCGCGGCCGCGCTCACCGAGCACCTGGCCCGGGTGACCGAGCCCGGCTTCGACGTCCAGGACCTGGAGACGGCGCGGCACAACATCATCGTGTTCCACGGCATCGGCGGCGTCGGCAAGACCACGTTGTCGCGGAAGCTGGAGGCCGCGCTCACCGCGGCCGAGCACCGGCCCGCGCAGTGGGGCGAGCCCGCCTGGCCGGCGGCGCCCCGGCTGCTGCCGGTGCGCATCGACCTCGCCCGCTCCGCCGGCGGCGACTTCGAAAGCCTCGTCCTCACCCTGCGCCTCGCGCTGGCCGGCCTGGACCGGGCCCTGCCGGCGTTCGACATCGCGCTCGGCCGGTACTGGGAGCACAACCACCCCGGCGAGAGCCTGGAGGAGTACCTGCGCCGTGCCGGGCTGGTGAGCCGCCTCGCGACAGCGCTGCCCGGCCAGGTGCAGGCCGCGCTGTCGAAGGCGGCCGAGGAGCTCGCCCTGCCCGGCGCGGTCGGCTCCGCCGTCGGCCAGGTCGCCACCGCGGTCGTGCGGGCGGTACGCGAGCGCCGCACCACCGCCCGCGCTCTGGCCGGCTGCCCGCGGCTCGCGGACCTGCTGGAGGCGGAGCCGGACCTGGAGGCGCTCTCCTACTACCCGCACCTGCTCGCCTACGAGGTCGACCGGCTGCCGACGAAGCAGGCGGTCGTGCCGGTGGTGCTGCTGGACACCTTCGAGGACATCGGCGACCGCACCAACCGCGACCTGGAGCGCCTGGTCCAGCGCGTCGTGTGGCTGCTGCCGAACGCCTTGTTCATCGTCACCGGCCGCTCCCGTCTGCAGTGGGCCGACGACGCGCTGCAGGGACAGCTCGACTACACCGGGCCCGCCGCCTGGCCGCAGCTGGGCGCCCACATCCCCGGCGCCCGCGCGACCACTGAACTCGCAACCGCCCCGGCCAGCACCGGGACGGCGGCCGACCGGCAGGTCCTGATCGGCGACTTCAGCCCCGAGGACTGCGAGGACTACCTCACCCGCCGCCTCACCACCGCAGACGGCCGGCCTCTCATCGGCGACGCCCTGCGCCAGGTCATCGCCGCCCGCTCCCACGGCCTGCCGCTCTACCTGGACCTCGCCGTGATGCGGTTCCTGGAGATCCGCCGCACCCGCGAACCCGAGCCGGCCGACTTCGACCACGACTTCCCGGCCCTCGTCGCCCGCACCCTCCAGGACCTCACCCCCGACGAGCGGCACGTGCTGCGCGCCGTGTCGCTGCTGGACGCCTTCGACATCCCGCTCGCCGCCAAGGCCTCCGGCATGGCCCACCAGGCCGCAGCCCTGCGTCTGGCCGAGCGGCCCTTCGTCCGCGAGAACTTGCTCTCCTTGTGGCCCTACCACCTGCACGCCGTGGTGCGCTCGACCATCCGCCGGGCCGACGACCACACCGACGACCGCTGGTCCGACCAGGACTGGGCGAGCGCCGCCGCCCGGGCCTTCGAGGCGATCGGCGAGCAGTGGACCGCCAACGCCAGCCGCAGCCGGATCCTGCTGGTCGCCTGCCTGCGCCAGGGCCTGACTCTCGCCCGCGACCACCGCCTCGACCTCGGCTGGCTCGCCGCCGCGGCCTGGGCGTACGTGGCCGACTCGGTGTGGGAGCCCCTCGCCCCGCCCACCCCAGCCGCCGAGGACGGGCCACCGACCCTGGGAGGCCCGGACACCGGGGCCGCCGTCCTGACCACCCCAGCCGACACCCTGGTCGAGATCCTCAGCACCCTCGCCGGCCGCCAACGACAGCACCGCACCCACACCGCCGACCGCCTCACCCGCGTCATCGACAGCGGCCTGCTGCCCGAGGACCTGACCGACATGGCCCTCTACTACAGGGCCAAGGCCCACCGCGACCTCGGCCGCACCGGCGCGTCCCGCCAGGGCATGCAGCAGGTCGCCGCCGGCGCCACCCGCCTCGCCCCAGCCGCCCGCCGCGGCCTCGTCCACCTTGCCCGCCTGGACGGCGACTTCCCCGCCGCCCACGAGGCCGCCCAGACCCTGGGCTGGGCCGGACGCCAGCACCGCGTCCTCGGCGACCTCGCCTGGGTCCACGCCCAGATGGACCAGGCCGCCACCCACTACCAGGCCGCGCGCGCCGACGCCGAGCAGCACACCGTCGCCGGCGAGCGCGCCACCTCCCAGGCCCAGCTCGCCCTCACCCACGCCTTCACCGACCCCGGGACCGCAGGCGACGACCTCGACCTCGCCGCCCAGCTCCTCGCCGGCCTCGACCTGCGCGCCACCACCCTCACCACCCGCATCGCCGCCCTCGTCCGTGACGCCGGCACCGGCGGCCGGGACTTCCTCGACCGCGCTGCCGTCCTCGACGCCGAGGTCAGGGCCTCCGGCGTCCGCGCCGCCCGCACCACCCTCGCCCTCACCGTGTGCTTCCACCACGCCGTCCTCGACGACGACGACGGCCTGGACACCGCGATCCGCGACCTCGACCAGCTCACCCGCGACCGCGACTACGCCTACTACACCGACATCGCCGCGTTCATGGCCGGCCGCCCCCTCCAGTACCCCTCCCCCGCACGCTGGCTCGACGGCGACCAGGCCGTCCGGGACCGGTGGCGCGCCCTCGTCACCGAACGGCAGGACCGCCTTCGCACCGCGCGCTGAAACGGCGAGGCGGCCCCCGATCGGGGGCCGCCTCGCCGTTTCACGCCTGCATCTACTGCTTGCCGCCCAGGCGGCGCAGCTCCTCCAGGACCGCCGTCTGCCCCGTCACCAGGGTCTCCAGCATCCGGCCGTGCTCCACCTGCCCGGCCACCAGGGCACCGACGGCCTCGGCAAGGCTGGTCATCGCCTGGCGCTGCTCGACCTGGTCCTCGCGGATCGCGTTCAGCACCTGGGTGTGCCCACGCAACGAGGCACGGACCTCGGCGCTGTCCCGGTCGGCCATCGCCGCCATCGTGCGCGTGGCCGCCGACTCCTCCCGAAGCCGGTCGACCTCCGCCTCCAACGCGGCCAGCCGACCCCGAAGGTCGTCCATCTCGCTCATATCCGCCATTGTCCAGGTCCCTCCCTCGCTGAGCCGTCCACTGTTCAGCCTAGCCTGCCCCGCCCCACCTGCTGACCTGCGTAAACGCCGTCGGCGGCCCGTCAGCCCTGGAGCCACGCGCTGCCGCGGGTGCGGTGCGCGCCGTTCCAGACCGGGAGGCTGTAGCGGGTGACCAGGGTGAACGCGGTGCGGGTGGCGTCCTCGACCCAGGCGTGGCCGGCCGCCGGGAGGCCGCTCGCGCCGCGCAGGTTCGCGGTGATCCGGTCCTCGGGGATGTGCCGGTTGCCCCGGCCGAGGTACTTGAGGACGTAGATGGCCAGGTAGTCCACGTCGGAGGAGTCGCCCCGGCCGCTGAGGATCTCGCGGAGGCGGTGCCCGACCTTGGAGCCGATGCTGTTCGATCCCTCGCCCCAGAAACTCCGCATGTCCGGGCCCGGGAGCATGTCGATCAGGTCGACCAGGTGGGCGAGGTCGGCGTCGTCAGCCACAGTGACGATCTTGCGCATGAAGTTCCCTCCGGAAGTCGGCGACCGGTGCGGCCGAACCGCTGCTGGACAGGGGCAGCAGCGGCTTCCGACCAGGCTGACGCACCATCACCCTCAGTGTCCCGAGAATGCGCGGAATGCGACGGACGGTGCAGGCCGTGGACGGCGATGGTAAACAGGCCGTTCCAGTTGTCGTCGCCTCCGGAGCTGTGGCACAGCGGCCTGGTTGCCCAGGCCAACCGACTCGGTCAAGGGCTGGAAACCGACGCCGGGATCCGGGCGCCGGCCATCGCCTGCGCGGCGGGAACGGGCCGTGGCTTCACCTGGTGGAAGCGCAGGGCGTGCGCCCGCTCCGAGTGGCGCAGGACGTGGTGGTAGCCGGAGGCGTCGCGGTACAGCGACTCCAGGTACAGCACCCGCATGATCGCCGCAAGTTCGGCGTCGGTGGCGTCCACGGTGTGGCGGCGGGAGCCGTCGACGGGGCGTGCCTTGCCGATCGCGGCGCCCAGCGCGACGGTGTCGATGCCGGTGAGGGCGCCGGCTTCGGCATCGGCGAGGGCACGGCGCAGGAGGTCGAGGTCGATGCCGCGGACGCTGATCGCGGTGTCCGGCACCAGGTCGGGCCCGGACCCGGCCAGGCGCTCGGTCGGGTTCTCCTGGTGGTGCCGGTAGCGCAGGGCGTCCTGCCCGAGCGCGGTGATCCGCACGGCCCAGGTCAGACGCGCCTCGTCGCGGGGGAGGCACCCGAGAACGTCGGCCGGTGCGAGTTCACACAGGCCGGCGTCCACGAGGTTGCGAACGACGGTGACCTCCGCGTTCCGGGTCTCCAGGGGCTGACTGCCGGTCAGCCAGCCCTCCGGCCCCTGGGCGGCGACGGCCTCCAGCATCACCCATGCGTCTCGACGCAGCGTCACCGATACCTCCCCGAGAGTGATGTCACCTGGATCCTCCCAGCTCTCCCGCCGTGGCGTCCCGGTTTTCGACAAGCCCTCGACAGGCCGTCCGGGGCAGAAGTGCGCCACCCACCGCGGGGTCGGAGCGGCGGAGTCGGCATGCTCCTGGGCGGTGCCGACGGTGTTCCTCGGCCCGCGGGGCCGAGCGCGGCGAATCCCTCAGCACCCGCGCTCGACTCGGCGCACGGGTGCACACCCAGGCGAGTCCCTGCCGGGCGAAGCGTGTGAGGGCCTCCCGAAGGACGGCGCCCTTGATCCGACCTCCGCGGATCAGTGCTGCTGGTCGAGGAAGTAGCCGATCTCCAGCGTGTTCTGCTCGGCCAGGGACGCGAGCGGTTCCATCAGGCCGTCCCACAGGGGATCGATGCCCGGGTCGTCCGCTTCGGTCAGGCGGCACACGGCGGCCTGCTCCCGGTCCAGCGGCTTGTCCCGGGCGGGGTCCGCGAGGCAGAAGTAGATGCTCTCGACCGCGTTGAGCAGCTCCTTCTGTTCTTCCCGCTCGGAGGCCTGGAACTCGGGGGAACGGGCTCGCCGCAAGGAGGCGACGGGGATGGACAGCGCGGTCTGCAGCTCGGCGACGGTGGGCTCGGCGCTCAGGTCCCGGACGACGGCACTGGGCAACGGGGCGCGCCCGCTGACCACCCGGTCCAGGAGCGTGATGCCGAGCACGGTGTAGGCGCTCACGCACGGCCACATCGCAGCCTCCACCGCCCGGCCGTACTGGGACGCGGCCCTGGACACCTGCGACAGGGCCTCGGACCGGTGCGAGAACCGGCTGCTCTCGTCGGCGTGGTCGGCATGGTCGGACAGCGCGATCATCCGCTCCAGCACCGCGCCGGAGGCGACCCACTCGTGACGTACGTCGTTCACCGCGAAGTGCAGCGAACCGAGCGCGTCGTACTCGACATCGGTCAGTGCCGCGAGCCGGTCCCTGCTGAGAAACCTCGCCACCGTCACCCCTCCCGTTCGTTCCCGGCCGTCCACGCTATCGGCACCGGTGAACACCGCGCAGCGGCTTCACCGGTTTGCCCGATGCCTCGGGACGGCGCGGCCGCGGGCGAAGGCGAGGGCAGCGTGGTGGCGGCCGAGGGGCTCGCGGGCGTGGGTGGCCCGGGCCAGGGACTCCAGGTGTCCGGCCATTGCGGTGCCGTGCGGCACTACCGGCGCAGCTTCGCGGGGTCGAGGTCGAGGGGGAACGGGTCGATGAGCGCGGTGGTCTCGCCGACCTGGACGAGGCGGTCGACGTAGAGGCCGCGCTCCAGGTGCCCGAGGTAGAGGCGTGGGGCGGGTTCGAGTTCGACGCGCCAGTACTGCCGGATACCGGCCGCGGCGTACAGCGCGGGCTTGAGCACGGTGTCGACCACGCGCGTGGACGGCACGGTGACCTCGATCGCGACCAGGACGTCACGCGCGCTAAGGGTGAGGTCGGCCGCGGCAGCCACGTTGGCGTCGGCGACCACCAGGTCCGGGACCAGCAGCCCGTCCGGGACCAGCAGGTTGATCGCCGTCAGCACTTCGAACGAGGCGGCGCAGGCCTCGGCGGCAGCGTCCAGGATCACGGCCAGGCGGGAGCCGGCGCGCTGGTGGGGAACATCGGGGTGGGGACTGAGCAGGAGTGCTCCCCCGAGGAGTTCGACTCGGTGGTGGGTGTCCTCAGGCAGAGCCAGGACGTCCTCGATGCTCCACGGACCGACGTGGTGCTCAACGCTCATGGCCCCAACCTTCTGGTCAGGGCCCGGCGATGACCCAGGTCACGAACACGGACCCCATCGCCTCGTGCACCCGGTACACGACGCTGATGCGGTCGCCGGAGTCGGCGGCCGGGTCGGTGCGGGCGGTGTAGTCGTCGACCTCGGGGTCGGTGCCGCCGGGCACCGGGATGCCGAGCCGGGGGTGGACCGCCAGGCGCTCGACGAGCTTCTCGACCGCGTCCAGCTCGCCGGGGCGCAGCTGGGCGAGGGCTTGCTCGGCGGCGTCGGAGAGGAAGACGTGCAGCGGGGCCGGCTGCTGCTGTTCGGGCTGGTCGGTCACCGGTTGCCGCCCGCGGCGCGGAGCCGGGCGAAGGCGTCGGCGGCCGGGGTCCACTGCTGGCCGCCGATCGGCGCGGCGAGGGAGGCCATGGCCTCGGGGCTGGTGCGCAGAGTCAGGCGGTGCCGGTAGGTGGCAATCACCTCGGCGACGGCGGCCAGGTCGCCGATCGGGGAGGAGTCGAGGGCGGCGGCCAAGGCCTGCTCGAACAGGTCGCGGTCGCCGGGCAGGCCGTAGCGGGACAGGGCGGTGCGCAGCTCGTGCAGGGTGGCCGGCAGGGCCGGGGCCGGGCTCCCGTGGTCGGGCTGGGTGGTCACCTGGTCCTCCTCGGTGGGGGCGGCCGCCGTGGTGGCGGGCCGCAGGTTCGACGGTAGCGGTCGGCGGGCGGGTGGTGGAGCGGTCCTGGTCACACGGCACCGCTGAGGGTCATCGGCGACCAAGTCGGGCGCAAGCGGGACGGGGCCGACGATGCCGGTCGGTCTTGCTGCCATGCTCCGTGCTGGCGGTTGGCACCGACAGCGGCGACTCGGCGGGTGTCAGATATCGACGCGGTGTCGCTGAACCTCGTCCGCGCTCCATCCCGTGACGGCCGCAACGTCCTTGTCTGGTGTCGAACGCAGCGAGAGCCATTCGCGCAGCGCTTCGGCCAAGGACTCGGGCAGGCCGAAGGAGCTCACCTGGAGCTCGTCAACGCCCTCGCCAACGTGGTCGATGTGGAACCACATGCCCGTGGGGTCCGGGCGGTCCGCTGCAGCATCGTAGCCATCGAGGCCATTTGTGCTGGCCTCAATCAGCGCGCCCGAGCGCCAGTCTGTGATCTCCCACGAGTCCATTCCGGTCTGACCGCCGTTCACGATCCGGTGTCCGGCCTCTTCGAGGCGCCGGACCTCTGACTCGCGCGCCTCCTCGGCTGCCAGGTTCGCGCGCAGGAGCTCGCAGATGTACTCCCTGATCGGCCCGTCGAGAGCCGTCTGCTGGGTGTTGCCAGTCGTCCCGTTGGTGGTCATGGTCATCTCCTTAACACGCCGCTCCTGTAGAGGTGCGGCAGTCTCGCCGTCGTGGCGGCGGGCCGCAGGTTCGACGGTAGCGGTCGCCGGGCGGGCAGGGGAGCGGTCCTGGTCAGGCGGCACCGCTGAGGGGCATCGGCGGGCAGGCCTGGCGCAGCGGGACGGCGCTGGCGCGGAGCTCCGTGTCGGTACGAATACGGCATTCGGCGAGGACCTGGCTGCTGGTGGCGGCCGCGATGGCTGGGTCGACGGCGGTGGTGGTGCGGCGGATTTCGGCGAGTGCGCGGTGGTAGCCGGCGCTCGCGTCGTCGCGGGTGCGGACCGGGGTTTCGGGCTGATGGACGGCCTGGTGGTGTTCGGTCCGCTGGTCGGGGCCGGTGGCGGCGATGGCGCGGGGTGCCAGGACCCGCAGGTCCCGCACGACGGTCCGGCCGACCTTGCCGTTGATCCGGGCGACGAGCTGGCGGCCGAGCAGGCGCAGCTGGGTGGCGTAGGCAGGGGAGGTGGGTTGGAGGTCGAGCCGTCCGGGTGCGCACGTCGAAGTGCACCGGAACCACTTTGCCGACGAGCTCGGGGGCGATCTCGACCCACTGGTCGAGGACGCGGCCACCGGTCGATCGAACAATGTGACGATCCGATTCCGGACAGTGATGATCTGGATCGGGTCAGCCCCCCGCGATCTCCTCTCCGACCACCCTGCGCCCCATAACCCTTGACCCGAGACGGTCACCACCGTGCGACACCGCACACGGGGAGGGCAAATGATGGGCACCGCCCGCCAGGTCGAGCTCCTACGCGCCGAAGTCGGGCAGATCCTGCGCGAAGGCCTCAAGGAACTGCGCACCGACAACGCGACCTTGCGCGCCGATCACACCGCGCTGCGCACCGAGCTCACGGCCGCCGTCACCAGGGAGCTGCAGGAGATCCGCGACGAGCTGCGCCGTGCTGTAAGCCGCGACCGCAAGGAACTGCTCGAAGCACGCCAAGAGATCCGGGACCTGCGCAGGCAGCTGGACGACGCCCGTGCTGGCGGCCCGACACCGCAGGCCGACTCTCCCGACCTGGACCCGAATCCGCCCCCGTACATCGTTGCGAACAGCACCCCCGCAGAACCAGCCACCGCAGCAGGCCTTGACCCGATTCCCCACAACGACGATGCGGTAGGCGATCACGAGCTGGCCGCACCTGCCCTCCAGGAGCAGGCCACTGCCCTGGCCGCCCAGCCGACGCCGCCCCTGCTCGCGAAGGAGACCACCGTGTCCGACCAGACCGCCGGCGAACCCGGCAACCAGCCGGCCAACCCGACGACCGACGCCGGTATGGTCGCCGAACTCACCGCAGCCGTCAGCGACCTGCTGCCCACCGAGGCCACCGCCACCCAGCCCAAGTCCACCACGGCGCCCGCACCGGACAACCTGACCGGCACCAGCCGCCTGGAAGCCGACCTCTTCCGCACCCTGACCCGCGCAGCCTGCGTGGGCTCCGCCGAACTGCTCTGCCACCCCCACGTCTGGCAGTTCATCGGTTCACGCGCGGCGGCCGCCAGCCCGCACTTCCAGTTCCCCGCCGGCGTCGCCCAGGAGAGGACCGACATGGTCACCGTCCTGCTGCCCGGCCCCAGCCTCATGGCCGTCATCAAGGCCCTCTACAGCGCCTACTGGACCGCCGGGAGCGACCTGACCAGTATCGAGGACCGCGCCCTGGCCCTGGCCTACTACACCGCCATCACCCACGAGGTCCGCAAGACCCAGCCGGTCACCGCCACCGCCGAAACCCCGGAACCCGACCGGCCCCGGCTGCGCATCGTCATTGACCAGCGCCCCCAGCGAACCGCCTGAACCGCCTGAACCGCGGCCAGCACCGCGCCCCGACCGCAGCATGTCGAACGGCGCTGGTGGCATCACCGGTGACGCCGCCCAGCCCGCCGGGCAACGACCAGCCGCATGCCATGCCGAACGACCCCAGGCGAAGAGGCCCGCTGCCAGTGGCCTGTCGACGCCGACAGGCCACCGCTAGCCGCACACCGCCTCGGCCACGGCGGCCATCGTGGTGGCGAGCCGCAGGTTCGACGGTAGCGGTCGGCGGGCGCAGCGGGACGTTCGGTGAACTCGGGTGACATGGTTCGGCAGAGCGGCAGTCAGTTGCCCGGCCTATTCGGGCCGCGGGGCTGCGCACAGGAGGTCCTGCTCAAGGAGGGCGTCCAGCTCGGCGCGGACGGCCTCGATGGACAGGTGTCCGCCGATCGCCTCGGCGATTTCGAGTGCGCTCGTCGAGCCGTTGGCCTCGATCAGGCTGAGGGCGGTGAAGTAGATGCCGACATCGCGGAGAACGAGCCTGCGGCCCTCGGGGTGAGCACTCGGCTCCCCGAGCATGAGGCGGGCCAGAGCCGGACGTAGCGGCGAGGTAAACCGGACCTCCTCGGGTCGGAACGCCGGATGATAGACCGCATAGTCTGCCCTAATTCCGAGCTTGAGCCACTTTTCCATCGTCATCGGTTCGGGGTCGTATCCGAGGCAGATGCAGTCGAATCCGTGCCCGTCGTCCGCAGCACAAAGGTACGGTGGATCGTTCTTGACATTCGGCCCGGAGTGCAGCAGAACAGAATGGCCGCAGTTGCAATCCGGGGAATTACTGTCCAGGCCTGGTGTTTTAGCGGGACCTGCTGGCTTCTCGGACCGCTGCGCCGGCAGGCTGGACTCCAGGGCAAGGACCGCGCTGTCCAGGACATGGCTGGCCGCGAGGCCGCTGAAGTCGAACCATTCGCCGTGTCGTCGGCGGTCGGCGAAGTGACGGTGGAGCTTGTTCTCGAGCTGTAGATCTTCCGTCTCGTGCTGCCAGATTACCGAGAGGAGCAGCGGGGACATCGTACGAATCTGCAGCAACCGTTTCGGCAGATTCTTCGTGATTCCGATCTTCACCAGCGGCGAGGTGCTACTGCCGATCGCATAGACAATCCGCTTAAACGGTGGAGGAATCTCGATGGAGTCCTGATCATTCACGCGCATCCGCCTCTCTGCTGGTCATCTGGTGTGGCCCGGGCTGGGGCCGACAAACGGGTTATCGTGGCCACCCTGCCGCCACCGCTACGAGGTTGTCCCGGTTTTCCCCGGACGAGCGAGGCCGGCTGCGGCTCACGCCGCTCCGGTCTTTGGCGGGGCCGGGCGGGCAGTACGCAGTGGGGTAGCCCCGGCCCGGGTGGCGCGGGCGGCGGCGAGTGCCGCGCGGTGGCGAGCGAGCTGCTCTCGGTCATGGGCGCGGGCGACAGCTTGTTCGGGCTGATCGGCGTCGGCCGCGGGTCCTTCCGGCTTGCGGCACCAGCCGCGGTGCCCGCGGAACCACTTCTCGCGGGCGGCGTCGCGCTCGGCAGCGGCTTCCTCGAGCACGGGCTGGCGAACGACGGACTGGTCGCGCATCTGCTGCCGGAGCTGCTGGTACAGCGGGTTCTCGTCGACGGGCAGCCCGTTTGGGGCCCAGGCCGCGCCTGCATGCGGCCGGGCGGGAACGGGCTCTTGGCCAGCGTCACGCACCCCGACGGGGGTGGCCGGGCCGACACGGATGTCGAGGGCACGGACGGTGCCGGGTCGACTGCCGTTGAGCTGGGCGAGGACTGCGGGCTGCTCCAGCCGGAGTTTGGTGGCCCAGGCCGGGGAGTCGCACGTGATTCGCAGGGTGCGGGTGCTGGCGTTGAACCCGGCCGGGAACCAGTGGCTGGCCTCTTCCGGGCCGACGAGCTGGGCCCAGTTGGACCGCATGGTGCCCTGCGCGGCGCCGAGCGCCCAGCCCTGGGCGGTCGCCATCGCGGGCACGACGGCGGCCAGGGCGGACGGCTCGCGGCTGTCCCGGCCGGCGCGTGCGATCTGCTGCCGGGTCGGGGCTGGCTTCTTCTTCGCCGGGGCGTTGCCGTTGAGGCTGGCCGCGCGGCGGGCGGCGCGCAGGGCGGTGCGGGCAAGGTCGGCGCCGCTGGGTGCCTGGGCGCTGGTGCTGGTCACGAGGGAGACCTCCGTTCGGGGCGGCAGGACGGGGATGTTCAGCGGGTGACGCCGAGCTGGATGTTCGGGTTAGCGGCCAGCGCGGTGTAGCGGGCGACCATGTCGATGCCGAACTCGTCGATGGCCAGGTCGACGTCGGCCTCCATCCGAGCCGCGGCCGCGGCGGGTAGGTACTGCGCTTCCCGCCGCTCCTGCCTGCTCGCCGGCACGGTGGCCACGGCGGCGGCCTCGCTGAACAGGTCGGCGAGGAACTCGAACTCGCTGGTGAGCTCGCGCACCGCGGCCACGCTGGCCTCGTCAACCCGATCGGCGGCCAGGGCCACGAGCTCCCGCTCGCGCTCCACCTGTACGACGTCCTCGCGCAGGGCGTGGGCGATCAGGGAGTGCGGGCGTTCCGGGCGCCAGAGCACTCCGACGCACCCGTACTGGCCGGCGATCGAGCCGAGCCAGGCCATGACCTGGTCGTCGCTCCAGTCCCGGGCGGCGAGGTCGTTGAGGACCCACCGCAGCTGGTCGTGCGAGGCATTGCGCACCCACGGCACCCGCCGGTACGCGACTCGGGCGAGCCGGTCCCCGGCGGTCAGCATCGCCGCCGTGACGACCTGCCCGAGCACTGTCCGCCGCCGTTCCCCGGCCCTGGTCTGCCGGGTCGACCGCTTCTTCCTCGTGATCGACTTCGTGTCACGGGCCCCGCCCGTAGTCTTTGAATCACCCACAGAGGAAGAGCTCACGCAGTCAGTGGTACCGCCCTCCATTGGGGTGCAACGCGGGGTGCTGACGCACCGTCCGGCACGGCCGTGACGAACGGTCCGGCGGGGACGGCGCAGACGCTTCGCGGCCTTCTTCCCGAGCTCCGCGATGACCGGCCGACCCTCCTCCGAGATCCCCGTCATCCGCCGCTCCACGCCCTCGCCCGCGGTCCGGATACCGAGCGCCCGGTCGTAGCTGACCGGGATGAGCCGCTCGTACTCCGACGCCAAGCAGGTGACCCGCTTCTGGCCGGGCGCCATCGGCAGCCGGGTGCCGACCGAGCGCCAGGCCAGCAGGCCGGTCGCCTGGAGGATGTCCCGGTGGTACTGCACGGTCCGCCGGGAGCACTTCAGCTCGCGCATCAGGTACGGGATCGACGGCCGGCACGGCGTCAGCTTCGAGAGGACCTCGGCGAGCTTGATTGTGGTCTCGCCGAACTTCGGGCCGTCCTTCGGGACGTACAGGCCGGCGCCATGCACCCAGTGCGCCGCCTGCATCCAGCTGTAGCTGTCGAGCGCGATCCGGCCCGCCGTCTCGGACAGCAGCTGATGCTGCTGCGGAACCCACGCGGTCTTCTTCGCCGGGACTACTAGGGTGGCGTCGATCGACTCCAGGCGCTGGCGCGGAACGGCTGATGCGGCCGGAAGCGCACGGTTCGGACCCGACCGTGTGACACTCGGAGCCTCACCCAAATGGGTGATGTGCGTCACATTGCCGACGGTGCGCGCGGCGGATTCGACAACCGGTCCGCTAACCCGTCCCTGGACAGAACCCAAGGCAGGACCGGGGGAGGAGAGATCGCCCCCCTCTCGGATCGCATCGTCCGAGCTCAAACCGGGGACACCACTCGCCGCGACGGGGGTACTGCGGGACTGGAACGGGGCTGTGAGCTGCTGCAAAATGACAGAGCCCTCCTACTCACATCTGGGAACGGCAACCGCACCCCCTCACAGGGGTTCGGCAACCGCCCTCTTCGTCGGGGGTCGGTACAACGGGCCCCCTGCGGGGGTACGGCAAGACGGCTCCCTCCCAGGAGCCGGTACAACGACGGGCCCCCTCGGGGGTCCGGGTTCGTGGAGAACCTGTAGTGCGCCCCTCCCGGGCCCCGGCCGCCAAGCCGAGACCCGTTCCGGGCCATCGTCCGATCGCCAAATCGGACAGATCACGTAAGACCGCAGACCGGTGGTGGTATCCACTGGAAGCGGCCCGGGGTTGCTGGCCTCGCCAAAGGCCGGCGCCCCCAAGACGACTAAGTCACACCAAACCCCCTCGGGGGAGAGGTGTGTCCAGACATGACGACGGCACCCCGCCGGAGCGAGACCGACTCGGTCGCTCCACGGCGGGGTGCCGCGCGTGTGCCTTGTTGTGGGTACGGGTACCCTTCACTGCGTCACCACCCTTCTCGTGGTTGACCTGGACGGGCCCCTGGCAGGGGGCGCCGATCCACTTGAACGCCGTCCGGACCTTCGGGGCCGGGCGGCGAAGTGCATTCTGGACCACTAACGGTGACAGACTACCCCTGTGGACAACGCGGAGAGTAGGCGCAAGATCCCCGTGTCGATCTGACGAACCAACAAGCTGAATAGCCAACAAGTTCGTCGCTCCTACTCGACTGCCTGGTCGTCGAGACCGTGCTCCGCCGGGGCGGCGGGACGCTGGGCGACCCAGCCGGATCCGCCTACCTCGGGGTCGTGGACCGTTCGTACGTGCTGGAAACCGCGCTCCGCGTAGTACTGCTGGAGTCGGGTATTGCTGGTCCAGGCATCCAACCGTAGCCAGTGCGCTCCGTGGCGGGCTGCCCGATCACCGGCCCAGTCCAGGAGTCGAGTTCCGAGGTTCAGGCCGGTGAACCTCCTATCGACCGTGAGTTTGTGAACGTAGAGCGCCTTGTCCTGGCGCTCCTGGGGCGTCCAGAGAAGAGGGTCGGCCGCGTCGTCAAGCGTGATGGTCGCGGCGAGGTCATCGGCATCCGCTGACTCCCGTACGACGAAGACCTCGCCGGACTGGATGCTCTGCGCTATGTGGTCGCTCGGGAAAGGCGTCGACCACTGGTCGCTGCCGAGTGCGGCCAGCCACGTCGCTGCATCGACGCGGAACTGCGTCAGTCGGGCCAGGTCCCTAATCTCGGCACGCGTGATGATCATTCTGCGGCCTCCGAGTCTTCCTCGGTGCGCTTGTGTCGTTCGTAGACGACGACGTGGCGGTCGCCAGGCAGCAGGCAGATCGTCACCTGGATGGGTTTGCCATCGTGGTCGTGCCCGGTGCTGATCAGCTCGGCCATGGGGGTACCGGGCGGGAGGGCAAGCCGTTCGAGCTCGGTAGGCCGAGGCATCCGCGGGTAGATCTCGTCGAGTGCTTCGACCAGCTCGTGGCCGAGCTCGGCAAGAACCTGGTTGGTGCCGCGTTCGACGCTGCCCGGCGTCATCCACTCCGAGCCCTCAACGATCCGGTGGGCTACGTAGGAGTCGTCGGTGGCGAAGGGCGTGTCGTCGACGAAGCTCGTCCGTCGGCGGAACGCGACGGGCTCGCCCGGCGCAAGCTGCAGTCGCTGTCGTACGGCCTCGTCCGGCAGTTCGACGCCCACTTCGATGGTCTGCGTACCGTCCCGCCCCTCGGTCTGGAGCAGGTTTGTGAAGATGTCGACGGCTGGCGGCTTGCGCCGGAACTCGCTCTGCGGACGGTAGACCAGCGGCTGCCACTCGCGGACGTACACGCCAGAGCCTTGGACGGACCTGACCAGGCCAGCGGCCTTGAGCTTGATGATTGCCTGCCGGACCGTTTCGCCCGTGACGCTGTACTGCTTCGTCAACTCCCGCGTGAGCGGGAGACGGTCGCCGGGCCCGAGTTGGCCGGAGTCGATCTTCTCGCGCAGGTCTTGCGCGATGTCGGCTGCGCCTGGGCGCCGATGATCACGAGCAGCAGTCATGCGAGGAGAGTACCCGATTTCACTAGCGAAGTCTGCGGGGGGAGGGCCTTGATGTTCCGAGAGCCAGCTTGGTGCCGAGATCGCCTGGACTTCCAGGTGGCTCCGTGGAACTCGGTGTGGAACTCCCATCAGGCCCACCCCGGTTACGCCGTAGCCCGCACCGCGGTGGAGTAGTAGCAGCTCAGAGCGGCCTGGGCGCCTGAACCCTGGGCTGTGACGATGCGTTGGAACCGGGCCGACCGCAGGTCACCAGCCGTCACGAGGAGCGGCCCCTGCAACTCGGACGGGCAATAGCCGTCCTCGTCTGCGGTCAGCCCGGGAAGCGCGGCCGGCCGGTTGCCGATGTTCGTGAGCAGCGTGTCGCAGGCGTAGGCCGTGGCAGAGCCGTCCGCGGCTTCGACGTCGACGATGTAGCCGCCGCCGGGAGCCGGGGCGAGCACGACGTGGCGAGCGCGGCGCAGCTGGGCGCGGGAGTCCTGCTGCACTTCAGCGACCTTGTAGTCGTCGGTGCCGGGATGGACGACCAAGAGCTGCCGCCGAACGTCCGGATGGGCGCGCAGCCAGGTGCCCAACGGCCGGTCACCGCCGAGGACACAGGTGCGGCCCTTCAGGTCTGCGGGCCGGGCTCGCCAGAGCGGCGCCGGATCCAGGTCGGCCGGAGCGGAGATCCAGCCGACCTCTGCCGGAGTGACCGACGCGACGCCCGTAGCGGCGATCACTGCATTCCCTGTGACCGTGGAGTCATCGGCCAGGGTGACGCTGGCCGACCGGCTGTCGGCGGATACCGCGATCGCGCGGCCCGTGATGACCGTGCAGTGCCCTGAGCCCTGGATCCGCTGGATATCCCGGGCAAGCGCCTTGGCGAGCGACGGTCCATCGGCCCAGTCGCCGGGCACGTTCGAGAGCGCCCCGATGACGTGCAGCCGGCCGCCGATGCTGTTGCTCTCGATCAGTACCGAGCGCAGACCCAGGCTGGCCGCCATCAGCGCCGCTGCGCACCCAGCTGGCCCGCCGCCGACGATGACAAGATCCGGGTCGCCGAACGCAGTACTCACGAGTAGGCCCTTTCGGTGCTGGTCAGACGCCTGATGGCATCGTGACTGGTGATGAGCTGAGCGCTGCCGATGTTGCGGCGGGCCAGCAACAGCGCCGCCGAGTGGTACTCCTCGCCACCGCTCGATGCGCAGGCGTCGACGGCGATCCACGGGCGGAAACCGGAGTGATAGGCGTCGATGGCACTGTCGTAGACGCACGAGTCCGTGTCGATGCCCACGAAGACCAGGTCGGTCCAGCCAGCCTCGGCGAGGACAAGTCCCGCTCCGTTGGTGAAGACGGAGGAAGTCCCCTTGTCGATCACGGCGGCTGCGTCCCCGAGATGCGGCTGGAGTTCCGCCACGATGGCCTGCTCTTCCGGCGTCCGCAGCCGCGTCCACCCGCTGATCTTCTCGTAAGGAGAGTTCGGCAGGTTCTGGAAACGGGCGAACACGACGGGGGCTCCCGCCGACTTCCACGCTTCGACCATGCGGACGATCACCGGGACCGCTCCGGCGCTGTGCGCGTTGATGAAGCCCTGCTGTACGTCGATGACGATCAATGCCGTGGTCCGAGGGTCCATCTCTGCCTCTCTCGCCTGCTCACACACGACTGTCTCGGAGTGCTTCCTGGGCGTCACGAAGGCGGTCGGGCAGATCGCTCGTGCTCAAGATCGCCTCTCGCATGGCCCGGTGTTGTGCGGTTTCGGCCGGGCGGGACGCTCGAAGCCGAGAGTACGCGCCCCTTAGGTAGCGCCAGCCATACTCCTCCGGCATGACCGGATCCTCCCCTTCCTCGATGGAGTCGAGGACCCGAGAGGAGAGCGCCCACAGGCCCTGGACGTCAACCTCCAGCGCGACGATCTCGCGCACCGTCAGGGCGCGTTCGTCAGGCTGAGGGTGGTATGTGACCCCGGACCAGCCGGCGAGGCCTGGCGATGAGCCGCCGTGGAAGGCGACGACGTCGGGGTGGGTCCAGACCGAGGCGAACTTTTCCGCCTCCACATGGGGTCCGATGGGCTCGACGGCCTCAGGATTCTGCCGGTTGACCAGCACAGAGGGAGTCGTGAGGAGGTGCAGTGCCGTCGGAAGCGCTGACAGGGGCCAGTTCTGTTCGCGGAGCTCGTACACCGACAGGACGTACTGCGGATCCTCGATTTTGGGCTGGCTGGGGACCGCCGCTTCCAGGAGAGCGTTGAGGCTGGCACCAGCCCATGCTCGATCCGTCGGATAGGTGCGGTACCGCCAGAGCGCGAGCTCGGTGATGCTCTCGAGCGTCAGCTCCTCCGCCAGGTGAACCACGGCCACGCCGCACGCCAGCAGGTGCGCGGTTGCGGACCCACCTGCCGGGTGCTCCAGCGGCAGGACTCGCTGTTCCAAGCCACCAGGTCCTTCTGGATGGGGCAGCGCCTTCTCGAACACGGCCCGGAGCTGTGATCCCAAGTAGACCGGGATGAACTTGTGTGAGACCACCACGAAGGGTCCGGCCTGCTGCCCAGGCTCCACGGCGGTGCCCACTGGCTGGGTGGCCAGCTGGGCGTAGAAGGTCTCGCGCTGCTCCTCGGACGCCAGGTCCAGAGTCCGACTCAGCACCTCCTGCATCTCATCGTTGCAGGTGAGGCTTTCCCCGTGCTTCCGCCACTTGGTGACGGTGCGTGGGTCCACGCCCAGCTTCCTCGCGAACTCGCGGACCGAAAGCCCGAGAGTCTCCTGGAGCAGCCGCGCCTTCTGGCCAGTCCACCGGATCGCCGTGTCCACGGCCACCTCCCCGTCCGTTCCCGCTGGTGTGGGCCTTGCTCGGTTCCACAGCAGTGCCACGCGGGAGGCTCGCGCCCACCCATAGCGCTGTGGATCCTGATTGACGAACAGTCACGGGTGAAGCACCCAAGGCCATCGCTGAAGCAATTTCACTAGCGAAGGGCCTTGACGGTCAAGCCCTCAAGCTGTTCACTAGTGAAATCAGGAAGCCGCCTAGCGGCCTCCAAAGGCCCCCGAATGCTTCCTGTATAGGGCTTATTCGGCATGCCTTCGCTAGGTAGTCGCCGCCCACAGTTCGGGTGCCGGGTAGCTCCACCAAACCCATGCGACAACCTCTCAGCAGTGCTGATGCGCTGTCCGCTCCCCAGGGCGCCGGGATTCCCGTGCGGCCTGGCGGGCGGAGAGAGCACCGCAACGCGGCCCTCACCTCCCCTTCCGCACAGACGAGGAGCACCCGATGACCACCTCGACCGCGACCGCCCGGCAGCGCAACCGCCGAACCCGCACGACCAACGTCTCCTCCCAGCCGGCGCTCCTGGTGTCGGAGCTGCCGCTCGCCTCGGTGCAGCTCACTCACCGCGCCGAGGTCCTGGCCTGCCCGGCGTGCAAGACCTGGTGCCCGCTGACCCTGAACAAGGGCACCAAAGAGTGGAAGCTCGCCCCGCACCACACCACGAAGGCCGGCACCCCCGCTGCCCGCCGCTGCAGCAACAGCAACCGGCTGGTCGTCATCGACGTGTCGCTGGTCCGCTGGCAGGAGCAGCGGGTTGAGGCCAATGCCGACGTCGCCGCCCGCCGACCGACCAAGGTCCTGCGCAAGGTGAAGGCCCCGCAGCCGCCCGCGCTGCACCAGCTCACCCCGGCCGCGCCCACCGCCGACACCGCCCACGCCGCCTACGTCGGGCACCGCAGCCGCTGCACGGCCTGCACCGACCCGAAGAAGCGCTGCACCGACGGCCTGCGCTTGGGCTCCGCGTACCTCGAGCTGCTGCGCCGCGAGCCCGAGCGCCTCGTCGCGCAGGCCCGTACCAAGCAGGAGCAGCGCCGCGCCGTCCGTCAGCAGGCCGAGGAGCAGCCGCAGCGTCGGGCCGACGAGTGGTCGAACGTCCTGCTGCCGGTGTTCGTCGCCGACGCCCTGCGCAACATCCCGTTGCACGGCGCGCGCGGCCCGATCGTCCCGCTGGCCCTGCCGGTCGGGGCCCGGCCGATCGCCCAGACGCCCACCGCGAACGAGGTGCTCGCAGCGAGCCCGGTGCGCAAGCGCACCTCCTGACCCAAAACCAGCAGCACGACCACGGCCGCCGCCGACCCCGAGCAAGACGGGGTGGGCGGCGGCCGTCGCATACCCACATCGATCACCTTGAGGAGACCGCGATGCCCAACACCCCCGACACCGTGCTCGCCGACGCCTACACCTGGTACTCCACCGGTCTGCGCGACCTGGTGCAGGAGCTGCTGGAGGAGACCGGCCTGGACACCGCCAGCGACCTCGTCGACGACCTGTGCGGTGAGCTGTGGCTGCACGCGGCGGAGCTCGCGGTGTCCCACGGCCTCTCCTTCACCGACGTCCTGGACCTGCTGGACAGGAACGCCGACCTCCTGGTGAACCGCCTCCGCCTCCAGCCGACGGAGATCCCCGCAGGTCGACTCGACACGGTCGCCGACCCGGCGGACGTCGCCGAGCTCGCCACCGACTCGGTCGATGGCACCGGCGACCGGCCGGTCCCCCGCCCCCGGCGCCCCGCCGCCACCAGCGTCGCCTTCGAGCGCCTGGCCGGGCTGCGTTCCGCTGCCTGACCGGCATCACCCGGGCCCGGCCCAGTCCCAGAACTGAATCTGCACCACTATCAGCTGCGGCGGTCCGGACTTGCTCCGGGCTGTCGTGTCGCATCCCCGGAGGTAGAGATGACCACCACGACCGAGGCCCCCACCGGTACCGTCCCGGCCCCGCATGCCGAGACCTCTGCCGCCGCGGAGCCCGAGCCGCTGTTCCTGCTCAGCTACAGCTACTGCTACGGCCGCGAAGACCGCCTCTCGGCGCGGACCTTCACCCGGGCGCAGCTCGACCGTATCGGCCCGGCCGTGATGTGGTCCGTCGGCCGCGGCAGGGCGTGGGGTGTCGAGATCCGCGACGAGGCGGGTGTGGATGTCACCGGCGTCTTCGTCTGGGTCTACGCGGCCTGACCAGTCCGCTCTCTCCTGCGACGCTGCCTGTCGCCTCCGCCCCGGCATCGCCGGTGCGGGGACGGCGGGGGGACGGCAGGAGTCGTCCTGGAAATGCCGACGGCCTCGGGATTGCCCTCCCGAGGCCGTCATTGTCGCGCCTAGTTGGAGGCAACGACTGTGCTGCACAACATCATTGCACGCCCCGACCTCACCTTCGCCCCGGGTGATAGCGACCCCGACGCCGACGAGATCTGGCGCCGGGCCCAGGAGCACCGGGGAGGTCGTCGGTGATGACGGCCCGCAGCTTTGCCGGCGGCGGGACGCCGGTGACCAAGCCCGGTACGCCCGGCAAGCCGAAGGGCGGCACCCGATGACCACCCCCACGCCCACGGCCTTCGGCACCGGCACCGCCCCGGGCCTCACCGGGCACGACCCTGCCCTGCCCCCTCCCCGTCCCGGCCTGTACCTGCGGCAGCGGCCCGGCGGCATCACCGCCCACCTGACGGCCTGCCAGGACACCGTCCACACCGTCCGGGCCCTGGCCCTGACCGTGCTGCTCGCCCACGGCATCGACCTGGAGACCGCGCAGTCCGCGCAGTTGGTCCTGTCCGAGCTGCTCGGCAACGCGATCCGGGCCTGTGGTGAGCACGTCCCGCTGGTCGTGGAGGTCTACCGCTCCCGGGGGATCGACGCGGTCGTCGCGGTCCACGACCCGCTCGCCGACACCGCCCCGCGCCGCACCGACACCCCGGCGGACAGCGACGAGGCCGAGTGCGGCCGCGGCCTGACCCTGATCGACGTCCTCGCCCCCGGCTGGACCGTCGAACCGTCCCCGATCGGCAAGCGCGTCTGCTGCCGTGTCCGCGCGGCCGGCTGACCAACCCCGCCCCTCCCCCGGTGCCCGCTGCACCTGCCCGGCCACGACCCTGGTCCGGCAGGTGCAGCGGGCACCCGCCTACCCCGGCCTGGAGGCCGTCATGAAGCACCGCGCCCGCAACTCCACCCCCGCCCGCCGCGCGCACTACGACGCCGCCAGCTACCGACGGTGGGTCGCCCGCCAGATCGGCCCGCGCGCCGTCGGCGGCTACTACCGCAGCGGCTACTCCGACACCGTCTACGAGGTCCTCGCGATCGAGCCGGGCCCGCTCCCGGGCTGGCCGGTCTGGCGGATCACCGTCCGGACGCTGGGCGAGACCAGCAGCCGCTGGCACTGCAGCGCATGGGACGAGCGCCGCGACCGGGTCGTCGCCGAACCCGGCGCGCAGGCCCTCACCTTCTGGGCCGAGTACACGCTCGCCCAGCCGGCCTGTACCGGCGCGCTCCTCGAGCAGCGCCACCTGCTGGACGAGGCCGCCCACCCCGACCTCGTCGACGCGCTCCACCACCTCGCCCTCTCCGCCCGGACCAGCTGACCGCAAGGAGTTCGTCATGGCCAACAAGATCACGCTCTCCACGGCCGCCGCCGACGACTGGCGGATGCGCTCGGTGTGCGCCGAGGAAGACCCGGAACTGTTCTTCCCGGTCGGCGAGAACGGCATCGCGCTGTTGCAGGCCGAAGAGGCCAAGGCCGTCTGCCGTCGCTGCCCCGTGATGGAGCAGTGCCTGACCTGGGCGCTGGAGACCGGCCAGGACGCTGGCGTGTGGGGCGGGATGAGCGAGCAGGAGCGCCGCGCGATGAAGCGCCGCGCCGCCCGCAACCGCGCACGCACCACCTGAACCCAGCTCCGCCGGTTGTCGTCGTTCGTCCCCGGGCCGCTGGTGCGGGGGCGTTCGACGGTGCCCGACAGCACCGCCGCCGATCACGAGGAGCAGTCCGATGTCCCACACCGCCACCGCTCAGCAGCAGGCTCACGCCGCGCAGGCGCAGGGCTCCTACCACTTCATCCTCACCCTGCAGTTGTCCCTCGGGAACGGCTTCCAGGTCTTCACCACCGAGGGCACCCACACCCCGCCCGCCGACTGGAGCCGGCAGGACTTCTACAAGGCGATCCGCGACTCGATCGTGCAGCAGCACCCCGAGCTGGCCCGCGCTAACACGCTCTTCTTCGACGTCCAGCCCAACCGGATCTGAGCCCCGCCGGTTGCTGTCGTTCGCCGCCGCGCCCCGCCCCCAGCAGCACCGGGTGAGGGGCGGCGGTGTTCGACGGTGCCCGACACACCACCCCACAATCACGAGGAGGACCTCCGTGTTCCGTCTGATCCGCGCCACCACCTGGACCGCGACCCGGCGCCGTCTGCTCGACACCGAGGGCGAGCTGGAGGCGGCCGTCACCATCCTCGCCGCCCAGGCCCCCAGCTGGACGCCGCCCGAGCCGCCCGTCGACGGCGACCAGGCCGCCGTCCTGCGGTACGTCGACGCCGGTGTCCGCGACGAGGCCGTCTGCCGGGCCGCCGACTTCGCCGAGCAGCACCTCGACCAGGAGAACGTGCTCGGCCTGGCGCTGGCCGAGCGCTGGACCGGCTTCCCGGACGGCAGCGCCGTCCACTACCTCGGCGACGGCCGGTGGCTGCACTACCACCCCGGCCGCACCAAGCTCCGCACCAGCCGGTCCCACTCCTTCCCGGAGTCCGAGCGGATCTGCCTGCTCAACAGCCACAGCAGCAGCCGGGACCTGAACCCGGTGGCCAGCCTGCCCGACCTGCTGGAGCGGCTCGGCGCCCACTACATCGACTACCGCGCCCCGCGCGCCGGCCAGCCCGCCTGACCACCGCCAGCCGCTGCCGTTCGCCGCTGCGCCCGCCCCCGTCAGCGCGGGGTGCGGGGCGCAGCGGCGGTCCACCGCGCCCCGTATAGAGGAGGAGCCCGCTGTGGCTGCCCGTACCCGCACTCCCGCCCGCCGCCCGGCACCGGCCAAGCCCGCCACGACGAAGACCACCACGGCCGCCGCCTTCCCGGCGCCCCGGGACGAGACCGCCGACCAGGCCGGCGCCGACGCGCTGCTGGCGACCGCCCGCACCGAGGCCGACCAGCTGCGCACCACCGCGCAGGCCGATGCCGACCAGCTACTCGCCGAGGCCTGCCAGAAGCTGGGCGACGCGGAGGGCTTCCGAGCGCTGGCCGCCGAGACCGCCGTTGCCGCGGGCCGGGACGCGGCGACCGCAGAGCAGTGGGCGGCCGAGGCCGAGCAGCTGCGCGCGGACGCCGCCGCCGACGCCGAGGTGCTCACCCTGCGCGCCGAGCAGACGGTCCGGCAGATCCTCGACCTGGCCAACGACCAGGCCGACCTGATCCGCCAGGACACGGCCCAGGTCGCGCAGGAACGGCGAGAGGAGGCCGACGCCGCCGCCCACGCGGAGGCCGACCGGCTGCTGGAGGAGGCCACCGAGCGGGCCGGGGCGCTGCTGGCCGACGCCGAGCAGCGCGCCGCCACCGTCCGCAGCAAGGCCGAGGGGGACGCCGCGCGGATCGTCGCCGACGCCGAGGAGCAGGCCCGGCGCGTTGCGGCCGGAATCACCGCCCTCGCGCAGGAGCAGGCCGCCAAGGTCGTCGGAGAGGCCGAGCGCGAGGTGGAGGCGACGCTGCGCCGGGCCGCCGGCGACCTCGCCGACGTCCAGGAGCAGGTCGACGACGTCCGCCACCAGTTGGAGCGCACCCGGGAGAAGGCCGCCGCTGACCGCGCCCTGGCCGAGCGGGACCTGACCGGTGCGCGGGAACTGGCGGCCACCGTGCAGCGCGACGCCGCCACGGCCGCCGACCGGACCCTGACCGAGGCCACCACCGAGGCCGAGGCGATCCGCTCCCGCGCTGCCGACACCGCCCGGGAGATCCTCCGGGCAGCCGCCGAGCAGGCCGAGGAGACCCGTACGGAGGCCGACGCGACGGCCGGCCGCGTCACCGAGGCCGCCCGCGTCGAGGCCGACACTGTTCGCGAGGACGCCGCCGTCGCGGCCCGCCAGCTGCGGGATGACGCCGAAGCCGAGGCGCACGAGCTCCGCGAGGAAGCCGCCCAGCAGGCGGCCGACCTGCGCGAGCGCGGCCAGAAGGCCGTACAGCGGCAGCGCGAGGACGCCCAGGCCGCCATCGACGAGGCCAAGCGGGCCGCCGGCGAGCAGCTGCGTCAGGCCAGCGCCGTCCGGGGCAAGGCCGAGTCCGACTCCCAGCGGCTCCTCAACACCGCCCGCAAGGAAGCCGAGCAGGTCACCGCCGACGCCCTGGCCGAACTCGCCGAGACCGAGCAGCACGTCGCCGAGCTGCGCGCCGAACAGCGGCAGCTGGAGCAGAAGCGGGCCGACCGGCAGACGGGCCGCCTGCGCCGGGCCTGGCGCTGGTGGGAGGCCAACATCCCGAAGCTGCTGCCCAAGCTGGCGCTGTGGGCGGGCGTCGCCTACACCGCGGCGGGTGAGCACCACCTCGCGGTGATGGCCGGCATCGACGACGTGCTCGCGTGGCTCTTCCCGGTCGCGGTGGACGTGTGGGTGGTCGCCGCGACCCGCGCCCACGCCAAGGCCCACACGGAGGAGGAGCGCGAGCGGATCACCTGGGAGGTGGTCACCGCCTTGGTCGTGATGATGGCCTGCCAGATCGCCTCGCTGCTCGCCGAGCTGCACATCTTCGGCGTCGAGCCTCGTGACGGAGAGTGGCGGGTGAAGTGGGGCCTCGCGGTCCCGCTCGCCATGGTCGTTCCGGTGGTCATCTGGCGCGTGCACGCGCTCATGGGCCACGGCCCGAGCGCTCACGGCAAGCCCGCCGACGACGCCACCGCGCCGGTCGCGCCCGCCGCGCAGCCGGACGGCGTTCACGAGGACCCCACCCCGCGCCCGCCGCACGGCGGCCAGCCGCTGCCGACCGCTCACGGTGACCTGCCCTCCGCGCAGGGTACGCACGGCGAGCGCTCATCTGAGCGCGAGATCGTCGCAGGTGGCGGGACGAGTGACGCTCACCGCGCACTGCCGCCCGCGCACCCGCAAGATGCTGACGCTCACCCGGCTCCGGCCATGAGCGATGCCGCGCTCCTGTACGCGCGCAAGGCGCTCGTCCGCTCGCTGTACGACGTTCTCGGCCGCCGTCCGCGCGCGTCCGAGATCCACGCCGTGCTCACCGCCAAGGGTCTGCTGTCCGGCGACGAGCGCAAGACGCGCTCAACCTGCCAGCGGGTGCGCGACGCGGTGGAGGACGCCGAGCCCGCGCTCAAGCCCTCCGTTCGCTCTGCGTAGCCGAGCGCGCAAAGTGAGCGGCCCCCGGGATGAAGAAAGCACCCCGGGGGCCGCGCGCCCGTGAGCGCAGGCGGGCCGGTCTCGCCACCGGCCCGCCTCGATCCTCCCGCACCGCCCGCGTCGAGCGCGACCCCGCACCTCGACCGTCCGAATCCCCAGGTTCCGGGCCTCTCGGCCGGTCGCCGACGTGCTCCGATCCTGGGGCGCTTCGGCGGCTGGCGAAGGCGTCCGGCCCCGGCGCGCCGAGCACCACCGAACCGAGTGAAGGAGCACGTCAATGGCCGAGCGTGATTCGGTCTACAACGACCCTGCCTACGACATCACGTCCGTCCCCTCCTGGAAGACCCCGCCGTTGCACGGTGCCTACGCCCCGAACGCCCGGCTCTCGCCGCGGGCGAAGGCGGGTGTGGCCGTCGCGGGCGTGGTCCTGGCCGCGACCGGGATGGTCGCCTGGTCGCAGTACGCCTCCGCGTCGGCCGACGCCGAGGTGAAGAAGGCGCAGATCGCCCTCGACAACTCCAGGTTGGAGCTGGAGAAGCAGAAGCAGGACGCCGCCGCGGCGGCGGAGATGGCCAAGACCACGGGGGTGGAGAGCGACGCGCAGCGGGCCCGCCGGGAGGCGGTCCAGGCGTGCGTGGCCAAGGCCGCCGGCGCCTACGGCGCGGTCGCCGACTGTGGGAAGGCGTACCCGGCGGTGGACTCCCCGGGCATGGTCAACACCGCCCAGAAGGTCGCCACGGGTGAGGGCGACGGCACCTCGAACTCCGGTGTCGGCCTGGCCGTCCTCGGGGTCGCCGGCGTTGCCGTGGCCGGCGGCTACTTGAAGAAGCACCTCGGCCGCAAGTAACCGTCAGTGACTTCCTTTCCTTTCCCTTCCCGGTCCGGGAACGCGTTCCCGCGTTCCCGGACCCAGTCCACGACCTTGGGAAGCCATTCTCCGGATGGGAAAGGAAAGGAAGGGAAGTCACCCAGAGTAAGGAGAAAGGTGATGGCGACACCCGCCCCGGCGGCCGTCCCGCCCCGGCCCGAGCACCCGCCCGAGGCCCCCGCACCCACCGCCGACCCCCCCGTCGGCACCCCCGCCGGCGCGGCTCCCGCCCCGGCCCCGGACGCCGCTTCCGCCGCCGGACCGGAGCCCACCGGCCCCGCCACGGCGACCGTCGCGGACGCCGCCCCCGGCGGCCTGGCCCACTTCCTCGCCCCCGTCCACCCCGCCCGTACGGTGCTCGGCTCCACCGCCGACCTCGACCCCCGGGACGACCCCGCCGGTACCCCCGCCTTCGGCGCCGAGACCGGCAAGGCCAACGGCAAGAACGCCTCCGCCGGATCCGACGGCAAGGCGGCCGGTGACGGCCCGCTCGGCGCCCTGGTGCGCGCCCTCGCCCAGCGCCTGGGCCGCACCGGCACTGCCACGACCATCAAGCGCAACCACGAGGTCAAGGAGAGCCGGGTCTCTGGGGACTCGACGAACACCACCAACGCCAACAAGTCCGACCGCAGCGCCAAGCACGAGAACAGCGCGCAGCACCGCTCGCAGCGGGACGCCAAGGTCGCCGACCTGAACAACAAGTCCCACCAGCACCAGGGCAAGGACAACCGGGACGTCCGCAAGAACGACAGCACGGACGCGAAGTCCGCGGCCAGCAAGGCCTCGAAGAACGACTCGGCCTCGAAGACGGGCAAGGACAGCCGGGACAGCACCGACACCAAGTCCGCGGCCAGCAAGGCCTCGAAGAACGACACCGCCTCGAAGACCGGCAAGGACAGCCGGGACAGCACCGACACCAAGTCCGCCGACACCAAGAGCTCGAAGAACGACACCGCCTCGAAGACCGGCAAGGACGACAGGAACCACAGCGACGAGAAGACCACCAAGGCGTCGGACGGCAAGACACCCAAGGACGACCCGGCCGGCGGCCCGGCCGGTGACGTGAAGACCCTCAAGCCCGAGAACCCGGCGGGCAAGGCGGAGCCGGACGGCGCCGGTGGGCCGAAGCCGGACAAGCGAGCGGACGGCGGCAGCGGTCCGGAGCCGGGCAAGGGCCCGGCCGCTCCCAAGCCCGGCGGCGCGCCGGGGGCCGGCGGCGGCCAGGCGTCGGCGAAGGCGGCCGACGCGAAGGGCGCCGACAGCAAGTTCCGCGGGGCGAAGGTCAGTGGCCTCGTGGGTGCCGCACCGGAGCCGGCCGCCCCGGTGGCGCCGCCGGACCTGAAAGGGCCGGATGACAAGTTCCGCAAGCCGAACGCCGCGCCGGACAAGCCGGTGAAGCCCGGGCCGAAGCCGGCACCGGCGGGCTGCGCTCCGCAGCCCGCCGGGACGAAGACCGACCCCGCCTCCACGACGTCTGTGACCGGTCCCGCCGTGCGGGACGGAAGGAGCACGATGAACGACCCGAACACCGATACCGGGATGGTCCCGGTCAGCGGTTCCACCGCCGACCCGGCGGGCACGACGGTCGGCGGGGCCGCGGCACCGCCGCCGCGCCCGACGCAGCCGCCCGTGATCCCCGCCCAGGTGAGCCCCGCCGCCGCGTCCGCGCCGGCCGAGGCGGTGCCGGCGCAGGTCCAGTCGGTCGGCAAGGACGCGATCGCCTTCGCCGCCGATGGTGCCTCACGCACCATGAGCCGCGGTGAGGTCCGCACGCTCAAGCAGTTCGAGCGGCGCCTGGCCATCAAGGGCGAGGTGCTGGCGAAGGTCGCCGAGGGTAGCAAGGACACCCGCGCCAAGGCCGTCGACCACGCGACCCGCGCCCAGCGCCTCGCGGAGGACGCCAAGCAGGTCAAGGGCGGGGCCCGACTGGTCGCCATGGCGCAGCGCCTGGCCGAGCAGACACAGGCGCTGCGCGCCAAGGCCGAGCAGACCGAGAAGAACGCCGGGCGCGGCATGGAGGCCGTCAAGGTGCTGGCCATCAACGCGCAGAAGCGGCACGGCGTGATCTACAAGGCCGTTGTCGACAGCCCGTTGACCAGCCCGGCGGAGCGGGAGTTCTACCAGGACAAGCAGGGGAGCTGATATGGCCAGCACGTTGACCTACCGCGAACTGCGCCGGCAGCTCCGGGCCCTGGCCAAGGAGGTCCGGCAGGCGACCGAGGCGCACAAGAAGCGCGCGAAGACGCTCGGCGACGAGGCGAAGGACACGGGCCGGATCGCCGAGCAGATCGCCGCCCTCCAGGTCGACCCTGCCACGGTCGCCGAGACCCGCGAGGTGTCGCGGATCATGCAGGGCCTGTCCACCACGGCCCTGGCCTACGCGGCTGCCGCCGACGAGGCCTCCCGCGCCGCGACCGCCGCCGACCAGGAGGCCGTGCGCCTGCACGACGGCATCCAGCAGGCCGTCGACAAGTCCCCTGTCCCCATGGCCAAGGCCAGCTGGTACACCCAGGAATAGGAGAAAGCCGTGACCACCGACTTCGCGGCCCCCGCCGCCCAGCGCAGTCCGTCCGTCGAGAAGGCCTTCGCGGCCTGCGAGGTCGCCGCCCCGGTGGTCACCGCCGTGGTGATGCCGCTGCTGCAGGCCGACGCCGCCACCACGGTGTGCACGTTCCTCGCCGCGCCCGTTCTGGTGGCGGGGGCGAACTACGCGGGTCTGATCGCCGACCGGACGCTGGACGCGGTCCCGGGCGGCGACATCGTGCGCGCGCACCGCCGGCCGATGTTCGTCTCCGCCGTGGCCACGGCGACGGCGGCCGCCACCGCCACGGTCAGCGGCCTGCCCGGCATCGACGCCTTGGCCGCCGGCTGGATGGACATGCCGTCCGTCTCCGGCCTGGTTTCCGTGGTGTGGTGGGGCAGCGTGGCGTTCGTCGGCTTCTCACTGCGCCGGGTCCTCGGAGGCAGCGGCCGCCCCCGCCGCAAGAGCGCCCCGGCGCAGCAGTCCGCCGCGCCCGACCAGCTCCCGCACGAGGTCCGGAAGGTGCTGGAACTGTGGCGCGCCCACGTCTGCGGTGAGTACGGCGCGCACACCGGCGAGAACCTCTCCCTCACCGCCCTCGGCCCCGGGGCGTGGGAGGGAATCGTCGAGGCCCAGCCCGGTCGGCCGGTCACCGTCACCGCGGAGACCGTGTCCGGTGTGTACCGCATCCCGGCAGCCTGGGTGAGCATCAAGGAGGGCCCCCACACCAGTTCCAAAGCCATCCGCGTCAACCTCGTCGCCCCGCCGGCCGGGCAGGCGCAGCACAGCGAGCTGGAGACGCTGTGGCTGCAGCGCGTGGCCCGCAGGGGCGGTTGCGTGCCCGGCACGCACCTGGAGGGCCTGGTCGATGACCCGGCCACCGGCGGGGTTGCCGCGTGGGTCGTCGCCGACGAGGACACGGACACCGTCACCGTCCCCGACGCCTACCAGCTCGCCGGGGCGCTGCGGACCACGTCCCTGCTCGTGAGCTTCGAGCCGACGCACGACCCTCGCCGCGCGAAGGTCCGCAAGATGCTGCGCTCGCCGCTGGAGGACGGACGGCCCCTGCCCGGCGCGCAGGCGCTGCTCGCGAACAAGAACGGCTTCGTCGAACTCGGCACCGGCATCTCCGGGCGGCCCTCCCGGGTGCAGCTGTACGACCCCAAGGGCGGTGCCCGCCATGTGCTGGTCGCCGGTGTCACCGGCTCCGGAAAGGGCGGCGTTCTCCAGCTGGTCTGCCTCTCGTACCACGTCAACGGGGTGGCGATCATCTATGCCGACCCCAAGGGCAGCTCGAACCCGGACGTGGAGGACATGGCGGCCTTCTCCGGCTGCGGCCGCGACGGCGCGATGGGCGCCCTGCGCTTGGCCTACGCGATCCTCCAGCACCGCATCGCGCAGTCCCAGGCGCTGAGGATGAAGAACTTCACCCCCGCAGACGAGATGCCGTTCATCGCGGTCGTCCTGGACGAGTTCGCGCAGCTGCTCGGCGACAAGTCCCCCTACCAGGCCGAGGCGGCGATGATCGTCGCCGCTCTCGCCGAGCAGGGCCGCTCGCTCGGCATGGCCATCGTCCTGTGCGGGCAGATCCTCAACCTCGACAAGATGGGCGGCGACACCAGCATCCGCGACAACGTCTTCTACGGCGGCGCCCTCATCCTGCTCCGGTCCGACGGGGCTCAGAAGAACCGCCTCGACCTGCCCGACTCCTTCGACGGCATCGACCCCTCCCAGATCCCGGCGTTCTGGCGGGGCGGCGACGACTCGCTCATCTACGACCCGAACGTCCCCGAGGACGACCCGCGCCGCACGTTCGGCGTCGGCTACGTCGTCGGCCCGGACGAGCGCGCCGAGATGATGCGCGCCTGGATCCTCGAATCCGCCGCCGGACTCTTCAACCCGGCGAACATCGCCGTCCCGCTGGACTTCCCGGACTGGGACGACCGCGACTCGATCGCCTCCGCCCCCATCGACCCCACCACCACGGCGGGCGGCGGGGACGGCACCACCGCCTGGGAGCCCGGTCCCACACCGGCCGTCCTGACCAAGGAACCCACCGCCAAGGAGAAGATCCTGCGCGCACTCGAGGACCAGCGCGACCCCATGAACGAGGAGATCGGCTACCTCAGCGTGGAGGCCATCACCACGATCGCTGGCATCGCCCGCAAGACCGCCTTCAACGCCTGCTCCGAACTCGCGCGCGACAACAAGCTGGTGCGCCGCGGCGCCGGCGAGTACGGCCTGCCGCTGCTCAAGAACACCGACCAGGACAGCTTGCCGGAGCCCGCCGAAAGCCTCTGACCCTGGCCGGCCCTCCCACCCCACACCGCGTCCGCCGCCCGCCCCGCCACCCCTGGCCGGGCGGGCGGACCGCTTCCCGCACCCACACCCACCCGACCGCCCCCGGCGGTCACCACGCCCACCGAGAGGAAGCACCGCATGTCCACGCACCTGATCGTCGGCCCCACCGGCTCCGGCAAGTCCCACGCCCTGCAGCAGCTGATCGCCCAGGCCGCCACCGACCCGGCCACCACCACCTGGGCCATCACCCCCCGCAGCGAACTCGCCACCGCCGACCGCCGCGCCACCCCCGACGGAGCCGAGCAGATGCTCGCCGACGCCCTCGCCCTCGTCGACCAGCGCAACGCCTACTTGCGCGACGCCCGCCAGCGCACCCACCAGCCCACCCAGGCCGAACCGCGCATCCGCCTGCTCATCGACGAGGCCGAACACCTCCTGCGCCGCGAAACGACCGCCGAGCAGCTGTACCGGCTGGTCACCACCGGCCGCCCCGCCGCCGTCGAGACCGTCGTCGCCGTGAGCGACCTGCGCCTGGAGACCTGGCCGCTCGCCCTGCGCGACCACTACGTCGCCGGCACCGTCACCCAGCTCCACCGAGGCGCCCGCACCGTCCCCGGCCACCACGCGCTGAACGACACCCAGGACTGACCGGTCGACCGGTCTCGCCCCCGGGGCCGCACACCGCCCGCCCCGCCGACCACCGGCCGGGCGGGCGGCCTGCGTCCGGGGACGGGACCGGCCGACCGGCCGGACCCACACCTCCGACAGGAGAAAACACCGCAATGGGAAACGCCTTCTACACCGTCCGCCGCGCGGACGGCACCGAGATCGAGGCTGGCTACGGCGTCGACGCCGTCTGCGAACAGGACGGCTGCACCGAACAGATCGACCGCGGCCTGGACCACCTGTGCGGCAGCACACCGGGAGCCCCCGAGGACGGCTGCGGCAAGTACGGCCCGCAGGCTGCGGTGGGCCCGCATCGGCGACAGCGCCACCATCCGCACGTTCCTCACCGGCCTGGATGGCGACTACCGCGGTGAACTCGTCTTCACCGCGGACCAGGCCCAGCAGATCATGTTCGCGCTGCGCTGGGCCGCGGACCGGATGCGCTGGTTCGCTCTGCCCGGCTGGGCCCGCCTGGCCCGGATCCTGGCCAACGACGCCGAGCGCGCCTGGCGCAGCGGCGGCTGGACCATCGAGTGACCTCTGCGAGGCCCGCTCCGGCCGCTCACAGGGCAGACTGCGAGTCTGCATTCTCCGTGAATGCAGACCAGCAGCCGCCCGCACGCCAGGAGCCCGTCATGCCCCGTCCTGACCAGACCACCCGTACCGAAGGCCGCGCCCACATCGCCGCCCTCAAGAAGAGGCGCGACAAGATCCACGCCGATGCCGAGAAGGCCAAGACCGACGCGGACGCCGAGATGTGGGCCGCCATCGCGGAGCTGATCCGCACTGGCCAGGTCCTCCAGGCCGACGCCGCAGCCGAGACCGGCTTCACCCGCGACCACGTCCTCAAGCAGACCAAGCGCTACAGCTCCGGCGGCTGACCGGTCGCCAGCGCGTCCCGGCACCGGCCGGCGAGGGTTCACGACCCAGGCGCGCACCATCCGGGACACCGCGCCCCGGAGCAGCTCGGGGAGGGAAACCCGATGAGCAGCAGCACCACCAGCACCGTGTGGACCGCCGCCTGGCCCGAGAACGTCCTCGCCCGCTACCTCACCGTCGGCGGCGCCCACGTCGACCTGACGAGCGTCCGCTTCCGCACCAGGTTCCTCCCGAAGGGCCGCCCCTACGTCGGCGACACCTACCACGAGGTCGACGGCTTCGCCTGGAAGTGCAACGGCTGCGGCACCACCGGCAGCGTCGGCGTCTACGGCGACCCGTACCTGCCGAACGAGCGCCAGGACGCCCACCTGGACGCCAACGCCCACGCCAACGAGTGCCGCTCGATGCCCAAGCCCACCAGCTGACCCGCCAGCGCGTCCCCGGCACCCGGCCGGCACGGGCTCACGACCCGGACGCGCACCAACCCCTTTCCGGCACCACCGGCCGCGCACCCGACGGCCGGTCACCCCGCCGCGCCCCAGCGCGGACCACTCTGCAGCCCGCCCGTGGCACCCGCACGCCTGCCCAGACGGCGGGTGCCCAGCCCACACCCACACCACAACCACCCGGAGGAATCCGTGACCGCCACCGACCGCGCCGCCCGCTTCGCCACCTCCTACGCCCTCCTGCGGGCCGCCGGAGCGATCGGTGACATGTGGGTCCAGACGGACACCTGCGCCCGGATCAAGGGCGCCACCGACACCAACCCCGTCGTCGACCGCGACGACGAGACCGGCGCCGAGATCGCCGTGCACGGAACCCGCGAGGGCCAGCTCGCCTGCCTCCACCACTGCGCGACCTATACCGCCACCCAGGCCGGCGCCCTGCTGATCGGCTCGCGACTGCTGGGCCTGCGCCTCAAGCCCGGCCGTGTCGCCGCCGCCCTGGCCGTCTCGTTCGCGACCCACTACGCCGCGGACAGGCGACTCCCCCTGGCCCGTCTGGCCAAGGCCACCGGCAAGGGCGCCTTCTACGAGCGCCTGGCCCCGGTGTGCGGGTCCTTTGAGCTCGATCAGGCGTTCCACCACGGCTGTGAAACGGTCGCTGCTCTCCTCCTGGCCCGCTGATCCCGTCCCGGGCGCTCACGCTGCCCACCGGAGCCCGTACTGCCGCCCGGCCACCAGCCGGGTGCCGGAGCGGGCCCGGTGTGTGGCGCGGCCGTCCGGCCGAGACCACCAGCGTGGAAGGAAACCTCAGCGATGCAGTCCTGGAACACCCCCGACCACCACATCGCCGGTACCGAGTACGGCACCCTGCACTTCTCCGACAACGTCAAGGTGGTGATCGCCGACTGGGAGATCGCTGAGGACGCCCCCGACAGCGACGGCCGCGTCTACGCCTCGGTGCGCGGGTGGCTGGCCAACGGCGGCGGCACCGGCCGCCACGGCGACCCCTACACCCGGCCGATCCAGGCCGGCCGCGCCCGCCTGGTCACCACCGAGCTGCGCGGCCGCCGGCCCATCGAGGGCCGCGACGTCCACGTCCGTTTCCACAGCCCCAGTCGGCCGCACCCGAACACCTGGGACCACCAGGGCCTGCTGGTCACCATCGAGTGGATGGACCGGCGCATCGACAGCGAGGGCCGGCCGGTCTCCGAGACCGAGATCGGCCGCACCTCCTGGACCCACCCGACCACCGGCCGGGTCTTCGACCTGACCATCGCGTACCTGCCCGAGGGCGAGCACTACAACCCGCTGGGCTTCACCTGGCGGCACTACGACCACTGGAGCGAGGGCGTCCCGCTGCTGGAGGCGTTCTACGGCGACCACGCCGCCCCGAGCGGCCTCGGCGCCCGCTCCCTCGCCGTCGGCGAGTGGGTGCCGGCCAGCCACGCCTCCACCCGCCCCGTGCCCGGCCCCACCCTCGGGGACGTGGTGGCCTCCGCCCGATCCTGACCGGTCGGCTCCCACTGGGTACTGACGCTGCCCACCGGCTCGCGCACCGCCGCCCGGCCCACTCGGCCGGGCGGCGGGGCGCCCTGGTGAGCAGCGCGGCCACCCGGCCGACACCGAACACCGCCTTGGAGGACCACATGATCATCGCTCAGGCCGTCCCCTCCGCCCCGCTGCCGACCCGCCCGACCATCGCCGCCCTGCGCACCTCGGGCCGCACCGAGGGAGAGGTCCGGCTGACCGGCACCATCACCCAGGCCCGCCAGCACGCCAACCGGGCCGGAAACGAGTGGGCCACCCTCACGCTCACCGACACCACCGGACAGATCGGCATCCGCGTTTTCCCGCGCACCTGGATGCCGCTGCGCGAACTGCCTTTCGTTGAGGTCGGCCGGCCGGTGGCCGTCACCGGCCGGATCAACGCCCCCGGACACGACCTGGTGGAGGTCTACTGCAACGACCTCACCCCCAGCCCGGCCCGGGAACTGCCGCCCCAGGTCACCGACCCGATGACCGTCCAGGCGCTGATCGGCCGCCACGCCCGCAGCCTGGCCGACCTGGCGGGTTCCGGCGAGCGCCCCCGTACGTTGGCCGCTTTCACCGTGTTGGTCCGCGACGCCGCCCAGCTGCTGGTGGACACCCGCCTCGGCGAGGCCGGAGGACACCTCCGCGCGGCGGGCCAGTACCTGCGGGCCATCGCGGCGGCGGGCGGTGAGCACCAGCAGCAGCTGCTCGAGTTCGCGGCCGCCCACCTCGCCCAGGCCCAGGACCTCGCCGACGCCCCGACCATCCGCTTCCGGCCCCGCCGCTCCACTAAGCCGTGACGCTGCCCGCCCGACTGCGCCGCCCCAGAGCGCAACCGCTACCTGATCTGGGTCGCGCACCGCCACGGCCCGGCCAGGCCACCGCCGTCCAGCCCGGTCCCGCCGACAACCCGGTGCCCGACGACCCCACCGGCGCCTGGCTCTGACCACCCACCACACCACCCCGGAGGCCCCCGCGATGACGACCACCACCCTTGCCGCCGCCTGCTCCCGCGCCCTCGACCCGGTCCAGCCCGGCGACCTGGTCGCCATGATCGGGTGTGCGGCCAGCGGCAAGTCCTCGTCCCTGCTCACCGTCCCGCCGCACCAGATCGTCAGCCTGGACGCCCTGCGGGCGATCGTCTCCGAGCCCGGCGACCAGGACGCCACCGCGGACGCCGTCCTGCTCCAGCACCACATCCTGCTGAACCGGGCGCGCCGGGGCGTCACCACCTACGTGGACAACACCTCGGTTGAGGCGCAGCACCGGCTCCAGCTGGTGGAGCTGGCTCACCAGCATGGCCGTCGCGCAGTCGCGGTCCTGGTCGACGCGCCGCTCGCCGACTGCCTCGCCCGGAACGCGGCGCGCCCGGCGCAGCAGCGGGTACCGGAGGACACGGTCCGCTGGCAGCACCGCATGGCCCGCTCCGCCCGCGAACTCCTCCCCCGCGAAGGCTGGGACGAGATCCGCCACCTGCGCACCGCCTGACCGGACCACCACGCCGCCCACCACCACGCCCCGCCCACCCGGCCAGCCAGGCCCGGGGGTAGGGCCCCGTGGTGCGCGGCGCGGCCGCCCGGCCCAACCCCGATCCCCTGGAGGCACCTGATGACCGAGCAGACGACCCGCGCCCGCCTGCTGAGCACCACCCTCGACACCGCCGACAACATCGCCATCGCCGCTGCGGCGGCCGCCGCCGGCCTCACCACCTACCGCACCCTCGCCGCCCGCCCGGCCGAGACCCGCTTCACCCTCGCCGCGGCCGCCGCCGGCCTCGCCGCCTGCCTCGCCGACCAGGCCACCACCCAGCTCCGCCGACCGTTGTGCCACCGCCTCGGCGTCCCCGCCTACGGCTACACCCCCGCCCCCGTCGCTGCCGCGCCCGCCCCGGCGCCCTCGCGGGAGCAGCTCGCCGAGGAGGTCGCCGCCGACGCCGCACACCGCGCGGCCACCGCAGCCCACGGCCTCGACCGCAGCGGCGGCAGCCTGACCGAGGCCGCCAACTGGATCGGCGCGGAGGACGGCACCGCGACGTGCGAGCTGCCCGGCGGCGCGCACCTGCTGTGCGTCCCCTCTCCTGCAGACCGGCACGGCTACAGCACCCGCACCTACCTGCTCGTGCTGGACGGTGAGCAGCAGATCCGGGTCAGCAGCATCAGCGAGCTGGTCGCGCTCCTGGACAGCCCCACGGCCGACGCGGCACAGCCTGCCGACGGCGAGGACCAGGCCGACGGCCCGTGGTCTGCCTTCGGCAGTGACCTCGCCATCGCCGAGCTGTGCCCCGCCGGACCGCTCGACGGCGAGGACCAGGCCGACGAGGCCGACGAGGACGACAACCGCGACCAGGAGGCCGAGGCCCACGCCGCCGGCCTCCTGTAGCTCGACAGCACCCCGGTAGCGGGCCGGCCTTCGCCGAGGACCGGCCCGCTGCTCCCTCCCCTACACCGCAGCTCAGATCAGGGAGACCACAGCCATGGCCCGTACCGCCACCTGCCGCCCCACCCCGGCCGCCAACCGCGAGCCGGTCCTGATCGCCCTCCCGACGGCGACTGGACCGCCACTCTCCCCGTTGTCACCCGGGCCATCGGCCTGGACCGTGCCGCCGGCCGCGTTCCGGCCTGACGTCGAACACAAAAGGGCCCGCCTCCTCCGGCTTTGACGCCGGCGGAGGCGGGCCCTTTTGTGTTTCCAGGCGCGGAGGCGGTGCAGCTGAGGGTCAGCCGACGATCTCCGCGTCCACTGGAGCGGCCGCGACTGCCGAAGCAGCCGTTCTCTTGGCGGCCGCCAAGCGCTTGGCGAAGCGCTGCAGCTCGGTGTCGAGGTCCTCCAGGTGTCGATGTGCTGCGGCTGGGTCGGCCTCCACCGCCGACTTCAATGCGCGAGGAGCGATCAGCGAGGCCACCCGTTCCCGCAGAACGGCCGCTGATCGGCCAAGGTCGCGCAACTGGGCCGCACCCGGTTGCTCCTCAGTCCCGAGGTCAGAAATTTCTGGCCTCTGCTCGCTGGGGGTGGGGTCAGAAATTTCTGACCCCACGTTCTGCTCGGGAATGGACGGCGTCGTCAGCTCGGTGGCGAGCTCGACCAGCCTGGCTGCTGTGGGGCGCTTTTTGCCTTGCTCGGTCGCTTCGGTCACGCCGAGCTCGACGACCGTGCGGGCGGTCTTCAGGTCATGGGAGGCGATGACCGCCGCCACTGCCTTGCGGGCCGAGGCGCGGCTCAGGTACTGGGTGAGCTCGGGCCCCAGCTCTGCGACGGCCCGTGCCCTAGCCGCGTCCTGCATCAGCTCGAAGATGTACTTCTCGTCCACGTCCAGGACCTCGGATGCCCACACGGAGAAGTTCGTGCGGCCAGCGACCACGTGCAGCTCCCGCTGCTGTGCGATCTCCAGCAGGACGCCCTTGTTGAGCATCACGAAGTCCTCGGCCCGCCGCCCGAGGCCGTCGATCTCGACCAGCCGCTCGGTGACGTAGGCGAGCTGCTCCTCCGGGGTACCCGTGATGTCCTCGGCGGTGAGCACCCGACCGCCTGCGAACACGCTCGGCGTGCCCTGGGTGTCCACAATCGCCGGCAGTGCGGAAGTGGCGGCCTGCTGTGCCGCCGTCTGCTGCAGCTCGGCGGGCACCGCCGGATCGACCGCGGAATCCGGCGCCTTCTTCAACCGGTTGGTCCCGGCCTGGATCAGCTTGTTGGCCATTACAGGGGTACTCCCGATGCCGTGAGAATTCGGTCGTAGGCACCGGTAAGCGCCTGAGCTTCCTTACCGGAGGCTGCGGTGATCGGCACGCAGGCAAATCGCGTCTGCTGGCGTACGGAATGCCGGGGAATCGCAAGATCGTCGCGATACAGATCCCCGTAGGTCTCCGCCAGGTAGGCCCCTATGGCGTCCTTCAGGGTGCTGCGCCCGCCGGGGACGATTGAGGGGACGATGCCCACTACTCGCAGATCCGGGTTCATCCCGAGGTCCCTGACCAGCTTGATGGTCGCGAGGGCCTCCTTGGCGCCGATCCGCCCGTCCTCGTCGAGGGTGGCCGGGATGACGACGTCCGTCGCCGCGACGAGAGCCGAGGTGACGAGCTTGCCGCCAGCGCGCGGTGGCAGGTCGAGGATGCCGACCGACCCGGGCTTTATGGCGCCCTTCAGGGCGAGCCGCAGACGGAACTCGAGGCCCACGGCGATGTTGTCCGTCTCGCGGTTCGCAAGGGCGCGCTCCGCCGCGATCACCTGAACCCCAGGCCACGCGTCGGACGCCGGGGCGAACGCCTCGGCCGCCAGGCCGGTCTCACCCTGCGGGTCGAGCGCGAGCAGGTCGTTCATCGTGAAGGCGGGCGCCTCCTCCTCGGAGATGCCCAGCTCGGCGGTGAACGTGCCCCGGGGATCGAGGTCCCCGGCGACGACGTCCAGGGCCCGCCTGCGGGCCGCAGCCGTCAACCCGGCCGCCAGGGCACTCTTGCCGACGCCGCCCTTCTCGCTGTAGGCCGCGATCACTCTGCTCATGCCCGGCCCCTCTGACCGTTGAATGCCCAATACACGGAAGGCAGGCTATCTGGGGCGCAGCGGCGCGAAGAACACCACGGGCGTGTCATCGCGTTTCCGCCTACTGCCAGCACGGCGACCGGGGGCGGGTAGACCAGTCGGGTCGAGCGCGCGCTGGGACTGGTCCTGTGGTCCTGGCAGGCGAGCGGCGAAGTCCGGCAGCAGCCGGCTTGCTGGGATTTATCTCTATGCTTCCTCGCGCCCTTGACGGGCCGTCACCTGTAGGTGGAGCGTCGTGCAAAACTGCGCAACCGACTTGGTACGGGAGGGCATCATGACGCTACGGTTCGCCGGGGTGGACCCCAACACCGGCAAGGACGAGAGCCCGATGGTGTGGGTGGACGACGCCAAGAGGGAACTCGTCTTCCAGGGCCTCAAGCCCGGCGAGGAGCTCCTGACGGAGATCGGCACGACCGAGTGGGTGCCCGGCCACTCCGTCGGTACCCCCGACCACGAGAACGTGACCCGCATCCCGCTGCGCATGGCGCAGGTCATCAGGAAGGCGCTCGACGATGCAGAACGTGACGGCCTTCTCTGAGCTGCTGGTCGGCGCCCGGCACTCCGCGGTGCACCTGGAGATGCGCGACTCCTACGGCATCGCCGGCGAAGCCGAGGAGTTCGAGCGGTTCCAGCGGACCGGTATTCACCCGGACCTCGACCCCGAGGGCGAGGGCTGGTCGGGCTGGGTGTCGATGATCCGGGTCGCCGTCGCCCGCGGTGTCGTGGTGCGCCGCGCCCGGATCGTCTCCGAGCCGGTCACCGCGTACATCCGCTACGAGCACGCCGGGACCGTAGTGAATCTGGCGGCTGGCGAGCAGGTCCGCTGGCTGCCGCGCCGCCGGGCCTCCGACCTGGCGCTGCCCGGGAACGACTTCTGGCTGTTCGACGGGACGGTCGTGCGGTTCAACCACTTCACCGGTGACGGGGCCTCCGCCGGGCCGCAGATGTGCGAGGACCCTGCCGTCGCGAAGCTCTGCGCGGACGCGTTCGAGGCCGTCTGGGAGCGCGCCGTTCCGCACGAGCAGTACGCCGTCTGACCCCGGACCGGACGACCAGCCCCCGTGCCCGCCTCCCCGTCCTCCAGCGCCCAGGAAGCCCGCCTGACCCTGGCAGCGCGGCTGCGCGAGATCATGCAGGACGCTGGCCTCCAGGGCCAGGAGCTGGCCGCCCGGTGCGGCTGGAACGGTGCCAAGACCTCCCGCATCATCAACGCCAAGACCGCGCCCTCGGACGCCGACATCCGCACCTGGTGCCAGGCGTGCGGCGCCGACGACCAGGCCGAGGACCTGATCGCCGCCAACCGCGCCGTGGACTCCATGTACGTCGAGTGGCGCCGCCTCACCCGCACCGGCCTGCGCCGCCTCCAGGAATCCGCGGCACCCCTGTACGAGCGCACCCGGCACTTCCGTTCCTACTCCTCCCGCGTCGTGCCGGGTGTTCTGCAGACCGAGGCGTACGCCACCGCGCTGCTCGCCACGGTGGCCGACTTCCGCCGCACCCCCAACGACGTCGCCGAAGCCGTGAAGGCACGCCTGGCCCGCTCCCGCGTCGTGCGCACCGGCCACCACCGCTTCGCGATCCTGGTGGAGGAGTCCGTCCTCTACTACCGCCTCGGGACCGCCGAGACGATGGCCGAGCAACTGGAGCACCTGCTGGAGGCCATGGCGCTGCCGGCCGTCTCGCTCGGCGTCATCCCGTTCACCGCGCAGCGCACCATGTGGCCGGTGGAGACGTTCAACATCTTCGACGACGCCGAGGCCGGGGTGGAGCTGCTGTCCGCCCAGGTGACCGTCACCACGCCCAGCGAGCTCGCGCTCTACGCGAGCGCGTTCGACCGGCTCAAGGACTTCGCGGTCTACGGCGCGCAGGCGAGGGCCCTGATCACCCGGGCCGCTGACTCCCTGGGCTGAATTCCTGCAAACGCGTGCAAACGCGTTGAGGGCCGGGCCGGTCACTCCCTACCGTCGAACCGTCGCCCGCCGTGACGAGCCGGACACCCGGCCCCGGCGGGCGAGCCGGGACTGCTGCGCGGGCCCGCCCCCCGTCGGGGCCGCGCAGTAGTCACCGCTGACGAGAGAGCGGAGCGCCACCGTGGCCACGCACCCCATACCCCGCCCACCGGCCGCGACCGGGCGGTGCCGGCGGGCGCGAGGTTCACGGTGACCGCCGCCGTCGAGACCCTGCCACGGCCTTCGGCAGCCGCCTCCGTGAAGGCATCGCTGCCGTACGCGCCGCAGTCCGCCACCGTGGCGCGCCGCCTGGTGCGCACCACGCTGCCCAAATGGGGGCTGGAGGACCTGGTCGAGGCCGCCGAGCTCATCGTCAGCGAGCTGGTCGGCAACGCCGCGAAGACCGGCTGCCAGCTGGAGATGACGGTCACCGTCGCGCGCATCACCGACCGGTGCGCGCGGATCAGCGTCCGCGACGGCTCCCGCACCCTGCCCTGCCTGATCGACGCAGGCCCCGCCGCCGAGTCCGGCCGCGGCATGGCCCTCGTCCACCACCTCACCCGAGGCCACTGGGGCGCCGAGCTGGAGACCTACGGCAAGACCGTCCACGCCGACCTGCGCGCCGGCCCCACCACAGCGGGCTGACGCCCCGTTGCCCAACCCGCCGCCCGCTCGTTGGACCGGCCGAGCGCCCCGACCAGGGCGCGCGGCTGCGCCTGCCCCACACCGCCCGGGCACGAACACCCCGGCGCCCTACGGTGAAGCCCTCGGGCGGCCAGGCCCGTACACGGCCTGGCTGCCCGAACTCAGCGCTCCTACTCCTGCGGGCGCAGGCGGACGTAGCGGACGGTGCCGTGGCGGCCGCTGCCGACGGTGACCTCGACGAGCGGTGGTTCCCCGGTGACGGTCCACGCGGAGGGGTTGTCCGGCGGGCCCGGTTCCAGCCGTCCGGCGAGGGCGTCGGCGATCGGCCGGGCCTGGACGGGGGTGAGGCGGGGTGTGGTGACGGCGGTGCTGCCGTCGGGCAGGCGCACCAGCAGGGCCTGCGGCCGCCGTGGGGTCCCGGTGACCGCGATCAGCTGCGCGTCGGTGGTGTCGCTGTGGCGGATCTTCTGCCACGCGCCGGCGCCGTGCGTGGGGCGGTAGCGGGTGTCCAGCCCCTTGGCGACGATCCCCTCGATCCCCATGGGCTCCAGGTCGCGGTACCAGCCGGCGGCCTCTGCCCGGCTGGTGGTCGCCATGCAGATCTGTAGGGGCGGCCGGGCTCCGGCGAGCGTCATCTCCAGGGCATCCCACCGGTCCCGAAGCGGCTGGTCCCGGATGTCGCGGCCCGGCAGGGCGAGGGCGTCCCAGGCGACGTACAGCACCTGGGTGCCGGCGGCGACCCGTGCCGCGGGGGAGCGCAGCAACGCGGTGAAGTCCAGCCGGCCCCGCCCGCCGCCCCCCGTCGTGTACGCGACGACCTCCCCGTCGAGGACCAGGCCGACGGGGAGCGCGGCCAGCGCCGGCTGAAGCTGGGGGAACCGGGGCCCGAGGTCGTTGCCCCGGCGCGACACCAGGTGGACCTGGTGGCCCTCCAGCACGTGGGCCGTCGCCCGGATGCCGTCCAGCTTGATCGTGTACTGGGTCCCGCCAGGCAGCGCGTCCTCGGCCGGCAGCATCGGGACCGGCACGGGTCGCATCACCTCCACCGGCGGGCGCAGCAGCACGGGGCTGCGGGTGTGCGGCATGCCTCCACCGCCCTACTGCCCGCAGCCGTCCACGGGACGGCCGGGGCCGAGGCCGAGGTAGTAGGCGAGTGCCTCGGGAGCGCTGTCGATCATGGCCTGCTGTTCGTCCTCGGTGGGGCGGCTCCGGTCGAAGCATGTCCACGTGCATGCGCCCCAGGGGTTCCAGGCCGTTGTGCGGCCGCAGGCCCCGCAGGTCATCGTCGCGGTCCCGGTCATCCCGCACCTCCGCTCGGCGGGTTCCTCTCCTCCACGGTAGGCCGCGTCGGCGGCTGCCAGAGCTGACGTTTGATCACGTACACCAGATGTCGAACAATTGTTCCCATGACCGTTGACGTGCCCTTCTCCCACCCCGCGCGCCCGTCGGCGCAGCCCGGGGACGCCGTCCGGGCGCCCCGGGAGCTGATGACGCTGCCCGGGTACTACCGGGACAAGCGGCGGTGGCGCCTGGTGGAGATCCGGGTGGGAGGCGGCTGGCGGCCGGCGATGCTGACCGTGTGGCGGCGCCCGCCGGGCAGCGCGGTGTGGGTGGCGCACGTCGCCTGGGGCGCCGGCGACTCCTGGGGCTGGTTCGTCTTCGACGAGCACACGGTCAGGGAGCTGCCCGAGCCACAGGACGAGCCCCCGTCCGGCCCTCCGTTCTTCGGGCGATGGAGGGACGCGACCGTGGTCCCGGCCGAGCTCGCCGGCCAGGTCGCCGAGGACGGTTCCGACAACTGCTGGCGCCTGGCCTGGGTCCGTACGGGCGGGCGGTGGCGCTCCGCCCTGGTGACCGTCCGGCGCCGGCCCGGGCCCGGGCTGCCGTGGATCGCGAAGGTGAGGTGGGGCGAGGACAAGGAGTCGGCCTGGTTGGTCGCCGACCCCGTCACCGTGCGCCCGGTCCTCGTCGCGGTGGAGGCGGCCGTCGAGGTCGGCACCCCGGCGGGCCCGGTCGGCTCGTCCGGGACGGCGGAGGACGCCGGCGGGGGAGAGCGGTGAGCGCGCCGATCGCCGCCGTACCGGACTCGGCGGCGTCCGAGCGCGGTGAGCGGCTGGCGGCCCTGCTGGAGGAGACCAGCCCGGCCGCCCGCCTCGCCCGTGTCGAAGCCGCCTCCCGCCCGGTCCTGCCCGCTCTGGCGCCGCTGTTGCCGGACGGGCGGCTGCCGAAAGGCGTGGTCGTCGAGATCCTGGACGCGAGCCTGCTGCTCGCGGTGGCGGCGGGGCCGGCCTCCGCGTCGACCACCTCGTGGACCTCGATCATCGGCTGGCCCGACGCAGGGCTGGCCGCAGCCGCAGCGTACGGGATCCCACTGGAGCGCACCGTGCTGGTGGACGAACCCGGCGGCCACTGGGCGGAGGCGGCCTCGGTCCTCGCCGACGCCTGCGAGACGATCATCCTGCGCCCCACGAGCCGGCCCGTGCCTCGCCAGCTCGCCCGCCTCGAACAGCGCCTACGGACCACCGGCGCCACTCTGCTGACCCTCGACGCCTGGCCAGGTACCGCCGAACTGCGCCTGACCGCCGGGACCGCGGTGTGGTCCGGGCTGGGCGACGGCTGGGGGCAGCTCGCCGGCCGCCAGGTCGACGTCCGGTGCACCGGACGGGGCCGCACAGCCCGGACCCGCGAGGCTCGCCTTCTCCTGCCGGACGGGCACGGCGGCGTGAGCGCGGCGGCACCCGCGCCCATGGAACGGCTGACCGGAGCGGGCGGCGCCGTCGCGGCGGTCGCCGCTCTGGCGTAGCCGCAGGCGCCCGCCCGCCGCGACCGTCCGGTGCGTCCCGGGCGGAGCCGGTTGTCGGCGTGTCAGGTGAAGTCGTGGGGCTGAGAGCCGTCGACGATCGCCAGGTCGAACACTCCGATCACGCCGAGGTGGTCGGAGTAGTCGTGCTCGACCGTGCGGTAGTCCACGATCGCGGGGGTGAGCGCCGGGGTGGTGTGGAGCTGGTCGACGCGCAGCCCGCCGTGTTTGCCGGTCGCCCGGCGCAGCGCGGGGTCGTTGCGCTGGTCGGCGAGGTGGGCGGCGACGTCGGTGAGGTCGGCGTCGCGCAGTGTCTGGCCGACGATGCGGTTGCTGACCCACGGGTCGCCGGGGTGCTCGCGCCTGATGCAGCGTGAGGCCCGGTTGTAGGGCTTGACCTGGGTCCAGTCGATCTCCGGGTCGGTGGCGGTGGGGTGGTTGATGTCGCCGCCGATCAGGCCGATGCCGCCGTGGCGGTATACCCGGGCGTTGAGGATCTGGGCCTCGACGGCGGCCTGCTGCGCGGAGTAGGGGATCAGGTGGGCGCTGACGGCGACCAGGGGGGCGGGCAGGCCGGCGGTGATGCCCCAGGGGGCGATCCGGGCGGCGGCGTAGCCGTGGTGGAACTCGGAGGTGTAGCGGGCCTCGACGTCCTCGACCCGGAGGTGCGCGGGGTCCCAGGCGACGGCGACCGGCCGGTTGCGCGACGGCGCGACGTACAGCTCCATGCCGAGCGCCTCGCCGGCGGCCTTCGCCTGCTCCGGGTCGGCGAGCCAGTCGACCTCCTGGAGCAGCAGCAGCTGCGGGCCGATCTCGCGGATCACCTCGACCATCCCCGCCCACCGGCCGGTGCCGGCGCCGTACTGGACGTTCTGGCTCATGACCGTCAGCACCGGCATGCCGCACCCCTTTTCCACCACGGACGGTCCGCGGCGCAGGGCAGCACGCTAGCCGGGCACCGGGCCGGACACGCCGTGTTCACCGAGGTCTCATCAGCCTCTTTAGTGTCACTCGGTAGGCGGATTGACACCCTCCGCAACTTTCTGCCCGCCGTGGCTAAACGTTCTCGTCCGGAACCGGAAAGCTGTCATATGCCGGCACGCCGCCCCCACGGCCCGACCGTTTCCGACGTTTCCGAGTACGAAAGGCGCGAACGTGAACATCCTCCCCCGCACCCTGGCCTCCTGCCTCAGGCAAGCCCCAGCCGCGTTGCCGGGCCGGGCCGAGCCCGCCGCCGAGCGCCCGCAGGCGTTCTCGCGGCGCAGCGGCGTGCCGGATCCGGCGGCCGCCGCGTGAACCACGACGACCGGAGCGAGGACGGCCACGACCTGCGGCTGCCGATAGAGTTCGAGGCCTTCTTCGAGCTCCACCACCAGCGCTACCTGGACTACGCCCGCGCCCAGCTCTCGCTGTGTGAACCCGAGCAGATCCAGGACCTGGTCGAGGACGTCCTCGCCCACCTCGGGGCCGACTGGAAGCGCGTGCTCCAGCGGGCCAACCCCACCAACTACGCCTGGGGGGCGCTGCGCTTCGCGGTCGAGCACGAGCGCCGCCAGCGCGGCGAGGTGCTGCGGCTGGTCGAGAAGGCGGTCTTCATGGCCGCCGCCAGCCGTGCCACCAGGCCCGTCTTCGAGGCCTTAGAGGACGGGCTCGGGGTCTACGACGCGATCAGCCGCCTCCCCGAGCGCCAGTACGACGCCCTCCTGCTCAAGCAGTTCCTCGGCTACACCACGGCCCAGACCGCCGACGTGATGGGCATCAGCCCGCCCACGGTCCGCGCGCTCATCCACCAGGCCCGCACCAGGCTCCGCAAGCACACCCTGCTCGCCGCCTCCGAATCCGACGAGGAGTGAGACCGGTGACCACCGAACTCGACCACCTGGCGGCCGCCGCCGCCCCCTTCGCTCGCTTCACCGGCTACGACCCGGCCGCCGGGCGCCGCCGCGTCGCCGCCCGGATCGCCGCGCTCAAGCAGGCCGGCACCGCCGATCCCGACGCCGCCGACCCCGATCCCGACGCCGCCAGCGCGGCGCAGCCGGAGCACGCCGTCGACGCGGACGGTCTGACCTTCCAGCAGCACGCCGAGCGCGATCTACGCAACCTCACCACCTGCGTCATCAACGAGAGCGGCGCCCCCGAGAAGCTCCAGCGCCTGGTCAACTCGCGCGACATCGACCCGCAGGGCGGCCTGGTCTTCGCCGCCCTGCTCTACCTCAGCGGACACCCGCGCAACGCGCAGTTCTGGTTCCAGTTCGCGGCGGGCTCCGGGGACGGCACCTCCGCCTACGCCCTCTACCTCCACCACGCCGCCCTCGGTGAACTGCGCGACGCCGAGCACTGGTACCACCAGACCGCCGCCCTCATCGACCGGCCGCTGCCGGACCTCCCCCACGACGAGCAGCCCCCGCCGCCCAGCCTGCCCCCGGTCGACGCCTACCTCTTCAACACCCCCTGGCACAGCCAGCACCTGCCGGCCGACACCGAAGCGCTCCACCGGCCGGACCCGGCCCTGCGCCACACCGTCGACCACCTGCGCACCGTCAGCGAGGAGCACCTCGGCGCGTTCGTCCTGCCGACGGAGACTCTCGCCGAGCAGCTGCACGACCTGGTCTGCCCGTAGCCGCCACCCCGGCGCCCTCGGGCGCCGGGGCCGTCCACCACCACGTTGGGAGCACCGCGTTGTCCACCGTCCTCCAGCACACCGCCCTCATCACCGCGGCCAGCGCCGTCTGGTATGCCGTGGCCGTGACCGTCGCCGCGGTGACCGCCGTCGCGGCCCGAAGCGACGCCCGGCGCCGCGACGCCCGGGAAGTCCTCAAGGTCCTGGTCCGCCGGTCCCGCTGACCGGCCCCGGCCCCGGACACCCCGTTGTGGTGGCCGGGGCCGAATGCCACCTACTGGCTGGTCCTGGCGCCGTGTAGTGAGCGTCCGTCACCATGGCGGCATGACGCTACTGCTGGACATCCTGGAAGAGCGGCGCAACGAGGCGGAGGCCGGCCCGCCCGGCTGGCAGCCGGCCTGGGACCGCGCCCTCGACCTGCTCGCCCCACACCTGCAGGGCTGGACCATGACGATCGACGGGCCGATCCTCGCCGACGGCGCCGCCGCGCTCGCCCTCGCCCTCTACCTGCTCTCGACCGGGCAGGGCCCGGCCGCCGTCACACGGGGCCAGGTCGAGGGACTGCTCGACCGCTGCGGCGGCACCGACTACGACATCGCCCCCCGGTGGGAGGAGATGCTCCGCGCGGCCGGGCACGATCCGGAAGACCGGGCCGACCCGGTGTCGGCCTGCTGGCGGCAGCTGCGCGTCGACAACTCCCCGCCTAAGTTCGCCAGCGAGGAGAACGACTTCGACAGCTTCCGCCGGTGGGGCCCCGCCTTCATCGAGGGCCTGCACCGCGCCTTGGCCCCGCGGTTCGGGATCCGGTTCTGACACCGTGGCCCCGCAGCTCAGCCGGCTAGAGCCGCGGGGAGATCCAGACCCTGGCCCTGGAGGCGACGGTGGCCGCGGTGTCCTGGTCGAAGTGGGCGAGCGCCTCGGCGGGCGGCAAGCCGCGCGGGACGGGGACGTTGGCGATGACCACCGACCGGGTCAGGTGCAGGATGAACTCCCGCCGGTCCGCCTGTCGGGTCCGCCCGGTGGGCCCGACAGGCCCGTCCCAGAGCTCTCGCAGCTCGACCAGATCGGCCAGGCCGGTCTCGCCCGCGCCGGCCGGAACCCGGGCCAGCACCGGCCCGAGGGCCTCCGGGGCGTCGAGGGGCAACCGGTTGAGGAGCGGGCGCAGAGGCACGCGGCGCAGGGCTTCGGCCTCCGGCCCGTCCGCGCTGTCGAGGATGAGGGCGGCCAGGAGGGCGGTGACCAGCGGGGCCCGGCGGGTCTGGTCGCCGCCGACGGTCCAGTCGCCCGGGTGAGCGCGCAGGTGCCACTGGACCATCAGGGTGGACCAGGCGAGCGCGGCCTCCCACACCGTGCCGCCCGGCGCCGGGGTGCCGAACTCACGGGGCGAGTTCCCGAGGCCGGGCAGCAGGGCCCGCAGCTGGCCGGCCGGGACTACGACGGCCTCGGCGGGCGGCCCGCCGAGGCCGTCGTGGTCCAGGTGCACCCCGTAGCCGGCCGGAGGGCCGGGGGCCACCAGGAGGGACTCACCGTCGATCGACCAGGCGCTGCTCATGATCCGGCCGCTGCGGCCGTCGTGCTCGCCGCCGACGACCTTCACCTCGATGCCCAGCCGCCAGCTGCCCCGGTCGTGGTTGAGAGCGGCAAGGCACACGTCGAGGGTGCGGGGCACGACGATGTCGATGGCCGGGGCATCCACGTCGGGAAGGAAGAACCGGTAGAGCCCGTCCCAGCGCTCGCCGTCGGGGTTCTCGGGCCAGCGCCGGGTCAGCCATTCCCACTGGGCGACCGCGTCCTCGTCACCGCCGGCCGTCGCCTCGGCGGCGAGCACCCGCACGCGCTCCTGGTCCATCAGGTGCCACGGCAGCGCGTCCAGCGGCACCATCTCGGCCGGCTCGCCCCGCTGCTCGGCGAGGGCAACCAGGGCGATCGCGAGGACGCCGCACACCGCCCGCCACTCCCACACCTGCGAGCTGATCACCTCGCCGCCGTTGCCCGCGATCCGCTCAGCCCGGCGGTACGCCTGCTCCCACCCCACACGGTCCTCCTCGTCCCCGCCAGCCGACCAGAGCTCACCGTACTGGGATAAGGGCCGGCCAGTCAGCGCGCGTCACCAGCACCCCGGGATCCGGCCGTCCTGACCGTGGCCGCATGGCATGAGGGTCCATCAAGATGGGGGACATGACTCTGCTGATCGACGACATGGCGGCCCGGCGGGACGCTGCGGCGGCCGGCCCTCCCGGATGGTTCGAGGCGTGGGACCGTTCGGTGGCGCTGCTGTCTCCCCACTGGCGGCGTGACATGCCGTACGGGGCGACCTGGTACTGGGCGAACCCCGTCCTGGCCGACGGGTGTGCCGGCCTCGCGCTCGCGTTCTACCTGATCACCCGTGAGAGCAAGCGGCCGGTCGACACCGTCACCCTCACCGAGGTGATGGCCTTGATCAAGGGTCCGGGGCTGACCTGGGGCAACATCCCCGGACGTTGGGAGGACGCGCTGCGAGGCCTGGGCCACGACCCGGAGAACTCCCTCGACCCGGTCTCGGCCTGCTGGCAGGAACTGCGCGTCAACAACACCCCGCCGCCCGACGCACCCGACGAGTTCCACATGGATATCACCCGGCGGTGGGGCCCCCGCTTCCTCGAAGGCCTGAACAAGGTCCTCCGCGGCACCCCGGTCACCTTCTGACGGTGCGCGCGTCCGGCCACCGCCTGCACGTGCCCCGCTGTCCGTCCCGCTCGTTGATCACCCCGAGTGCCCCACCAGGGTGGCGGCGGAGACGGGAAGGAACTCCAGGACATGACGGATCAGCAGCAGGCGGACCCGGACGTTCGGGCCGCGCTCTCCGCGGCCGACCGGTTCCTGACCGGCCAGGCCGCCCAGGCCGCCGCCGACCTGGAAGTTGCCCGGAGCCGCGCCGAGACTGCGCAGCGGCGCCTCACTGCCTTCCGGCAGGGCGACCCTCTCACCCGTACCGAGGCGCTCCTGGTCGGCATGACCGCCATCACCGACGCCGCCGGGATCGGCCGCGATGTCGTGACCGGGCGGCCCGGTGCGACGGCGGAGACCTTCCTGGCCGCGCAGCAGACCACCGACGCGGTCCACCGCGGCCTGCTGGCCCTCGGCTACGAGATCCCGAAGCAGGCCGAACAGCCGACGGCAGAGCAATGAAGCCGTCCGGGGAGTGGTTCGGCAGTTGTGTGCTCGGCGCCTGGGTGACGCGGACCATCGCGCCAGGCGCACCGTAGGCCGCGGCGCGCTCGCGGGGACGCGCCCAGCCCGGAGGACACCCGCCCGGCTGTACATCGAGTTCGACGGCCAGGCTGCCGTCCTGCTCCGTCTGCTGCCCTGCCCGCGGGGTTGTTCCAGAGCCTGGCGGGGGATCTGCACCGGGCGCAGCGGGACGGTGGACCTGGACCGGTTCGCCGAGGAGTTCTCCTACCTCGGGCTGACCGTCGAGGAGTACAGGACGCGGTTGCGCGCGGTGCACGGCCGGCTGGTGCTGCCGTTTGTGTACTGGGCGCCGGTGACGGCGGAGCCGGTGACCAGGAAGACGGTGTGGACGAAGATCGGGCCGCTGTGCGACGACGTGGAGGCCGAGCGGCACCGGGCGCGGCTGGTGGCCGCCGCTCCGCCGCCTCACCTGTGGGTCCACGTGACCCGGGAGCCGGACGACGGCATCGCCTCTCCCCGGCCGCGCGCCCTGGTTGTGGCCGGCGGCTTCACCGGGGGCGCCCGTGAGTTCCACCGGGAGCTGCGCGGCCCGGTCGACATGAACAGGTGGGAGGAGCGGGACCGCGACTTCGCCGACCTGGCGGTGCCGGTGCTGCTGTCCCGGCCGCTGACGGCGGGCGAGTTCCGCGCGGCCCACTGGAGGGACGACGAGCGGCTGCCGGGCACAGCCGAGGAGCTGCGGGAGCTGCTGCTGCGCTACGGCTACATCGCGGGCTGGCTGGACCTGGCGGTGCGGATCGCGCTGGAGGACCTGGCGGGGGATCTGCCGGACGCGCGGTGGGCGGTGCCGAGCCGGGCCCGGCACTGGCGGGAGCTGTTCGCGCGCTGGACGGATCGGAAGGGAGTTATCTGAAAATCACTATCATCAAGGGTTAAATTTTTTGGTTAAGGAAACTGGTTAACTTGGAGGGCTAATGGTGTGTTAGGTTGGGTTCTGGAGGTGAGGCTTCATGCCTACGCAGGACGAACTCTTCGCGGCGGTGGACGCGCTGCTGGCCGGGACCGAGCCGGGTCCGCAGCTCCCGGAGCCGGCCGAGCGGGCGCGCCTTCGGGAGGCCGCCGGGGTCACCCAGGCGCAGCTGGCGAAGGTGCTGCAGAGCACGACCCAGACGGTGAAGAACTACGAGAACGGCCGCTCGACGCCGAAGCCGCCTCGCTTGGAGGCGTACGCGCGGCTGCTGGAGGGCTGGGCGGCGAAGTACCCGGCGCCGGAAACCGTCCCGGCCGCACACACGGTCGACCAGGTCCCGGTGGCCTTCGCCCCGGCGCCCGCCCCGGTCGTCCCGGTGGAGCCCGAGCCGGAGCCCGCCACCGACGCGGTGGAGGAGACCGCCGATGATGCCCCGCAGGCACCCGCCACGCCAGCGGCCCGGCCCGCTGCGGCGCGTCAGAGCGGCCAGCCGCTGCGCCGCGCGGCGCGGCCGACGCAGCACTTCGATGGGCAGTTCCCGAACGGGCCGCTCGTGGTGCTGGACGGCGACGGCACCGCGTACGGGGTCGGCGGCCTGGTACTGGAGTGCCCGGCGACCACGCTGGCGCAGCTGGTCACCTGGGCGCTGACCGACTCCGGTCTGGGCACGGCCCGGTTGAACCGCAACGGCCGGGACGGCGACCCGCTGGTCGTGCTGACCGCCGAGGCCGCCGCCAAGTTCGGGCTGCCGGCCACGCTGGACGACGACCCGGCGACGATGCGCTCGCAGCGGCTGCCGGAGGACCACAAGGTGGTCAAGGCACTGGCCCGCTCGAAGTGGCAGCTCACCCGCCGCGGCTTCGGCCCCTGGGCCCGAATCTACCGGCCGGTCAAGGACGGCCGCCGCCAGTGCGTGCAGCTCGCCGTCCTGCCGTGGCGGGCCCTGGACACCCGCGCCTGGGGCAACGCCGACCAGCTCCCGGCCCCGGACCTGGCCCGCGTCCTCGGCGTCTACGCCCAGCGGGTCATCACCCCGCGGGGCTCCACCGCGACCTGCGGCCTGGAGCTGATGACCGCGCTGCGCCCGCCGACGCGGGCGGTGCGCGACGAGGCCACGGGCGGGTGGGTGTCCGGGCCGAATCCGGGCGCGCTGACCGACGTCTACGAGGCAGCGCCCCCGGAGGTCCTCACGGAGCACCCGGCCGCGCAGGGCTGGATGGGCGGCTTCCTGAACGAGGAGTCGTACCAGTGGATCCGCCCGGTGGAGACGCTCTCCGAGGCGGAGATGGTGGAGCCGTTCGCGGTGGGCATCGACATCAACACCGCCTACCTGGCAGCCGCCGCCCGCCTGTCGGTGGGCCTGTCCGGCCCGGTCCACGTCCGCCGCCCGGACTTCGACAGGAAGACGGCCGGCTCCTGGCTGGTGGACCTGTCCCACATCCCGACCGATCCGCGCCTGCCCTCGCCGTTCACCCCGACCGGCCAGCCGCCGACGGGCCCGGGCTGGTACACCACCACCACGGTGGCGTACGCCCTCGAGCTCGGCCACGACGTCCGCCCGATCGAGGCGTACCTGCGCGAGAAGGCCGGCGCGTACCTGGACCCGTGGCATGACCGCCTGCGCGAGGCCTACGTGACCACGATGGCCGAGGCCGGCATCCCGGTCGAGAAGGACACCGACGAGCGCGCCTTCCTCGCCGCGATGACCGCCCACCGCCTCCTCAAGAGCGCCGGCGCGGACCTGGACGCGCTGCGCACCGCGCTCGCCGCCGAGGGCCTGGAGCACCTGGCGGAGATGGGCGACGACCAGCTCGCCTCGGCCGCGTGGCGCCACCACCAGATCGCCGTGGTGCTGTCCGCGGTGAAGTCGACGGTGAAGTTCGGGATCGGGAAGCTGCGCGAGCGCCCGCAGGGCCTGAACTACAAGCCGGGCGATCCGTGGTCGGCCCTGGAGCGGCCGACCTGGCGTCCGGACATCCGGGCCGCGGTCATCGCCAAGGCCCGCGTCAACATGCACCGCAAGATGGCCAACGTGGCGAAGGCGAACGGCCGCTACCCGCTCGGCGTGAACAACGACTGCGTCGTCTACGCCTCCCCGACCCCGGACCCGTTCGGCTTCCTGCCGCTCACCGGCTCCGGCAAGGGCGTACTGCCCGGCACGTTCCGCCTCGGCGCTACCCCGGGCCTGGCCAAGGTCGAGGGCGTCCAGAGCATGCTGACCGTCGTCGACTGGCTGGAGCGCGACCAGCCCATCAACCCGGCCCGGCACATCAAGGGCTACGACGCCAACGAAGTCGACGGGAAATAGGAGCAGACCGTGGAGGAGATCACCGACGCGATCGACCGGGCGGCGCCCGAGCACTTCACCCAGGCCCTGCCGAAGGGCGCACAGGCCCAGATGCGGGCGCTGGTCAAGGCCGCCAAGGGCGACAAGAAGGCCGTCGCGGACCGCCTCGGCGTCGACCCGAACACCGTGCGCCGCTACCTCAAGGGCGAGCGCAAGCACCCGCGCGCCGCGCTGCGCGAGGCCCTGGCCCGCGAGCTGAGCCGGGTGTGGCAGCCCGGGATCCGCCGCCAGGCCCGCAAGAAGGCCGCCAGCACCAGCGGCATCACCGTCGAGGTGTGGGCGTACTTCGGCTACACCGCCCCGGTCGGAACGACCGACGAGGCCCGGCTGCGGCACCTGACCGTCCACCTCCCCCCGGCCTACGCCGAACGTCTCTTCGCCGCCCAAGACCGAGGAGAAAGCGACCAAGAGATGCGCAAGATCATGGCCGAGGGATTCCAGGAAATCTATTTCAAGGACGGCGGAAGGGCCACCGGACTCGAAGTCGAATTCACGGGCATCAAAGCAATCGACGTCCAGTACTGAGCACCGAAGGAGAAACGCAGCGATGAATCACACCATCACCGGCACCGACCGCAACGCCGTCTTCCTCGCCGCCGCGGCCCGGCTGCCCGACGAGCGCCAGGCCGCCGACCTGGAGCACATCCGCACCTACTACGCGCTGGAGACCCGCCTGGGCATCCGCGTCGAGCTCGGCGGCCGCATCCGCCACGACGGCCGCGACGGCACCATCGTGGACACCGCCGGGCAGCGGCTGAAGGTCCTGCTCGACGGGGACGAGACGCCGAACGTCTGCCACGTCACCTCGCAGATGGCGTACGAGACGCCCACCGGATGGATCACCGCCACACCCGTCCCGGACCCGTGGGCCGCCGCCCCGACCGCCTGAGCGGGGCCACGGTGAACGCCCGCCAGCGCCTCGAAGCGATGGTCCGCACCGACCACACCGACACGACCGTCTGGTCCGCGCAGGAACTACGCGAGGCCCTGAACGAGTACCGGGACGAGGTCCTGGCCCAGGCCGGGCCACCGGCACAGCCACCGGACGTCAACTGGCAGACGGAGATGGAAACGACCCACGCCGCCCGCTGGGCGGTGCACCAACTGCGCAAGCAGCGGGCCGCCGACACCGAGGGCCCCACGCTGCGCCCCGAGGACGTCGACACCCTGGTCGCCGAGTTCGACCGGATGCGTACGCTGCTGGCCGACTCCTGGAACCGCGCCGCGGACAAACTGGCAGCCACCCCGCACGACCCGTCCGCACTGACCGGACCGCTCTGGTACGGCCAGGGCTGGGACAACGCCGTCGACCGACTGCGCGACCTGGCCGACTACATGGAGCCGTAGAGCCGGCCAGGAGAAGAACCTGTGGGCCTGTTCCCGGCATTGGAGCTGCCGGGAACAGGCCCACAGGCGTTCTGCCCTTCCCTACGGTGGTCCGCCGGCGGCCTTCCGCTTCCGAGGCGCCAGAGGCCGGCCGGAGACGCCGGGGACGTCCGTGTAGAGCAGCGCGCGCGAGACCTCGAGCTCCTTCGCCACCGCGGTGATAGTCCGGTGGGGATCGGCGAGCAGTTCCTGCGCCCGCGCGATCTGCTCGGCCGTCATCGTCGTGCGGCGCCGCAGCGCCACGGGGCGGCCCTGCTCGTCGCGCTCGATCCGCTCGTTGCGGCGCCCCGTCAGCTGCTCCCGGGCCACCGCGTCTACGAGGTCACGATCGACGTACTGCCGCGACCGTGCGACCTCGTCCCAGAAGGCTTCGAAGGCATCGAACGCGGCCTCCAGCTCGGCGAGGCCGACCTCCTTCTCCACGCCGTCGACCATGACGAACGTGTAGCCGTCCTGCGCGGTGGTCATCTGCTTCATCACGGCGACGGCCTGGTCGAACAAGGTGGTGTCCACGCACGACCAACCCGGACACGCAGGCCCACGTCACGGCTTCTCGCCCGTACAGACCACCCACCCTGCTACCCGCAGGCCGGTCACTGCCAGAGCATCGATGGTCGACCTGGCGGATCCACAGTCGCCGATTCCTCGTCACTGGTGTCCGCCAACGTCGCCCGGTCCGATTCCGGCAGTCCCAGTTTTTTGGCTTGGCGTAGCCGGCGGTAGAAAGTGCTTTCGCTGATGTGGAGAGCTTTCTCGACGGCCTGGGCGGCGTTCTCCTTCTTGGCCTGGGCTTCTTCCCGTACGCGCAAGATGGCGCGGAGCTGGTTCACGCCGCTGGCGTCTCGAGGGCCGATCATCTCGGCGATGACCACGGCGAGCGGGTCGTTGGGGAGCACTGGGCACACGGGCCCCTTACTCGACGGGATGGTTTCGATCCCCCGGCGGGCCAGCGCGGCCAGCCCTTGTGCGAGCACCAGCCGGAATGTTTCAGGCGGGTACGTGACACGCAGGCAGTCGTAGAGCATGACTGGCGGGTCGGTGAGCGTCACTGTGAGGTCGGGGGCGATCGCGGCGCGAAACCGCACCGTCAAGTCGGGTTGCGCCACCAGCAGGTCCACCTCGTCAGGCAGGACAAGGCCTTCGCCGACCGGAATCGGGGCCCGGGCACCGACACTGCACAGCCGCTCAGCGTCAGTCAGTGTCGAGTAGACCAGCACGTTCCCCCAGCCCCCAACGAATAATCCGAACGCACGGCCGATGTCAGAATCGCGATTTTCTCGACAGCTCAAGGCTGATGCTATCTCCCCAACCTGCCTGGAAGATGGGGCTGTTGAGGCCAGAAGGCCGAAATCCACACCATGAAGCCAGGGGACAATCATGCCCAAATCCGCGCGCCGCACGAAGACCACCAGTGCCCGGCGCGTCTTCAACCTGTCCCGTCCAAAGGCCCGTCGTCAGGGCAGGCTGGACCGTGCACGCCGCACCATCAACCGTCGGGCTGACAACGGCTCGATTCCGCCGCGCGACCGGCAATCCGTGTCGGAGCTGCTCCAGCAGGCCACTCTCGCGCTGACCACCATCAGCGCTGCTGCGCAGGCAGCCCACTGGCTGGCACAACTCGCCAGCTATACCCAGCTGCCCTGACCTCACCGATAGCTTCGACCGACCTGCTTCCAGCCCACGCGGGAGGCTACCCGCCGGGACAGGTGCGCACATGGTCACCCGATCGTGGGATCGCAGGCAGTGTCGTCTTGGCCCGCTGCGGCTGCCTTGGCTACGGTCCACCACGGCTAGACGCGTACTGCCGCTCACCGCCGTCCCAGGGCTCCACGCGGTCCGGGATCGTGGTCAAGGTCTTCCGAGGCCCGCGGGTTTCTTCACCCATGTTCGAGCGGCAGTCGTACGAGCCGGCACCGGGGGCGTGGCCCGGCCGGCGGGAGACTACGTCATGCCGAAGCACCAGACCACGGCGGCCCAGGCCGCCCGCCAGGACGTCAAGACCGGCGCGAAGTACACCACCGCCCTGCGCACCCGCCGCGCCGCGGCCCCGGCCCGCACGGCGGTTGTGCGCTTCCTCGCCCAGGAGTCCGGCCACCTCTACGAGCTGATCGGCGGGATCGCAGCGGCCTGGGCCGACACCGGGCTGCGCGTCCTGCTGCTCGAGGAGACCGACAGCGGCTGGCGATGGACGCTGCCCAGCGGCCGCCGTCGGCAACCGGTCACGCGCACCGAGCCGGAGCCGGTGACCGTCGTGCTGTGGGAGCAGCTGGCCGGGCCGGGCACGCTGGTGCACCACACCTGCGTGTGGGACGTCTGGGGGCCGGGCGACCGAGGGATGCCGGTACACGACCGCACAGCGCTGCGCACGGCCGTCGCAGCGGCCCGCGAGGCCTACGACATCGTCGTCCTGCTGCCCGACGGCTCCTGGTCCTACCCCGAGCGGGAACTGGCCACGGCCAGCATCGCGGCCGTCGACCTGAACGACTTCCCGCACACGGACTGCCGCGTCGCGGTGCCCGGCACGTACGAGCATCGCGGGGCCCCGCTGTCCCCGGAACAGTGCGCCGCGGTGCTGCGCGAGCGCCACCTGTCCTTCCTCTACGGCTTCGGCCTCGCCGCCCTGCCCATCGAACCGGACGGGCTGATCTGGCAACTGCACGGCAAGGCACCCGTCGACGACGACTACCTCCAGCGCGTCGACCGCGACATGGCCCGGGTCGGCCTGCGCACCCTCGGCTGGGCCACCACCGAGCCCCTGCCCCTCAGGCCCCGCCGTGGACTCCCCACGCCGGAGCAACTGGCCAGCCCGGACTTCGTCGGGCCGCACCGAGAGATCGCCGCGCGCCTGCGCCAGGTGCCCGGCGTCCTGCCACTCTGACCAGACCCGGCGGTCGGGTGCTCCGCGTTCCGGGCTCGATCTGGATGAAGGAGCCGTCTCAATGACGCGAGGGTGCAATGCAGACCGCATTGCACCCTCGTGTCGCTCGGCCTGGACGGCCTGTACCAACGAGGTCAGGCTTCGGAGGAGGAAGCGGTGTCGGGACGCTGGTCGGAGAAGAAGTCCAGCTTCTTCCCGAACAGTTCCTCGCGCTCGCCCGTGGGGAAGACCGTTTTCTCGTAGAGGGCGTGCTGGCAGATCAGCGATTGCTGGGAGGCGGACAGCCTGAGGCTGCGCCGGGTCTCCGAGGGTTCGGTGAACCACTGCGAGATCGGCAGGCTCAGGTAGATGTCGGACCCGGTGTCCTTGTCGTAGACGAGGCGCGTCAGGCCCCCAAGGACGACCTCGTGGTTGAGCGTGCTCCGCCTGCCGGCGGGGTCGGAGAACGACACGGTCCACGACCACCTCTGGTCGTCCGAGAGCGTCGCGTTCTCCGGGATCTTGCCGTCGAAGCCAACGAGGAACTCGGCATGGGGGCCAAGTACCGTACGGGCCCACTCCACGTCCCCCAACCAGGGAGAGACGGAGAGAAAGCCCTCCGCGATGGTCCGTGTCTCCTCGTCGCTGATCAGGTGTTCTCCGCTCACGCTTCTCCTCCACCGGTCGGCCTGGGGCTGCAGGGAGGCTACTCCCCGTACCGCTGAAGCTGCCCGGCCCTGCCGAATCCGCCGAGCCATACCCAAAACGCCTTATTTGCAGATATTCAGGGCGGCTTGTGCTCGGAATCGCCGAACTCTGTCCACAGGCTCGCGGCTTCACGCTGCTCGGGTGCTAGACGACATAGACAGCGGCATAGACGGCATAACCGAAGAAGCGGTCAGCGGCCGGGCGAGGCGCGGGACGATCGCGGACGGCCTGGAGCGTGCCGAGCGCGCCCAGTTCACCGAGCCGATCCCGGCCTCCACCCAGGAGCGGACCGGGTTCCTCCTCGGGAAGCTGAAGGACGGCACGAAGGCCCTGGCGGCCCGTCTGGGCGTCTCCCAGCGCACCGTCCAGCGCTACCGCGCAGGAACCGTCACCAGGCCGCGAGCAGCCGCCAGGGAGGCGCTGGAGGACGAGACCTGCGAGCACTGGCAGCAGGACGTCCGCACCGAGGCCAGACAGCGGGCGGCCAGCACCGGATTCACAATCAGCACCCGCGCGACATTCGGCTTCGACGCCGGGGCCGGCACCAGCGACTCACCGCGCCCGCGCCTGCTCACCCAACGCATCTCAGGGGCCCACGCCGGCGCCATCATCGCCGCCCGCGAGGCCGGCGCCACCGATGACCAGCTCACCGAGATGGTCGGCGAAGCCCTCGCCGACGCCTACTTCCGCATCGAGGGCACCGGCACCGCAGACCTGAAGGTCCACCTCCGGGACATCGACTACATCGACATGTCCTTCTGATCCCCCCACCCACTCTGATCAGCACCGACGAGGAAACCCCCATGGCTCACGCACACCACCACACACACGGACACCAGCACGGCCGCGACATCGGCGAGATCCTGCACCGCCGCTTCCACTTCCTCGAGCACCGCCACCGCGACCACGGCGGCCTGGACGAGACCGTCGAGCCCCTGCCGATCGACGAGCAGATCCTCGCCCGCGTGGCCGCCGGCGACCCGCACGAGATGACCACCGAGGTGTACCTGGCCATCGAGGCCTGGCTCACCACCGCCTACACCGCCCGCCGCGGCTGCTACGCCGACCCGCGTATCCACGGCCACTCCGACCTGGTCGCCCTCGTCCAGGACCGGGCCGCCTGGCTCTACACCTGCCCCGAGACCTGCCCCACCACCGAACAGCCGGGCTGCGACGGCTGCTCCGAGGCCTGCGCCGGCGGCGTGCACCGCAGCCGGGCCCGCGCCGTCTACGAGCTGGCCGTGATACTCGACCGCGACCACTGGGACGCCTTCTGCCAGGCCCACGGCTGATGCCGCCCCACGACCTGGTCCTCCTGCCGCTTCACGACCGCCGGCTGCGCCTGGCCGAGCGCCATCAGGAACTCGCCCGGCTGTGCCGCAGCGGACGACTGGCCGCCACCATGCCCGTGGTCGGCGACGAGGAGGTGCTCGACCAGATGGGCCGCAGCCGTGACATCAGCTTCCCCGCCGTCCAGGCCTGGCTCGCCCGCGAGCACCTCGCCGCCCGCGGCTGCTACGCCGATCCCACGGTCCGCAATGCCTCCGCGCTCTGCCGGGTGATCACCGCGCACGCCCGGCACCGCCTCGAACACCCGGCCGCGTGTGCGGGCACCATCGACGGCTGCCACGGCTGCGCCGTCTGCGCCGACGACGACCACCGCCGCACCGCGCTGGCCTCCATGGCCATCGGCCAGGCCCTGGCCCTCCTGCGCAGCCGGTAGTGCCCTCGGTCGGCCCGCACGCACCGCCGGCCCCCTCACCAGCGGGTGCAACGCGAGCCCGCACCCGACTGCAACACAGAGCCGCGTTGCGGCCTGACCTGCACAAATAAGCCAGATCAACGCCAGAAGAGGTGTAACGCGGTCCGCGTTGCACCCCTCGTGTTGCTGCGCCCCGAGCCTGTGAGCAGCGGGATTCCCCAAGAGGGGAACGATGTTCGCGCCTGCCGGCTCAGCTGACGACCGCTCGCAGGTTCCCCCGGCGCCGCGCCTCGGCGGCCGCCTTCGCCTTCGCCGTCTCGGCCCGCTTGCGGCGCTGCTCCGCCAGCTGGTCCTGGTACTGGTCGACGTTGCGCCGGTACTGCTCGACGAACCCCGGCCAGTTCAGCCGCTGCTCCGCAGGCATCCGCGCCACCGCCGCCTTGCAGTCCCGCACCGTCAGGTACCCGGCCAGCATCGGGTTCAGCTGGTAGGAACCGTTGCGCACCCGGGTCAGCAGCTGCGCCAGGTCCAGGTCGCGCAGCGCCGCGTTGACGGTCGGACGACTCAGCCCCATCAGGGTCGCAATGGCGGCCTGGTCCATGTTGATCAACCCGCCGGGCTCGCTGTAGGCCCGCAGCTTCAGCAGCACCCGGTACGCCGCCGGCAGCAGGTCAAGGTCGGCCAGCACACCCTCGCAGTTGACGTTCGCGAAGCGCAGGTCAGAACTGCTCATCGGATCCGCTCTCCTTCGTCGCCATCTGAGCGCGGGCCGCCTGACGCTCGGCCCGCGCCTTCGCCCGCTCCTTGCGCAGGCGCTCGATCTCCTGGCGCATCGTCTCCAGCGACGGGAACCGCACCAGGTCCGGCAGCGCCTTGTTGCCGCGGATCTCGGAGATCGCCGTGCCCTGCTCCACCTTGCGGTAGACCGGCTCGGTGGTCTCCGTGCCCGGCAGCCACTCCGCCACACGGTACGAGTACGGGGGGTTGAACTGGTAGACGCCCCTGGCGACCTTGAACACGATGCCGTGGTCCATGATCTCCACCAGGGTCTCGTTGACCCGCCGGCGGGGCACGTCCAGCACGGTGGCCATCTCCTCCTGCGTCAGGTGGATCCGCCCGCCGGCCCGCTGGCACGCGATCAGCAGCAGGATCACCCGGAACGGCAGCGCCTCACGGAAGTACTGCACCAGGACCAGGAAGAACTCCAAGGAGTCCATGGAGAACGCGTTCGGCTGCTGCGGAGAGGAGTAGAACTCCACCCGCTGCCGCTCGGCACTCAGCGAGAGGTCGCGGTCCGGGTACCGATCCGCCAGCTCGCTCAGGTCCTCAACCGTCGACCGGCGTGCCCGCCGGCCCCAGCCCGCCGCCGGGTCTTCCAGCGGCAGAGCAGGCTGCGCAGGCACCCGCTTCGGCTTGGGCTTGGCAGCCGCGCGGCGGCCCTGCGGTTCAGCTGACACCGGGTCGTTCTCCCACCTCTTCGCGATCATCGACTGCTGCCCGCAGTATGTCAGCTCTACTTAGCTTTTTCTTCAAGCACAGCCAACATTTCCGCGTGTTGTGTCCCCCCAGGGGGGACAGATCTCCCCCCTCGCGTGCACCGGACGCCGACGCACGCACGCCGCGCCAAATGTCAACCACACCCAACATTCACGCACTCACGTGTCAACTCCAGCCAACATTTTGACGGTGATATGAGTACTCAGGAGTCTCACATCGCACCCGATATGCCCTCCCACGAGTCTCACATCGCACACCACCGCACAGCCCTGACCTGCGAAAACGCACCCTCTTCCCCCATCTATAGGGGCGGTGCGGAAGGAATCGGGGCCCACCCGTACGTACGGGGCACCCCGCAACCGTCCGGAGCGCACACAGCAGGACCCCAGCAACCTCGCCACCAGCAGCCACCGGAGGCACCCTCCACCAAGCGCACGCCCGGGTGTGTCGTCAGCCCCGCAGCCCGGTGAAGCACCGTCACCAACCCGAAGAACCGTGCGACAGCATCGGCCTGCGGCCGATCCGGCAGTGCCGCGCCCGCTTCGCTGCGCCTGGCCGGACTCCGGGAGGAGTGTCCTGCCGCCGGACGCGCCTGGCTTCCAGCCGCGCGGAAGCCCCGGCAGGGGCTCCTCCGGACCCCCGCCCCCGCCGGACCCGGTCCAGTGGCCAGCCACCCCGCACGAGGCCTCGGGAGTGCCGCCGGACGCGCCTGGCTGAGCATTTCGACGGTGGCCCCCCTTAAGTCCCACCGCCATTTCACCCACCATCACCATCTCTCCCATCTGCCACCATCCGAATTCGCTGACTGGAGCAAGTGGCACGGCCTTGAGGGGTGCACAGTGATCCCTGAACCTACACAATGCATCACTGTGATGCATCCGCCTTGCTAAGGGTTCAGGATTTGGAGTGATGCACGCTGCTATTCGGGCATGAAAACCGGCCCGTGGGTGGTATGCTTCTCGCATGTCGTGTTCGTGGGGGGTGGGTGGTGACGGGCGTTCAGGGTGGGCGGAGCGAAGCGGAGTCCACTGGGCTCGACGGGGAGCGCCGGCTTTGACAGTCGGTCGGGTGACAGGGGGTCGGGTCCCGGAGGTGGAGCGGGATTCCTGAGCCTACACAGTGCCGCGCGTGATGCAACTCGCCCTCTCAGTCGGCCATCGGATTCCCGCTTGCGGGAATCCCCGGAAATCCCGCGAAGCGGGTTTTCCGCCGCTTTCGGAATTCCGCTTGCGGAATTCAATTCCCGCGCAAGCGCGGGAATTCGCCGGAGCGAAGCGGAGGCGCGCCCTGCCCGGCGGCTTGCCGCCGGGGTACCCGC
>NZ_JBHVUS010000038.1:0-73751 GCF_042884005.1 Kitasatospora sp. NPDC058162
TGGCACGCTGTTGAGTTCTCAAGGAACGGACGCTTCCTTCGGACCGCCTTCCAGCGGGCCCTCCGGGCGCTTCGTTCTTTCGTGTTTCCAGCTTACCAGATGTTTTCTGCTCCGTTTACCGGGGCTTTTCGCATCTGAAATCTGGTGTTAACCGCCAAGTTGTGGCGACTCGACCAACCATAGCGGGTCGCCAGCCGGAGTGCGAATCGAGGCGCGCTCGGGGTCACTCGGACGGCGGCATGATTTGTTGCTCTCGCGAGCATATACAGCAATGGTCCTGATTCGCCAAGATGCCTGTAGAGTGCGGCGCATCGACCAAGAGGACTAGACCAGTCGCGAGTCGATGTGACGCCGGTCGGTAGACAGGCGGGGGCGTGGGTCTTCGCCCGGGAATGTCGACAGATGTCCGAAGTTGACATGATTTAGGCTTCAGTTGATCGTGTGCCGCACCTCGCGGCCGCTCGCTGAAATGCGCACTTGGGAGGCACAACCATGACCACTGTGACGTCGCCGCTGACCGGGCAGGTCGTCGGGCTCGCCGGCGTGCCGGATCCGGTGTTCTCGGGTGCGATGGTCGGCCCGGGCACCGCGATCGACCCGGTTCGCGAGCCCACCGAGGCGGTCGCTCCGGTGGACGGCGTCGTCGTCTCCATGCACCCGCACGCCTTCGTGGTGGTGGACGCGGACGGGCACGGTGTGCTGACCCACCTCGGGATCGACACGGTGCAGCTGAACGGCGAGGGCTTCGAGCTGCTCGTCAACAAGGGCGACACGGTGACCCGCGGTCAGGCCGTCATCCGGTGGGACCCGGCCGCGGTCGAGGCCGCGGGCAAGTCGCCGATCTCGCCGATCGTGGCGCTGGAGGCCGCCCCCGACTCGCTGGGTGGCCTGGTCGAGTCCGGCAAGGTCCAGGCGGGCGACGAGCTGTTCAGCTGGAGCTGACCCCTCAACCACCGACACACACCCGCCCCGCAGGAGTTGACGGGGCGACCCGGCACTCAGCGGTTCCCGGCGGGGCCGCTCCTCTCAGCGGAGATTAGGTACATGGAGAAGACACTGCGCGGCGTGGGTGTCAGCCACGGGGTCGCGATCGGCCAGGTGCGGCACATGGGCACGGCGGTGCTGGAGCCCCCGACCACCCAGATCCCGACCGAGGACGCCCCGCGCGAGCAGGCTCGCGCCCAGGCGGCCGTCGAGGCCGTCGCCGCCGACCTGATCGCGCGCGGCAACCTGGCCGGCGGCGAGGCGCAGGCCGTGCTGGAGGCCCAGGCGCTGATGGCGCAGGACCCCGAGCTGATGGCCGACGTGTCCCGCCGGATCGCCGTCGGCAGCAGTGCCGAGCGCGGCGTGTACGACGCCTTCGCGGCGTACCGTGCGCTGCTGGCCTCCGCCGGGGAGTACCTGGCCGGGCGCGTCGCCGACCTGGACGACGTGCGCAACCGCATCGTGGCGCGCCTGCTGGGCGTGCCGATGCCGGGCGTGCCGGACAGCGACGAGCCGTACGTGCTGTTCGCGCGGGACCTCGCGCCGGCCGACACCGCGCTGCTGGACCCGACGCTGGTGCTCGGCTTCGTGACCGAGGAGGGCGGGCCGACCAGCCACAGCGCCATCCTGGCGCGGGCCCTGGGCGTGCCGGCCGTGGTCGCGCTGCCGGGGGCGACGGACGTCGCCGAGGGCACCGTCGTCGCGGTGGACGGCAGCTCGGGCGACGTGCTGCTGGACCCCTCGCAGGAGAAGCAGGACGAGCTGCGGGCGATCGCGGCCGAGCGCAAGGCCGCGCTGGCCTCCTCCTCCGGCCCGGGGCGGACCTCGGACGGGCACCGGGTGCCGCTGCTGGCCAACGTCGGCGGCCCGGCGGACGTGCCGGCCGCGCTGGAGAACGGTGCGGAGGGCGTCGGCCTGTTCCGTACCGAGTTCCTGTTCCTGGACGACTCGGCGAAGGCTCCCTCCGAGGAGAAGCAGGTCGAGGCGTACCGCAAGGTGCTGGAGGCCTTCCCGGAGGGCCGGGTCGTGGTCCGGGTGCTGGACGCGGGCGCCGACAAGCCGCTGGACTTCCTGACCCCGGCCGACGAGCCGAACCCGGCGCTGGGCGTGCGCGGTCTGCGCACCCTGCTGGAGCACCCCGAGGTGCTGCGCACCCAGCTGCGGGCGCTGGCCACGGCGGCCGAGGGCCTGCCCGTGCACCTCGAGGTGATGGCCCCGATGGTGGCCGACCGCAAGGACGCCGCGGACTTCGCGGCCGCGTGCCGCGAGGCCGGCCTGGTCGCGAAGTTCGGTGCGATGGTGGAGATCCCGTCGGCCGCGCTGCGCGCCCGGTCGATCCTCCAGGAGGTCGAGTTCCTGTCGCTGGGGACCAACGACCTCGCCCAGTACACCTTCGCCGCCGACCGCCAGGTCGGTGCGCTGGCCCGGCTGCAGGACCCGTGGCAGCCCGCCCTGCTGGACCTGGTCGCCGCTGCCGCCGAGGCGGCGCAGGCGGTCGGCAAGAGCTGCGGCGTCTGCGGCGAGGCGGCCTCGGACCCGCTGCTGGCCGTGGTGCTGACCGGTCTGGGCGTCACCAGCCTCTCCATGGGCTCGGCCTCGATCCCGTACGTGCGGAGCACCCTGGCGAAGTACACGCTGGCGCAGTGCCGCCGGGCGGCCGAGGCGGCCCGGGCCGCGGACAGCGCCGAGGAGGCGCGGGCCGCCGCCCAGCAGGTGCTCTCCGGCGAGTAGGCCAGTAGGCGAGTAGGCAAGCGGTAGCCGCGAAGGGGCGCCCCCACCACACCCGGTGGGGGCGCCCCTTCGGCGTTCTGCGGGCCGGTCAGGCCTGGCGGTCGACCCGGAGCTGCTCGAAGAAGCGCAGGTGGTCGAGGTTGTCGACGGAGCCGGGGTTGACGGCCTGCTCCAGCGGGGTGCCGGAGAGGATCCGCTTGACCGGGACCTCGATGCGCTTGCCGGTGAGGGTGTGCGGCAGGCCGCGGACGGCGATCACCTCGTCCGGGACGTGGCGCGGGGAGAGCTCGGTGCGCAGCGAGGTGCGGATGCGGCCGATGAGGTCCTGGTCGAGTTCGGCGCCGGGGGCGAGGACGACGAACAGCGGCATCCAGTAGCCGCCGTCGGGCTCCTCCAGGCCGATGACCAGGGATTCGGCGATCTCGGGGAGGCGCTCGACCACCTCGTAGATGTCCGAGGAGCCCATCCGGACGCCCTGGCGGTTGAGGGTGGAGTCGGAGCGGCCGTGGATGACGACGGTGCCCCGGGAGGTGACGGTGATCCAGTCGCCGTGGCGCCAGATGCCGGGGTAGGTGTCGAAGTAGCTGTCGTGGTACCGGGTGCCCTCGGGGTCGTTCCAGAAGCCGGTGGGCATCGACGGGATGGGCGCGGTGACGACGAGTTCGCCGACGGTGTCGGTGTGCGGGTGGCCCTGGACGTCCCAGGACTCGACGGCGGCGCCCAGGCAGGGGGCCTGGATCTCGCCGAGGTACACCGGCAGGGTGGGGACGCCGCCGACGAAGCAGGAGCAGACGTCGGTGCCGCCGCTGACCGAGGCGAGCCAGACGTCCTGCTTGACCTCGTCGTAGATCCAGCGGAAGCCGTCGGGCGGGAGCGGGGAGCCGGTGGTGCCGATGCAGCGGACGGCGGAGAGGTCGAGTTCGCGGCCGGGGTGGAGCTCGGCCTTGCGGCTGGCGATGACGTACGCGGCGGAGGTGCCGAGGACGGTGGCGCCGGTGCGGGCGGCGACGGACCACAGGGCGCCGGTGTCGGGGTGGCCCGGGCTGCCGTCGTAGGTCACGATCGTGGCCCCGACCAGGAGGCCGGCCAGCAGGAAGTTCCACATCATCCAGCCGGTGGAGGTGTACCAGAGGAAGCGGTCCCGGGGGCCGAGGTCAAGGTGGAGGCCGGCCTGCTTGAGGTGTTCGAGCAGGATGCCGCCCTGGCTCTGGATGATGGCCTTGGGCAGGCCGGTGGTGCCGGAGGAGTAGAGGACCCAGAGCGGGTGGTCGAAGGGGACGGGCTCGAACACCGGCTCCACGTCGTCGGCCACCAGGTCGTCCCACTGGAGGGCGCCCTCGGGGGCCGGGGCGCCGAGCAGCGGCACGTGCACCACGGTGTGCAGGCTGGGGAGTTCGCGGCGCAGCTCGGCGACGACCTCGGTGCGGTCGTGGTCCTTGCCGCCGTAGTGGTAGCCGTCGACGGCGAAGAGGACCGCGGGTTCGATCTGCTGGAGGCGGTCGAGGACGCTGCGGGCGCCGAAGTCGGGGGCGCAGCTGGTCCAGACGGCGCCGACGGCGGCGGTGGCGAGCAGGGCGACGGCGGCCTGCGGGATGTTGGGCAGGTAGGCGCTGACCCGGTCGCCGGGTCCGACGCCGCGGGCGCGCAGGGCGGCGGCCAGGGAGCCGACCTGGCGGCGCAGCTCGGACCAGGTGAGGACGGCCGGCTGCTCGGTGGTCTCGTCCAGGTGGAGGATCGCCGGGCGGTCGGCGTTGGCAGGATCCTCCGCGGCGCGCAGGGCGTGCTCGGCGTAGTTGAGGCGGGCGCCGGGGAACCAGCGGGCGCCGGGCATCGCCCGGTCGGCGAGGACGGCCTCGGGGGCTTCGGTGAAGCGGACGTCGAACCACTGCGTCACCGCCGTCCAGAAGCGGTCGAGGTCGGCGGTGGACCAGGCGTGCAGGTCCGCGTAGCGCTGGGCGGCCTGCTGGTCGTCGGCGGCCGGGGCGAGCGGGGCGGCCGGGGCGCCGTGGTGTTCGGCGGCCCAGGCCTGGAAGGCGACCAGACTGGTGGCGGCGGCGCGAGCGGGGTTGGGGCGCCAGAGCGGCTGGTCCTGGGAAGGGGTGCTCACGGTGGTGGTCTCCCGGCCGGTGGTCGGGACGGGTGAGCTCGTGGCCAACCCGTCCGGTTGGGCTGTCGGTGCAGACCATGCCATGTGAGCGGCCGCTGCGCCAGGGTCGGCCGGTGGGGCCGGGGCCGGTCAGCGGGGGTCGAACTCGCCGTCGAACCAGCGGCGCAGGATGCCGTTGTGGAAGTCCCAGACGAGCGCGGTGTCGGCGGTGGCGAGCAGCCAGCCCTCGGTCTCGTCGGTGGGGAGCGAGGGCGGGAGCTCGGCGAGCGGGCGGGCGGGGAGCAGTCCGCAGAGCATGACGAAGCGGCCGTTGGGGTCGGAGGCGGTGTGGATCAGGCGGACGTCGGCGGCGTCGGCCAGGATGCCGGTCTCCTCGGCGAGTTCGCGCACGCAGGCCTGCTGCCAGCTCTCGCCGAAGTCCATGTAGCCGCCGGGGAAGGCGAGTTCGCCGTAGCCGGGTTCGATGGTGCGGCGGATGACGACCAGGGCCGGGTCGGCGTCGGGGCGGGTGACGGGCAGGACGGTGACGGCGACGGGGAGCGGGTTGCGGTAGCTGATCTCGGCGCAGCCGGGGCAGGTGCGGGGCCAGCTGTCGGTGCCGGGCGGGTACGGCGTGCCGCAGAAGTGGCAGTGGGAGAACGGCCGGTGGGTGGTGCGGGTCGCTTCGTCGGTGGTCATGGGCGGATGGTAGCCCGGTGCTCAGCGGGGCCGGTCGTCGGTGCCGGATGCTTCGAGGCCCAAGGGCCTCTCCGAAAGAGAGGCCCTAGCCGTCCTCGCGGGCCGGGCGGAGCAGTGCGGGGTGCAGCAGCTGGGCGTCGCCCGCGTGGTAGGTGCGGGCGCGGGGGCCGCCGCGGGCGCCGCCGCGCTCGGTGGTGGAGCCGGTGCTCTCGACGAAGCCGGGGACGGAGAGCACCTTGCGGTGGAAGTTGCCGGGGTGGAGCTTCTCGTCCCAGACGGCCTCGTAGACGGCGCGGAGGTCGGGGATGGTGAAGTCGTAGGGCAGGAAGGCGGTGGCGAGCGGGCTGTACTCCAGCTTGGCGCGCACCCGGTCGAGGCCGTCGGCCAGGATGCGGGCGTGGTCGAAGGCCAGCCGGATCGGGTGCGGTGCGACCGGCCGGGGGCCGGTGTGCCCGTCGACGCCACCCCCGTGGGTGTCGGCGGGCACACCGGCGGCTTTGGCGCGGTCGAGGGACCGCGGGGCCGGGTCGAGGTCGGCCACCGGGTGCCAGGCGGCGGCCGCGGCGTCCGTTCCGGCCTGCGGGTCGGGCAGGTCCGGGGCGAAGGCCAGGTAGGCGACGGAGACGACGTGCATCCGCGGATCCCGCTCGGGGGCGCCGTAGGTGCCGAGCTGTTCGAGGTGCAGGCGGCAGAGCGCGGCCTCGGCCTCGGAGACGCCCTGCAGGCCCGTCTCCTCGGCGAGTTCGCGGGCGGCGGCCTCGTCGAGGCCCTCCTCCCCCGCTCGCAGGAAGCCGCCGGGCAGCGCCCAGCAGCCCTGGTAGGGCGGGGCGCCGCGTTCGACCAGGAGCACGTGCAGCCGGCCGTGCCGCAGTGTCAGTGCCACCACGTCGACGGTGACGGCGATCGGGGCGTAGGCGCGCGGGTCGTACGCGGCGAGCCACTGCTGCTCGGCCGTGGGCCCGGCGGCGGGTTGGGGGGACGCGTCGTCCGCTGCCATCGCCGGCTCCTCTCCGCGCCCTGGGGCACTTGGTGCTGTCGTTCTCGGGATGAGCACAACGTAACGACTTCGTTCCCCGGCGGCAAACGGTTTTCCGGGTCATCGGAGGTCTCCGCCTTCTAGGCTGTGACCAGGAACGACCGCGCCCGAGGAGGCCGAGATGCCCACTGCTGCCCCGCCGGACTTCGCCGCCGCGCTGGCGGCCGGCCCGCTGGTCCTGGACGGCGGGCTGTCCAACCAGTTGGTCTCCGCCGGGCACGACCTGTCGGACGCGCTGTGGTCGGCGCGGTTGCTCGCGGACGACCCGGAGGCGGTGGTCTCGGCGCACCGGGCGTACTTCGCGGCCGGGGCCGAGGTCGCCATCACGGCGAGCTACCAGGCGAGCTTCGAGGGCTTCGCCCGGCGCGGGGTGGGGCACGCGGCGGCGGCCCGGCTGCTGGCGAGCAGCGTGGAGCTGGCCCGGGAGGCGGCGCGGGCCGAGCCGGGCGGGCGGCGGCGCTGGGTGGCGGCCTCGGTCGGCCCGTACGGGGCGGTGCTGGCGGACGGTTCGGAGTACCGCGGCCGGTACGGGCTGGACCACGCGGAGCTGGTGGCGTTCCACCGGCCGCGGCTGGAGGTGCTGGCGGCGGCCCGGCCGGACGTGCTGGCGCTGGAGACGGTGCCGGACGTGGACGAGGCCCGGGCGCTGCTGGAGCTGGTGCGCGGACTGGGGGTGCCGGCCTGGCTGTCGTACAGCGTGGCGGACGGCCGGACCAGGGCCGGGCAGCCGCTGGCCGAGGCGTTCGCGCTGGCCGCCGAGGTGGACGAGGTGCTGGCGGTGGGCGTCAACTGCTGCACCCCGCAGGACGCGGACCTGGCGGTGGCGGTGGCCGCCGAGGTGACCGGGAAGCCGGTGGTGGTCTACCCGAACAGCGGGGAGAACTGGGATCCGGACCGCCGGGACTGGCGCGGGGAGTCGACCTTCCGCTCCGCCCGGGTGGGCGGCTGGCTGGCGGACGGCGCCCGGCTGGTCGGCGGCTGCTGCCGGGTCGGCACCGACGGGATCGCCGCGCTGGCGGCGGAGGTGAGCGTACGGCGCGGGGTGCTGAGCGGGGCGGACGGCTGAGGCGCCCGACCAGGAGGACCGGCGTCGGCGGCGCGGAAGGTTAACACCCGGCTGAGTGCGGGTTACCGAGGGGGAAGGTGCACGGACGGACGGCGGCCTGGCAGACTCGTCCCGTCACCACTGCGGTCGACAATGTCGACCGCCTGTCGCCCGGAGGTATCCATGCCCGGCCCGATCCAGTCGCTCTCCCGGGCCGCCGCGATCATGCGCCTGCTGGCCGGCGGCGAGCGCCGCCTGGGGCTGTCCGAGGTCGCGACGGCGCTGGACCTGGCCAAGGGCACCGCGCACGGCATCCTGCGCACGCTGCAGCAGGAGGGCTTCGTCGAGCAGGACCCGGAGAGCGGGAAGTACCAGCTGGGCGCCGAGCTGCTGCGGCTGGGGCAGAGCTACCTGGACGTGCACGAGCTGCGCGCGCGGGCGCTGGTGTGGGCGGACGACCTGGCCAGGGCGGCCGGCGAGACCGTCTACCTGGGGGTGCTGCACCAGCAGGGCGTGCTGATCGTGCACCACGTGTTCCGGCCCGACGACACCCGGCAAGTGCTGGAGGTCGGTTCGATGCAGCCGCTGCACAGCACCGCGATCGGCAAGGTGCTGGTGGCCTACGACCCGGTCGCGCGCGGGGAGTTGGGCGACGGGCCGTACGAGTCGTACACCGTGCGGACGTTGACCGAGGCGAGCGACCTGGACGCCGAGTGCGCGCTGATCCGCGAGCGCGGCTGGGCGGACTCGATCGAGGAGACCTGGGAGGGCGTGGCCTCGATCGCCGCGCTGATCCAGGACCGCCGGCGCAACCCGGTGGGCGCGGTGTGCATCAACGGGCCGGTGGAACGGGTCTGCGAGGACGGCTTCGTGAAGCCCTCGCTGGTGGCCTCGGTGCGCAGCGCGGCGCGGGCGATCTCCCGCGACCTGGGCGCCGGGCGGTTCTGAGCAACGCGGTCGATTCGTCACGCTGAGGCGCGGACGGGCGGTGAGCCTGTCCGCGCCTTGGCGTTTTGCCCCGATTCGGGGCGCTCCGCTGGGTAACTTCGGGGGACCTTCCGAGGGAAGGGTCACAGCTGCGTAACCCCGCCTTGACGCGGGGCCGACCTGGGGAGGAAGCTTCCGCATGACGGTCGACATTGTCGAACGATGGCCGGGAAGATCACTCCCACAGCGCGCTCACCCGCACAGGGATCCACCGGCCACCTGCCCCCACCCGCACTTCGGGCCATGACAAGGGAGTCTTTGTGTCCGCCATCTCCAACGGCGACGTCTTCGTCGGCGAAACCCTCGGCACCGCCGCCCTGATACTCCTCGGCGGCGGCGTCTGCGCCGCCGTGACCCTCAAGAAGTCGAAGGCCTTCAACGCCGGCTGGCTGGCGATCACCTTCGGCTGGGGCTTCGCGGTCCTCATCGCCGCCTACATGACCGGTGCCAAGTCCGGTGCCCACCTCAACCCGGCCGTCACCATCGCCATCGCCGTCAAGACCGGCGAATGGAGCCAGGTGCCGCTCTACATCGGCTCCCAGCTGCTCGGTGCGATCATCGGCGCCGTCATGGTCTGGCTCGCCTACCTCGGCCAGTTCCAGGCCAACAAGGAGCCCACCCTCGGCATCTTCTCGACCGGGCCCGAGATCCGGAACCCGCTCCAGAACGTGATCACCGAGGTCATCGGCACCTTCGTGCTCTGCATGGCGATCCTCACCCTCGGCACCACCAAGGGCCTGGGTGACAGCGGCATGGGCACCCTGATCGTCGCCCTCACCGTCGTCGGCATCGGCCTCTCCCTCGGTGGCCCGACCGGTTACGCGATCAACCCGGCCCGTGACCTCGGCCCGCGCATCGCCCACACCTTCCTGCCGATCCCCAACAAGGGCGGCTCCGACTGGTCCTACGCCTGGATCCCGGTCGTCGGTCCGATCCTGGGCGGCCTCGCGGCCGGCGGCGTCTACAACGCCCTGTTCTAAAGGCCCGGTCGGAAACCACCGAGCCACGGGGACTGACCGGACGTACGGCTACCGAACGTCCGTGTCAGGCCCACCCACCCCGTAACCCCCGAACTTGAGCCGAGGACCCTCCACATGACCTCCACTGGCAACTACATCGCCGCGATCGACCAGGGCACCACCTCCAGCCGCTGCATCATCTTCGGCGCCGACGGCCGGATCGTCTCCGTCGACCAGCAGGAGCACCGGCAGATCTTCCCCCAGCCCGGCTACGTCGAGCACGACGCCGCCGAGATCTGGACCCGGGTGCAGTCGGTCGTCCGCGGTGCGCTGGAGAAGGCCGGCCTGACCAAGGACGACATCCGCGCGATCGGCATCACCAACCAGCGCGAGACCACCGTCCTGTGGGACAAGAACACCGGTGAGCCGGTGCACAACGCGCTGGTGTGGCAGGACACCCGCACCGAGGCGCTCTGCCGCGAGCTGGGCCGCAACGTCGGCCAGGACCGCTTCCGCCGCGAGACCGGCCTCCCGCTGGCCAGCTACTTCGCCGGCCCGAAGATCCGCTGGCTGCTGGACAACGTCGAGGGCCTGCGCGAGCGCGCCGAGGCCGGCGACATCCTGTTCGGCACCATGGACACCTGGGTGATCTGGAACCTCACCGGCGGTGTGAACGGCGGCAAGCACGTCACCGACGTGACCAACGCCAGCCGCACCATGCTGATGAACCTGAACACCCTGGCCTGGGACGAGAAGATCGCCGACTCGATGGGCGTGCCGCTGGCCGTCCTCCCGGAGATCCGCTCCTCCGCCGAGGTCTACGGCGAGGCCGTCGGCGACCTGGCCGGCGTCCCGGTCGCCGCCGCGCTCGGCGACCAGCAGGCCGCGCTGTTCGGCCAGACCTGCTTCAACGAGGGCGAGGCCAAGTCCACCTACGGCACCGGCACCTTCCTGCTGCTGAACACCGGCGAGAAGATCGTCAACTCGTACCACGGCCTGCTGACCACGGTCGGCTACCGGATCGGCGACCAGGCCCCGGTGTACGCGCTGGAAGGCTCCATCGCCGTCACCGGCTCGCTCGTCCAGTGGCTGCGCGACCAGCTCGGCATCATCTCCACCGCCGCCGAGATCGAGACCCTCGCCAACACCGTCGAGGACAACGGCGGCGCCTACTTCGTCCCGGCCTTCTCCGGCCTGTTCGCCCCGTACTGGCGCTCCGACGCCCGCGGTGTGATCGCCGGTCTGACCCGGTACGTCACCAAGGGCCACCTGGCCCGGGCCGTCCTGGAGGCCACCGCCTGGCAGACCCGCGAGGTCGTCGACGCCATGCAGAAGGACTCCGGGGTCGAGCTCACCGCCCTCAAGGTCGACGGCGGCATGACCAGCAACAACCTGCTCATGCAGAACATCGCCGACGTCCTGGACGCCCCGGTCGAGCGCCCGTACGTGGCCGAGACCACCGCCCTCGGCGCCGCCTACGCGGCCGGTCTCGCCGTCGGCTTCTGGAACGACCTCGACACCCTGCGGGCCAACTGGCACCGCGCCGCCGAGTGGACCCCGCGCATGGACGAGGCCACCCGGGAGCGCGAGTACAAGAAGTGGCTCAAGGCCGTGGAGCGCACCATGGGCTGGGTGGAGGAGGAAGAGACCAACTGACCGACCAGCCGGCCGGGGCCCCGCGCCCCGGTCGGCCGCCCGGTGTTCCGGCACCGGGCGACACCGTGTTTCACCGGCCCGCCGCACCGGGCCGACCGGCCTCTCCAGCAGAGGCCGTACCGCACCCGAGAGGAGTAACGGCGCAGCCGGAACAGCGCGCCGTACACAACCACCATGGCAACCATCCCGACCCTGGGCGCCGAGCGCACCGCCGGCCGCACCGCCTCCCGCGCCGAGACCCGTGAACTGCTCGGCAAGGCCACCTACGACCTGCTGGTGATCGGGGGCGGCATCCTCGGCACGGCCGTCGCCTGGACCGCGTCCCAGGCCGGCCTGAAGGTCGCCATGGTCGACGCCGGCGACTTCGCCGGTGCCACCTCCAGCGCCTCCTCCAAGCTCGTCCACGGCGGTCTGCGCTACCTGCAGACCGGCGCGGTCAAGCTGGTCGCCGAGAACCACAAGGAGCGCCGCGCGCTCTCCACCGACGTGGCCCCGCACCTGGTCAACCCGCTGACCTTCTTCGTGCCGGTCTACAAGGGCGGCCCGCACGGCGCGGCCAAGCTCGGCGCTGGCGTGTTCCTGTACTCGGCGCTGTCCGCCTTCCGCGACGGCATGGGCCGGGTCTCCACCGCCGCCCACGCCGCCCAGCAGGTGCCCGCGCTGCGCACCGAGGGCCTGCGCTCGGTGGCCGTCTACGGCGACCACCAGATGAACGACTCGCGCGTCGCGGTGATGACCGTGCGCGCCGCCGTCGACGCCGGCGCCGTGGTGCTCAACCACGCCGAGGTCACCGGCCTGCGCTTCACCGGCAGCCGGGTCACCGGCGCCGAGCTGCGCGACCGCCTGGACGGCAGCGAGTTCGGCGTGAACGCCCGTCTGGTGCTCAACGCCACCGGCCCGTGGGTCGACCACCTGCGCAAGATGGAGGACGCCGGCGCCGCGCCGTCGATCCGCCTCTCCAAGGGTGCCCACGTCGTCGTCAAGCGCCGCTCGCCGTGGCGCGCCGCGCTGACCATCCCGATCGACAAGTACCGCGTCTCCTTCGCCATCCCGTGGGAGGACCACGTCCTCCTCGGCACCACCGACGAGGAGTACACCGGCGACCCGAAGGACGTCCGGGCCACCGACGCGGACATCGACCAGATCATGGGCGAGGCCGCGCACGCGATCCGCGACGAGCACCTCGACCGCGACCTGATCACCTACTCCTTCGCGGGCCTGCGCGTGCTCCCCGGCGGCCCCGGCGACACCGCCGCCGCCAAGCGCGAGACCGTCGTCACCGAGGGCCGCGGCGGCATGCTGTCGGTCTCCGGCGGCAAGTGGACCACCTACCGGCACATCGGCCGCGCCGTGCTGGAGAAGCTGGCCCACGTGCCCGGCACCGGCCTCGCCGAGGACATGTCCCCGATCGCCCCGACCGTCCCGCTGCCGGGCGTCGGCGCGCCGAACGCCGTCGCGCACCGCCTGCTGATCGACCGCGAGCCGGGCTCCCGGATGGAGCCGCTGGTCGCCAAGCACCTGGCCAGCCACTACGGCACGCTCTCCTTCGACATCGCCCGCATGATCGACGAGAACCCGGAGCTCGGCCGGCCGATCCACGAGGACGGCCCGGACGTCTGGGCGCAGGTCGCCTACGCGGCCGAGAACGAGTGGGCGTACACCGCGGACGACGTGCTGCGGCGCCGCACCACCATGACGGTGCGCGGGCTGGACACGCCGGAGATCCGGGACGAGGTCGAGGCCTTTCTCGCGAAGCGTGGAACCAAGTAAGCACAGCCTCACCAAGCGTGGGACCAAGTAAGCAACTGCTGTACAGCGGGCGGGCGTTCGGGGTTTCCCCGGGCGCCCGCCCGGCGTTTGGCCGGGACCGGACGGTGGCGCGGGCGCTGGCGGACGTCCTGGAGCGGGCACTGCCCGAGCTGGTGCCCCCGGGGGCGGACGCCGGGCAGGCGGCGGTGGTGATCCTGGCGGCGCGCGAGGGCCTGCTGGCCCGGACGGCGGCGGGCGGTGCGGCGGCCGAGGAGCTGCTGGCGGCGACGTCGGCGGTGCTGTCGGGGCTGCTGGGGCACTGACGGGAACAGGCGGGAACGCCGAGGGGCGGCACCCGTACGGTACGGGTGCCGCCCCTCGGCGGTGCTGCGGGTGGGTGCGCTAGATGATCAGGCTCAGCGGCATGATCAGCGCGATCGCGACGACCGAGATGATCGTCTCCATCACCGACCAGGACTTCAGCGTCTGCCCGACGCTCATCCCGAAGTACTCCTTCACCAGCCAGAAGCCGGCGTCGTTGACGTGCGACAGGAACAGCGAGCCGGCCCCGATCGCGAGCACCAGCAGGGCCGCGTGGGTCGAGGACATGTTCGCGGCGAGCGGGGAGACGATGCCGGCCGCGGTGATGGTGGCGACCGTCGCCGAGCCGGTGGCCAGGCGGATCAGCACAGCGATCAGCCAGCCCAGCAGCAGCGCCGAGATGTGCCACTTGCCGGACCACTCGCTCACCGCGTTGCCGACGCCCACGTCGATCAGGGTCTGCTTGAAGCCGCCGCCCGCGCCCACGATGAAGACGATGCCGGCGATCGGACCGAGCGCCTTGCCGACGGTGTCGGAGATCCGGGCCTTGTCGAAGCCGGCCGCCTTGCCGAGGGTCAGCATGCCGAGCAGGGTCGCGGCGAGCAGGGCGATCAGCGGGGAGCCGACGAAGTCGAGGACCCGCTGGCCGGTCGCCTTCGGGTCGTCGATCACCACGTCGGCCAGCGCCTTGCCGAGCATCAGCACCACCGGCAGCAGGATGGTCGCCAGCACCGCACCGAAGGACGGGGTGCGCTCGTGCTTGACGGTCTCCTCGGGGGCCGTGGCGGCCGGGAGCTCCAGCGGGCCGACCCAGCGCTCGGCCACCCGGGCGAACAGCGGGCCGGCCACGATCAGGGTCGGGATCGCGATCAGCAGGCCGAGCGCCAGGGTGATGCCGAGGTCTGCCTTCAGCGCGTCGACGGCGACCAGCGGGCCCGGGTGCGGGGGCACCAGGCCGTGCAGCACCGACAGTCCGGCCAGGGCCGGGATGCCGACCCGCATCAGCGGCACGTTGCCGCGGCGGGCGACCAGCAGCACGATCGGGATCAGCAGGACCACGCCGACCTCGAAGAACAGCGGCAGGCCGAGCACGGCGGCGATCAGCGCCATCGCCCACGGCAGCGCCTTGTTGCCGGTCCGGGACAGCACGGTGTCGGCGATGATGTTGGCGCCGCCCGAGTCCGCGAGCAGCTTGCCGAGCATCGCGCCCAGGCCGATCAGCAGGCCGACGCTGGCCACGGTGGAGCCGAAGCCGGTGGAGAAGCTGCTCAGCAGCTTGTCGAAGGGGGCGCCCGCGACGGCGGCCAGCAGGCCGGAGCCGAGCGTGAGGGCGAGGAACGGGTGCAGCTTCAGCTTGGTGATCAGCACGACGATCGCACCGATGCTGAGCAGCACCGCGATCAGCAGCTGGGAGTCGCTGCCGGTGTGCGGCAGGGCCGGTGGGGCGGCCGCCGCCGCGAGGAGGGTGGGGGCGTTGCTCACGCGAGGTCTCCATTGACGGGCCGCAGCAGCGCCACGGCCATCTCGACGAGTTCTTCGGGGGACGGGCCCACGTCCAGGACCGCGCCGTGCTCGTCCGCACCCAGGGGCTCGAGGGTGGCGTACTGGGATCCGAGCAGCGACGTCGGCATGAAGTGGCCGGCGCGGTGGGAGAGCCGGTCCTCGACCAGCTCGTGACCACCGCTGAGGTGCAGGAAGAAGGCGTCCGGGGCGTCCGCGCGCAGGATGTCGCGGTAGCCGTGCTTCAACGCCGAGCAGGTGACCACGCCGCCGGTGCCGGCCTCGGCGTGCTCCTTGAGCCAGGCGCCGATGGCGCGCAGCCAGGGCGCACGGTCCTGGTCGTCCAGCGGGGTGCCGGCGGACATCTTGGCGATGTTGGCCGGCGGGTGGAACTCGTCCGCCTCGGCGAAGGGGAGGTCGAGGCGGTCGGCCAGGAGGCGGGCCAGGGTGGTCTTGCCGACACCGGAGACGCCCATCACCACGACGGTGAGGGGGGTGCCCGGGAGGGCGCGGTTCTCGACGTTGAGAGCCATCGGTGGTGCTCCTTCGTTGCAGGCCGCCACTATCGCCTCAAAGATATGACGTATTCAAGCGGGGGAAACCAAATCGTCATACTTTTACTTCCTCGCCGTGCGGGACCAGCGGGCGGGGTGGGGGCCGGCGACGGGTGGCGTCTAGGCTGGGCGGATGGAGATCCAGGGGCTGCCCGGTCGGGTGCTTGACGAGCTCGGGCCGGCGATCGCCTCCGGGGAGATCCCCGAGGGCGCGGTGCTGCGCGGGGAGGACCTGGAGGGGCGGTTCGGGGTGTCCCGGACGGTCGTCCGGGAGGCGGTGCGCGTCCTGGAGGGGATGCGCCTGGTGGCGTCCCGGCGGCGGGTCGGGATCACCGTCCAGCCGAAGTCGCTCTGGGACGTCTTCGACCCGATGGTGATCCGCTGGCGCCTGGCCGGCGCGGACCGGCCCGCCCAGCTGCGCTCGCTCGGCTCCCTGCGGGTGGCCGTCGAACCGGCCGCGGCCGCGCTCGCCGCGAGCCACGCGACCGACGACGACCGGCGCGAACTCAGCTCGCTGGCCGTGGAGTTGACGGTCGCCGCCCGGGAGGCCGACCTCACCACCTTCCTCGGGTACGACATCGCCTTCCACGCCCTCGTGCTGCGCGCCTCCGGGAACGAGATGTTCGCCCACCTCGGCGACACCGTCGGGGCGGTGCTCACCGGCCGCACCGAGTACCATCTGATGCCCCATCAGCCGGAGCCGTACGCGATCAGGCTGCACCGGGAGGTCGCCGACGCGATCTGCGGCGGGGACGCCGCGCACGCCGAGCGGGCGATGCGGACGATCGTCACCGGCGCCCTGGAGGAGCTCAACCTGCAGTTGGACTGAAGCCCCGGCCGCCGTCCACCGTCTGCCCGGATGACACGGTTTGGCGGCAGTTCGGTGGATTCGGACGCATGGTCCGGGTTCGACGGGGCAGAGTGAGGCGAGGGGGCGCATTTCGTGTGCACCCGTTCCGCGTCCACCACCCGTCCACCACCGAACCCGCGCCTGGGGGTCGCCCGATGCCCGTGCCACGCCGCCGTCGCCGCCTGCCCGACGAGGTGCGCTCCGCAGCCGTCCGGGCGGTGCTCTGCCTCTCCTTCACGCTGGTGGGCGTGGTGGTCGCGACCCTGGCCTCGTACGCGGGCAGTTGGCTGATGACGCCCGCGCTGATGGCGATGGGGCTCGGGGTGTTCGGCACGATGTGGTGCCTGCTGGAGATCCTGATCTCCCGCCAGGTCGCCGCCCAGCGGATGCGCGGGCCGAACTCGGCGTCGCCGATGGCGGGCAGCCGGGTCGCCCCCGAGCCGCTGGCCGCCCGCCCGTTCCCCCGGACGGGCCCGCGGACCTGACGGCTGGATCGCCCCGCCCGGGGAACCAGCGGCGACCGTACGGTGGTTGGCTGATCGTCAGGAAACGATCCGGTAGTGGGTGGTGAGCCGGCCGTCGCCGTCCAGGACGTGGAAGGCGAGCATCGGCGGGTGGTCGAAGGTGATGCCGCGCCCGCCCTCGCAGGGCAGCGTGATGGTGGAGACCACCCCGGGCGCGACCAGCAGCGGCAGGCCCGCGAAGGTGGTCGCGGCGGGGGTGTGGGAGTGCCCGCAGAGCAGCGCGGCGACCCGGGGGTGGCGGCGCAGCACCTCCGCCAGGCGCGCCTCGCCGAACTGGCGGATGCCGTCGACGTACGGGATGTGCAGCTCGACCGGCGGGTGGTGGAAGGCCACCAGGGCGGGCAACTCCTGGCGACCGGAGGCCAGTTGGGCGTCCAGCCAGTCCAGGGTCGGGTCGTCCAGCAGGCCGTCGTGCTGCCCGGGTATCGAGGAGTCGAGCATCAGCACGTCGGCGCCGGGCAGTCGGTGCAGCCGGTTGACCGGCTCCGCCGAGGGGTCCTCGCCGAGCAGCACCTGCCGGTACGGCGCGCGGACGTCGTGGTTGCCGGGGCAGGTGAGCACCGGGTGCCGCGAGGTCAGCGCCTTGGCGACCTGCTCGTACTCCTCGGGCAGGCCGTGGTCGGCGAGGTCGCCGGTGACCAGCACCGCGTCCAGCGGGCCGGGCAGGGCGTTGAGGTACGCCATCACCTGCTCGGCCCGCCGCCGGGCTCGCTTGCCGCCGTCCCGGCCGTGGACCTGGCCGAGGTGGATGTCACTGAGGTGCGCGATCGTCAGCATGGTGATCACGCTAGTGATTTCACGGCTGGGCGGGAACCTCCGCGGGGCGCTTGAACATCCGGGTGGCGGTGATCTCGCCGTGGATGGTCGGGCCGTCCGGGTCCTGGGGGGCGGGCAGGCCGGGGCGCAGGTGCTCCTCCACCGAGATGTACTTGAGGCCGGCCCGCAGGTCGGCGTCGTTGCGCAGCCGGATCACCAACGGGAACTCGGCGAGCGCGGTGGTGTCGAACAGGCCGGTGGTGTAGATCAGCTGGACGCCGAGCGCGTCCGCGACGGCGCGCTGGAGCTCCAGCAGGTAGGTGGCGTTGGCGCGGCCGATCGGGTTGTCGAGGAACAGCGTTCCGGCGTGCCGCAGTTGGGACTGGCCGCGGTCGTTGGCGCGCAGCGCGGCCATCGTGCAGTAGAGCGCGATCGCGGCGGTGAGCAGCTGGCCGCCGGAGAAGACGTCGGACATCTGGCCGACGCTCACCCGCTCGGCGCGCAGCACCGCGTCGGGCTTGAGGATCTCGACGCTGACGCCCTTGGGGCCGATCGCGGCGGCGACGCCGCGCAGCAGCAGGGACATGCCGTCGCGGCGCAGGTCGCTGTTCTTCCGGACGGCGGCGCGGGTGGCCTCGTCGATGACCTCGCCGAGGCGCTCGACCAGGGTGGCGTGGTCCGGGTCCTCGAAGCGGATCCGCAGGAACTCCTGGCCGGACCACTCCCCCAGGCCCTCGGGCAGCCGGGACAGCCGCTGGGCGGCGCGCAGGGTGGTGAGCGAGGACTCGACCAGTCCGCGCAGCCGGTCGACGATCGAGCCGCGGTTCTTCTCCAGCTGGGTCAGCTCGTCGGTGAGCACCCGCAGCCGGGGGGCGAAGGCGGCGGCCCAGGCGGCGGCGTGCTCGGGCAGCGCGGAGGCGGGCAGTTCGCGGATCTGCTGGCGGGCGGGGGTGCGGACGGCCTCGTAGCGGGCCGCGTTGGCGTGCCGGACCAGCGCGTCGGAGGCGTCCCGGACGGCGAGTTCGGCGGAGGACAGCTCGCCGACGGCGGTCCGCAGGCCGCGGCGGGCGTCGGTGGAGGCGTTGCGGGCCTCGGGCAGCGAGCCGAGGTAGGGCTCGACCGGCTGGCCGTCCTCCTCCTGCTGCTCGCGCAGGCCGTCGCGCAGCTGGCCGGCCAGCTCGTCGAAGTCGGCGCCGGCGGACTGGGCGGCGTCGAAGGTGCGCTGCAGGTCGGCGTGGGCGGTGCGGGCGGTGTCGACGGCCTCGCGGCACTCGGCGAGCCGGCCGGTGGCGGTGCGCAGCAGGGTCTGGGCGTGCTCGGGGTCGGTGGGGACGAGCTCCTCGGGCAGGTCGGTGTGCGCCTCGCCGTCGGCGGGGGCGGAGCGCTCGACCTCGCCGCGCAGCCGGCCGAGCTGCTCGCTGGCGGTGGCGGAGCGGGCCTCGATGGTGGCGACCAGTTCCTCGGCGCGGGCGGCGGCGGCCTGGCGGGCGGGGCCGTCGGCGCCGTCGGGGCTGCCGAGGAGTTCCTCGGCGCGGGTGCGGACCTTGTTGGTGAGGCGGTCGAGCTCGGTCGCGGCGGCGGCCTCGTCGCCTTCGGCGCGGGCCTGTTCGGCGCGCAGGTCGGCGCCGACGCCGACCTTCTCGTACAGCTGGGAGGCGGCCCGGTAGGCCTCGCGCAGGGCGGGCAGCGCGGCGGGGGCGGTCTGCTCGGCGGGCTCGTCGGCCTGCTCGGCGGCGGGGATCTCGGCGCGTTCGGCGCGCAGCGCGCGCACGGTGCGGCGGGCGTCGTCGGCGGCGCGCTGGGCGGCGCGGCGGTCCTCGTCGCAGGTGCGGGCGCGTTCGGCGCAGACGGCCTGGCGGCGGTCGCACTCGGCGGCGTCCTCGGCGAGTTCGCGCTGGCGGCGGGCCCAGTTGGCGCGCTCGCGCAGGCGGAAGGCGAGGCCGGAGAGGGCGTCGGCGCGGCGGCGGGCGCGCTGGGCGGTCTCGCGGTGCTCCTCGTGGGCGGAGGCGGCGGCCGCGTGGTCGGTCTCGGCCTCGTCGTGGTCGGCGCGCAGGGTGGCCAGGGCGGCGGCGGCCTGCTCGGCGTGCTCGCGGGCGGCTTCGGCGGCGGCGGCGAGTTCGGCGAGGGTGCCGGGCGGGCAGCTGGCGTGCCAGGAGGCGAGGCGGGCGGCGAGGGCGCGGTCGGCGCCGAGGCGGCCGGCGAGTTCGCGGATGTGCTCCTCGCGGGCGGCGGCGCGGGCGCGCAGTTCGCGGCGCTCGCCGTCGGCCGCGGACTCGTCGTGCATGGCCGGGTTCGGCGGCACCAGGAAGAAGGCGGGCTCGTCGGTGATCGGGGCGATCAGCGAGGCGGCGGCACCGACGGCGACGGTGGAGCGCGGCAGCAGGGCGGCGGCCTGGAGGGCCTCGCGGGCGCGCTCCAGCGAGGACGGGTCGGTGACGACCACGCCGTCGACGAGTTCGGGGCGGGCGGCGAGGATCGCCTCGTGGTCGGTGGGGTCGACGGACTGGGCGAGGTAGCGCCAGCCGGGCAGGGCGGGGATGCCGTGCTCGGCGAGGTACTCGACGGTGGCCAGCACGTCGGGGCCGGGCGGCAGCAGGCCGCCGTCGCCGAGGGCGGCGAGGATGCGGGAGTCGTCGGCGGCGGCGGTGCGCAGGTCGAACAGGGTGCGTTCGGCGGTGGCGATGGCCTCGTCGAGGAGTTCGCGCAGGTACTCGGCGTTGCGGTCGAGCACGGCGGGGGTGAGGAAGCCGGCGTCCTCCTCGGCGTCCTCTTGGTACGGCGTCAGCGAGAGCAGGTCGGCGAGCCGCTGCTCGGTGGCGAGCAGCGCGGCGGTGCGCTGCTCGGCGGCCAGCGCGCGGGCGGCGTCCTTGCGGGCGTCGCCGGCCCGTTCGGCGGCGAGTTCGGCGCGGGAGGTGGCGGCGGCGGCCTCGCGCAGCCGGACGGCGCCGGCCTCGGCCGCGGCGCGGGCCTGGGCGAGGGCCGCGGCGGCGGCCTTCTCCACGTCGGCGGCGTGCAGGGCGGCGCGGGCCGGGTCCACGTCGCCGTCGGAGTCGATGAAGCCGGCCTCGACGGCGGCCTCGGTCTCCTGCTCGACCTCGGCGAGGCGCTGGCGCAGGTGCTCGGCCTCGCTGCGGGCCTTCTGGGCGGCGGTGGCGGCCTCGGTGGCGTCGGACTGGGCCTTGCCGCCGTCCTCCTGGAGCTCGCTCGCGCGCTGCTCCTCGGTGTCGGCGCGGGTTTCGGCGGCCGCGGCGGCGGCCTCCAGGGCGCGGGCGAGCGCGGTGGCGGCGCGGGCGCGGGCGGCGAGCGCGGGGGCGGCGTCGAGTTCGGCCTCGCGGATCGCGGCGGCGACCCGGGCGACCCGGTCGGCGGCGGCGCGCTGGCGCAGTACGGCCTCGGCGGCCTGCCAGGCGGAGTGCAGGGTGCGGGCGTCGATGAGCTCGCGGCGCAGGGTGGCGGCCTCGGCGGTGGCCGCGGCGAGGCTCAGGGTGGCGTGCCGGTGGGTGAGTTCGTCGGCGATCAGGCCGTGCCGGGTGCGGTCGGACTCGGCGGCGGTGACGGCGGCCGCGGCGGCGGCGACCTCGACGGCGAGGTCCTGGGCGCGGTCGCGCTCGGCGGCGGCCCGGGAGGTGAGGGCGTGGGCGAGGCGGCGGGCGCGGCGTTCGGCGGTGCGGTGGGCCTCGCGGACGGTCTCGCGGGCGGCGGTGGCCTCGACGATGCGTTCCAGCAGGTCGAGCGAGCCTGCGGTGAAGTCGCGTTCGGCGGTGAGTTCGGAGCGCAGGCCGAGCTTGGCGGCGAAGCCGTGGACGAGGTCGGCCAGGCCGTCGGTGTCCCGGGTGTCGGTGACGGCGCGCAGCAGCAGGTCGGTGAAGTCCTTGTCCTGCTTGACCGCGAAGAGGCCGGCCGCCTCGCCCTCGTCGGCGTTCATCTCGCGCTGGTAGCGGAAGAGTTCGGGGTCGAGGCCGAGTTCGCCGAGGTGTTCGGTCCAGCGGTCGTGGCCGTCCTCGAAGACCAGGTCGAGGTGCGGGTGGGCCTTGCCGGCCTCGGTGAGGGCGTCGCGGAAGCCCTTCATGGTGCGGCGGCGGCCGCGGGCCTTCTGGTCGCCGGCCAGGCTGATCCGTTCGGCGACCGGCAGCGAGTCGAGGGTGAGGCCGGGGCCGGGGCGGAAGGAGTACCAGGTCTCGGCGAACTTGCGCGGGTCGGAGGAGACCTGGCGGCCGCGCCACTCGCTGACCTTGCCGACCACGATCGGTTCGCCGGTGACGGTGTGCTGCCACTCCAGGGCGACGTGGCCGCAGTCGTCGGCGAGCAGGAACTTGCGCAGCACGCCGGAGCTGGCGCCGCCGAGGGTGTTGCGGTGGCCGGGGAGCATCACCGAGAAGATCAGCTTGAGCAGGACGGACTTGCCGCCGCCGTTCTCCAGGAAGAGCACGCCGGCCGGGGCGGGGCGGCGGACCGGGCCCTCGGTGTCCTCGCCGAACAGGCCGATCTGCTGCGGGGCCGGGTCGGCGACGGGCTCGCCGACGCCGCGCAGGTCGAGCACCGTGTCGGCGTAGCGCGCGCCGGCCGGTCCGATCGAGTAGAGGCGGACCCGGTTGAGCTCGTACATGTGCGGCGGTTCTCCGTGCGTCTACGTGGGTGTCGGAACGGTGGGGTGGGTCAGAGCGAGTGGAACGGCAGGCCGGCATCGGCGACCAGCTCGTCGGAGGTGTCCGGCGGCAGCAGGCTGGCGGTGCCGTCGGAGACCGGGACGATGCCGAGGTCGAGCAGTTCGGCCATCGCGGCGCTGCCGGCCAGGTCGCGGACCTGGAGCTGGTAGCGGGCGGTGGTGCGGTAGGTGCCGCCGGAGTCGTCGGAGACCTTCTGCAGGAAGCCGGAGTCGACCAGGAACATCACGGCCTTGGCGACGATGCCGATGGTGGAGCCGGAGAGCCGGCGGGCGTCCTTGGTGGCGCCGGTGGCGGTGCGCCGGGCCCAGACCCGCCAGGCGGCCTCCAGGCCGGGGGCGTCGCTGGCCGGGTCGGTGTTGGCGCCGTCGGTGTCGGCCTGCTCCTCCAGCCGGCGGCAGGCCTGGCGGACGAAGGAGTCGACGCCGTTGACGGTGATCCGGCCGAGGTAGCCGTCGTCGGCGAGGTCCTCGGGGCGGGGGAAGGCCATCGCGGCGACGGCGAGGTGGGCCAGTCCGTGCAGGAAGCGGTCGGTGCTCTCGGAGGCGGCGCGGCGCGAGTAGTCGCCCATCCGGACGGCGAACAGCGACTCCTCGGCGGCGGCGACGGCCATGCCGGCCCGCGGCGAGACCTCCAGGACGACCAGGCCCATGCCGGTGGCGATGGCGTCGGCGAGCCGGGCGAACGGGGGGTCCTCGCGGTGGCGGCGGACGAGTTCGGCGTATTCGGCGTCGCGGGCGGGGAGCAGCTTGGCCTGGAGGCCGAAGGAGACCAGCCGGGCGGCGTCGGCGACGTCGGCCGGGGTGATCGGCGCGGGGGCCGCGGGTTCGGTCTCGGCCGCCCAGGACGTGTCGTGGTGGGTCGTCACGGGCGGTGCTCCTCGGGGGTGGCTCGGTGGTGGTGGTGGTGGTTCGTCACGGTGGTGCCTGTGGATGTCCCGGTCGGGCCCGGTCAGCCGGCGTCCTTGCGGTCGGCGGCCATGCCGACGGCGTCGAGCAGGGCGCTGCCGACGATCAGGTCGGCGCCGCCGAACTCCCGGTCGCGCAGCGGGGTGCCGTCGTCCACGGCGAACAGCAGCCGCTCCTCGCCCTGGCGGTAGGCGGTGCCGACCGGCGGGCTGGCCGCGTGCACGGCCAGCAGGGCGACCAGGTACGGGAGTTCCGGGTCCTGCTTGCGGGCGTCGGCGAGCAGGCCGGAGAGCCGGCGGGGGGCGTCCGGGGGCAGGTCGAGGAGTTCCTGGGCGGCTTCCAGCTGGGCTTCGGAGAAGCGGCTGTCGTCCGGGGTGGCGACCAGGTCCGGGTCGGGCAGTTCGGCGCCGAGGTGCTCTCGCTCGACCGGCGGGGTGAGCAGCAGGTCGACCAGGTCGGCGACCCGCACCGAGACGGGCGTGCGCAGGCCGGCGCCGCGGGCGAAGAAGGCGCCGGTGGGGCGGACCGCCTGCTCTATCGGCAGCCGCAGCACGGGGGCGAGCAGCTGCCCGTACAGGTCGATGCCGCTGCGGGCGCCGGGGGTGGCGAAGGCCTGCCGGTCCTGCTCGGCGCGGAACAGCGGACCGGCCTCCAGCAGGCGGGTCTGCAGCTGGGTGTGGCGGCGGATGCAGTCCTTGACGATGTCGACCAGCTCGGCGGCGCGGCGCTTGTGCTCCTGGTCCTCGGCCTCGTCGCGGGCCTTGCGGATGTTGGTGAGAATCGCGTTCTCGTGCCGGTAGCGGTCGGCGATGTGGTCCAGCGCCTCGTCGATGAGGTCCGGGACGGCCTGCATCCAGTCGACCGCGCGGACGTTGCGGCGGGTGGCGTCGAGGGCTCGGCGCAGCGTCTCGGCGTACTGGACGGTGCGGTAGCGGGCCTGTTCGGCGGCCAGCTGGGCGTCGGCCAGGCGGCCGCGGCGGATCAGCACCTCCAGCTTGACCTCGGCGGCGATCTGGGCCGAGGTGACGTCGGTGTCGAGCGCGCCGACCAGGACGTTGACCGCCTCGTCGGTGGTGCGCAGGTAGACGCCGCCGTCGGGGCCGGGGACCTCCTCGATCAGCTTGAAGTCGTAGTCCCGGCGGACGTACTCGCCGTCGGCGCCGAAGGTGCCGTAGACGGCGCGGAAGCCGCGGTCCACGCTGCCGACGTTGATCAGCGACTCCAGCACCCAGCGGGCGACCCGCTCGTGCTCGGGGGCGGGCCGACGCGGGGCCTGGGCGGCGACCCGGGGCAGCATCCGGGCGAGCACTATGTCGCGGTCGGCCCCGGTGTCGAAGTCCATGTGCAGGGTGACCAGGTCGATCGCGGCGAGGCCGACCTCGGCCATCGCGTAGCCGCCGTACTCGCCGGCCAGGTTGACCTTGCGGTTGTCCAGGTCGTGCAGCGGGGCGGTGCAGGCCAGCGCCTTGAGCCGGCGGGCCAGGCCTTCGTCGGCGGCGGGGCCGGGCGCGGGCCGCGGGGCGGGCACGGCGGCGCCGGCGGCCGGGCGCAGGCCGGGCTCGGTGGGCGGGTCAGCGATGACGGTCACGGAGGACAAGATTAGAGGTTCGCACCGACATCGACCGAAACGGCCCTTGTGGACGGGCGACGCGGCAGCTGAGCGGCACTGAAAGGGGCCGAATCAGAACGGGATTTCGACGGGATCCCGCCATTCTCGAACGGGTATGCGAGAAAACCGTGGGGCCGGCGCGGCGGTTCGGTGATGATCGACCCATGATCACCCGACTCGCGAAAGCCGGCCTCGCCGCCGCGCTGTCCGTGACCACCCTCCTCACCGGCGCCGCCGTCGCCGCGGCCGCGCCGACCGACGCACCCGGCCCCTCGGCGCAGCACGTGACGGTCTCGCTGAACGGCTACCTGCCGAGCACCACCCCGCCCGGGCCGGGCGGGTTCTCGGTCACCTGGACCTCGGCGGGGACGGCCGACCTCACCGGGCCGACCCACATCACCCTCGACCTGCCGCAGGGGCTCACCACCGACGGTGCGATGTTCTACTCCACGCCGTACGACTACACCTTCACCGAGACCGTCTCGCCGGACGGCCGCCACCTGGACGCCGTGCTGGTCGGCTCCCGGCGGGTCGGGTTCACCGAGTTCATGAAGCTGAAGGTGTACGGCGACCCGACCAAGGCGTCCGGCCAGCTGGTCGCGACCATCGGCAACCCGAACGACACCGACCCCACCGGCCACGTCGCGATCGCGACCCTGGACGGCAGCACCCCGGCGCCGGTCGTCCCGGACGCGCCGTCCGTGACCGGCCTGGACACCACCACCGGCCCGGGCACCGGCGGCACCGCGGTCACCGTCGGCGGCAGCAACCTGAGCCACGGCATGGTGCTGGTCGGCGGCGTTCCGGCGCCGGGCGGCTGCACCGACACCGCCTGCACGGTGACCACGCCCGGCGGGTCCGGCAGCGCCCCGGTCAGCGTGGTGACCCCCGGCGGCACGGCCGCGGCGCCGGTCGCCTTCGACTACACCGGTGCCGCCTCGCCGGCGCCGCCCGCGCCGACGGTCACGTACCTGGGCCCGGCCAGTGGGCCGGTGGCCGGCGGCACCTCGGTCGCGATCGCGGGCGCGAACCTGACGTACGGGTCGGTGCGGTTCGGCGGGGTGCCGGCCGACCGGGTCTCCTGCGGCCCGAAGTTCTGCACGGCGTACGCGCCGACGGCCGCCCAGCCGGGGCCGGTGGACGTCACGGTCACCACGGCGGGCGGCACCAGCGCGCCGTTCACGTTCACGTACACGGCGTAGCCGCTCCTCCCCCGATGCCCGGGTGCCGCTCCGGCGCCCGGGCATCGGTGCGTCCGGGGACCGGTGGCTTCAGGCAAGTTGAACACGTTCAAATCGAGGGTCTAGAGTCGACCGTACGCAGACGGGACAAGGCCCGGCTGCACATTCGGCATGGGCGCGCGCCCGGCGCGCGCGGGAGGTGTGCGTGATGGACGGCGATCCTGCGGTCATCCTGCGGCGGGTCCGACGGTGGCTCCGGTTCTTCCTGGTCTGCCTGGTGCTGAGCGGCCTGACCGCCTTCCCGCTGGAGACCGAGACCCGCTGGCTGGTCGAGTTCGCCACCGGCCCGGCCGCCCCGCTGACCGACCACGTCCCGGCCGTCACGGCCTGGTTCGAGCGGGTCCACACCGGCATCGCCGAGACCAACCGGCACTACCCGTTCCTGGCCTACGGCACCGACTGGCTGGCCTTCGCCCACCTGGTCATCGGCGCCGCCTTCTGGGGGCCGCTCAAGGACCCGGTCCGCAACATCTGGGTGATCCGCTGGGCGGTGCTCGCCTGCGGCGCGGTGATCCCGCTGGCGCTGATCTGCGGACCGCTGCACGGGATACCGCTCGCCTGGCGATTCATCGACATGTCGTTCGGTGTCTTCGGCGTCATTCCGCTGCTGATCGTGCTGCGCGCCCTGCGTCCGCTGGAACGTTCCTTCCAGGAGCGCCTTGCCGCGAACTGAGTCGGTGGTCCACGGCGCCGCCCCGGGGCGCGGATGAGCAGGCCGCGCGCCGGGGGGCCTGTCGGCCGTCCGGGTCACGGCCGACGGGCTTCATCGCCAGGCCCTACCATCTGGCTCAACAGCTGCTGGGAGGCGGACGCGCGTGGCCGATGCGGTGATCGATCTCAATGCGGACCTCGGAGAGGGGTTCGGGCGCTGGACCCTGACCGACGACGAGGCGCTGCTGTCGGTGGTGACCAGCGCCAACGTCGCCTGCGGCTTCCACGCCGGGGACCCGTCGACGATGCGCCGGGTCTGCTCGCTGGCCGCCGAACGCGGCGTCCGGATCGGCGCCCAGGTCTCCTACCGCGACCTCGCGGGCTTCGGCCGCCGCGCCATGGACGTCCCGCCGGAGGAACTGGCCGACGAGATCGCCTACCAGATCGGCGCCCTCCAGGTCTTCGCCCGGGCCGCCGGCTCCCGGGTCTCCTACGTCAAACCGCACGGCGCGCTCTACAACCGGGTGGTCTCCGACTCCGAGCAGGCCGAGGCCGTGGTGGCCGGGGTGCTGCGGGCGGGCGCGGTCTGCGACGGGCCGCTGCCCGTCCTCGGGCTGCCCGGCTCCCGGCTGCTCGCCGTCGCCGAGGGGGTCGGACTGCCGGTGGTCGCCGAGGCCTTCGCCGACCGCGCCTACACCTGGGCCGGCACCCTCGTCCCGCGCCGCGAGCCCGACGCGGTGGTGCACGACCCCGAGACGGTCATCACCCGCGCCGTCGGGATCGCCCGGGACGGCACGGTGGAGGCCGTCGGCGGCGACCGGATCGCCGTCGAGGCCCGCTCGCTGTGCGTCCACGGGGACACCCCGGGGGCCGCGCAACTCGCCTGGCGGATCCGCGGCGCCCTCGCCTCGGCCGGGGTGCGGGTCGAGGCCTTCTCGTGACGGGCGGGTCCGGCGGGCCGGGTGGGCCCGGCGGGCCGACGCGGCCGGGCGGTTCGGGTTCGGGCGGTTCGGGTCCGGTGCGGCGGGTCGGCGAGCGGGCGCTGCTGGTCGAGCTCCCCGGCACCGCCGAGGTCGCCGCGCTGTACGGGTGGCTGCGGGAGCGGCAGAGCGGCGGGGAGCTCGGCGGGGTCGGCGAGATCGTGCCCGCCGCCCGCACCGTCCTGCTGGACGAGGTCGCGGACATCGCCGCGGTGACCGCGCTGCTGCGCACCGCCCGTCCGACGGCGGCCGCGGCGGCCAGCGGGCCGCTGGTGGAGGTCCCGACCGTGTACGACGGCGCCGACCTCGAGGAGGTCGCGGCGCTGTGGGGCGTCTCCGCGGAGGCGGCCGTACGGATCCACACCGCACCCGAGTACGTGGTCGCCTTCTGCGGCTTCGCCCCCGGCTTCGGCTACCTCACCGGGCTGCCGCCGCAGTACGGGGTACCCCGCCGGGCCACCCCGCGCAGCGCCGTCCCGACCGGCTCGGTCGCCCTGGCCGGGACGTACACCGGCGTCTACCCCAGCCCGTCCCCCGGCGGCTGGCAGCTGATCGGGCGGACGGCGCTGGCGCTCTGGGACCCGGCGCGCGAGCCGGCGGCGCTGCTGGCGCCGGGGACGCGGGTGCGCTTCACGGCGGAACGGGCGTAGCGGCGCGGGCGTAGCGGCGCGAACCGCCGGTGGTACGGCCCGGGCCGCCTAGCTGGGCGCCTGCCGGCCCTCGTCCGCGCCCAGGGCGACGGCGGCCGCAGCCGCGAAGCCGTCCGGGTTGTCGAACATGATGTTGTGCCCGCAGTCCGGCACCTCCACCACCCGCACCCCCGCCGCGCGCAGCCCGTCGGCGCCCGAGGGGCCGTCCGCCTCCGGGTGGAGGAAGGTGCGCGGGAGGTCGAGCCCGAGCAGCATCGCGCGCATGGTCGGTTCGCTCCCCCGGGCGAGGTGCGCGGCGCTGCGGTACAGGCCCTCGGGCCCGGCCAGCCGCATGGTGGACCACCAGGACGGGCCGACCCGTTCGGCCACCTCCGCCCGGCCGCCGGCCAGGAACTCGGCCTCGGTGTAGCCCGCGATCCCGCTGCTGCCGATCCGCTCGGGGTCGGGCGCGATCGGGTCGAGGTTGGCGTCCACCAGGACCAGCCGGGAGACCAGCCCGGGGTGGCGGTGCGCCAGGACGATCGCGATCGCGCCGCCCATGCTGTGGGCGACCACCTCGACCCGGCGGAGTCCGGCCGCCGCGACGGCCGCCGCGACCGTGTCGGCGTGCTCCTCCAGGGTGTAGCCGAAGTCGGTGGGCCGGTCGCTGATCCCGAAGCCGAGCAGGTCGAGCAGCAGCGACCGGCGCCCGGCGAGCAGCGGGTGGGCGGCGGCGGCCGCGAAGTAGACGGGCGAGCTGGCGCCGAGGCCGTGCAGGTAGAGCCGGGCGGGCTCGGCGCCGGGCAGCTCGACCCAGCGGATCCGGTCGCCGTTCGGGGTGACGGGGGTTTCGCGCACGTGCACACGCTCCTGGGTCGGTCGGTACTGTCGAGGCCAGACCATACCTCGACATCGAGGTATACCGGAACCGATATACCGATGCACCGAGACACGGATCTGGGAGAGTGGCCCCATGCTCAAGCTCGCGATCCTCGGGTTCCTGTACGACCGGCCGCTGCACGGCTACGAACTGCGCCGCCACCTCGCCGCGCTCACCGGCCACATCCGCCCGATCAGCGACGGCTCGCTCTACCCCGCGATCAAGCGGCTGGAGGCCGACGGCCTGCTGGTCCGCGAGACCGAGCCCGGCAGCGCCGCCGCACCCCGGCACACCCTCCACCTGACGGCGGCCGGCCGCACCGCACTGCTCGACCGGCTGCGCGAGCCCGAGCCGCTCGACATCAGCGACGGGAACCGCTGGACCACCGTGGTCTCCTTCCTCCGCCACCTCGACGACCCGGCCGCCCAGGCCGCCGTGCTCCGCCGCCGGCTGGCCTTCCTGACCGAGCCCGCCAGCTTCTTCTACGAGGGCGACCGCCCGCGCACCGCCGAGGAGTTCACCGACCCGTTCCGGCGCGGCCTGCTGCTGACCGCCCGGGCCACCACCGAGGCCGAACTCGGCTGGCTGCGCGCCACCCTGGCCGAGCTGGAGCTCCTGACGGGCTGACCGAAAGCCGTCCGGACGCCCTTCCCTCCCCGCCCCGGGCGTGCTCCGATGGCCCCCATGGGCAACGACTTCGACGAGAACGACCCGCACGAGAACGACGATCGACGCGAGGGCTACAGCGGCACCGGCACGGGCGCGATCACCCCGGACGGCTGCGCGGTGGAGGTGTGGACCCGGCTCCCGGCGGGCGACACTCCGGACGTGATCGAGGCGGCCGTCCCGCCCGGCGCCAGCATCCTCGAACTGGGCTGCGGCGTCGGCCGGATGACCCACCCCCTGACCGAGCGCGGCTTCACCGTGACGGCCGTGGACGAGTCCGCCGAGATGCTGGCCCGGGTGCGCCCGGAGGTCCGCACGGTGCGCAGCCCGATCGAACGGCTGGACCTCGGCGAGCGCTTCGACGTCGTGATGCTGGCCTCCTTCCTGGTGCACGCCGGCGATCCGGCCGTGCGCCAGGGCCTGTTGGAGACCTGCCGCCGCCACGTCGCCGAGGACGGCTGCGTGCTGGTGCAGCGTGAGGGCGAGGACTGGCACCGCAACGTGCCCCGGGAGAGCCGGATCGCCGGGACGGACGGGGTGGCCCGGATCCTCTCCACGACACCGATCGGTTCCGGGGTGAATTCGGTCCGGTCCGAATACGTCTTCCCGGACGGCACCTGGAGCCAGACCTTCCTGTCCCGCCCGCTCACCACGGCGGCCTTCGAGGAGGCCCTGGCGGACGCCGGTCTGCGGGTCGAGACCTACCTGACGGAGGACCGCACCTGGGTCCGGGCCCGACCGGCCGGCTAGCCCGGCGCTGGTCCGGGCGCGGGTCCGGCACGACGCTGGTCCGGCCCGGGACGGACGTGAACTCGGCACGGCGGCACGGATCCGGTGCGCAAAGGCGGGTTAAAGGGTGAACAAAGAGTTGTCACCTTCACCCCGTACCATCGGCCGCGCGCCGGGCCCGTGCGCGGCCCGGGGCCGTGCGGGTCGCGGTCGTCCGCCCGCCCCCGACCCGCAAGGACCCCGCCCATGCCGCGCCCGCAGCACACCCGCCCGATACCCCTGGCGGGTGTCCGGTGATCGACTGGTTCCACGGGGCCGTCCTCGGCCTGATCCAGGGGCTCACCGAGTTCCTGCCCATCTCCTCCAGCGCCCATCTGCGGGTGTTCTCCGCCCTGTTGGGCTGGGACGACCCGGGCGCGGCCTTCACCGCCGTGACCCAGCTCGGCACCGAGGCCGCCGTGCTGATCTACTTCCGCCGGGACATCGCCTCGATCGTCCGCACCTGGGCGCTGTCGCTGTTCCGCCCGGCGCTGCGCTCCGATCCGGACGCCGGGATGGGCTGGTTCGTCATTCTCGGCACCCTGCCGATCGGCGTCCTCGGCAAGCTGTTCCAGGACTCCGTCGAGACCCACCTGCGCGATCTGCGGATCATCGGCACCACGCTGATCGTCTTCGGTCTCGTGCTGGCCCTCGCGGACCGCACCCGCGCCGTCCGCCGGGCCAGGCCGATCACCGACCTGACCCTGCCGCACGCGGCCGCCTACGGCTTCGCCCAGGCGCTGGCGCTGATCCCGGGCGTCTCCCGCTCCGGGGGCACGATCAGCGCGGGCCTGCTGCTCGGCTACAGCCGGGAGGCGGCGGCCCGGTACTCGTTCCTGCTGGCGATCCCGGCGGTGCTCGCCTCGGGGATGCTGGAGCTGTTCAAGATCGGCGAGGGCCCGGCCCCGGCCTGGGGGCCGACGATCCTGGCCACCCTGATCGCCTTCGCGGTCGGCTACGCGGCGATCGCCTGGTTCCTCAGGTACATCTCGAACAACAGCTTCCTGCCGTTCGTGGTGTACCGGGTGCTGCTCGGCGCCCTGATCATCGGCCTGGTGGCGGGCGGCGTCCTGGCCCCGGACGCGGGCTCGGTCAAGTAGAACCCCGTTCCACTCGCAGCCGCCCGGAGGAGAACGCAGTGGGGCCGGGACACCGTGTCGGTGCCCCGGCCCCACTGAACGCTGACGGGCCTACCGGCCGGAGTCCCGGGCGGTCAGCCGGCCGCGTACGGCGGCGTGGACCTCGGCCTCCTCGGCCGGGTCGGCGGCGAGCCTCCGCAGCCGCTCCAGCACACGCGCGTCGCCGGTGGTGGCGACGTGGCGCGCGGCGAGCTCGCGGGTGGACTCCTCGCAGTCCCAGAGGCACTCGACGGCGGGCCCCTCGGGGAAGTGCACGTCGGTCGCGGCGAGCGCCCGGGCGGCGCGGCCGCGCAGTTCGGAGGAGGCGGCCTCCCCGTAGATGTGGCGCAGGACCGGGACGGCGTCGGCGGCGGCCAGCCGCCCCGCACCGTCGACCAGCGACCCGAGCCCGGCACCGCTGACCCCGCGCACGGAGATCCAGCGGCGCAGTCCGGCGACCACCAGCGGGGCGTCGGCCGGCTCCCCCGCGTCGGCGAGCAGGCGCACGGCCGTCTCGCCGAGCGCGCTGTCGGCTCCCCCGCTGGCCGGGTCGGCCCAGCGGCGGGCCTGGACCAGCACCTCGGGGCCGCGCATCCGGCCGAGCAGCTCCAACGCTGCCCGGACCATCCGGTCGTCCACGTCAGCTGCGGCGGCCTCGATCAGTTCGAGGGCGGCCTGGTCCCGTTGCTCGACCAGGTAGCGCAGGGCGGCCCGGCGGGCGCCGGGCAGGCCGTCACGGGCGGCCTCCAGCAGGAGGGGACGGTCCTCGGGCCGGACCACGGCGGTCAGACAGCGGGCGGCCGCGGCGGCCCGGCGGTCCACCGCGTCGGGGCCGGAGCGGTCCTCGTCGGTGCGCACCGGCTCGGGGCGGCTCAGGAAGGCGCCGGCGCCGAGGTCGCCCAGCTGGCCCTGGTCGGCCCAGGCCAGGACGTCGGCGGTGGACCAGCCCGGGGTGACGCCGCCGCGGTTGAGCTGGCGCTGCCAGAGGTCGAAGGGTGACTGCTCGCCGGCGGCGGCCACTCTCGGGTGGTAGGCCGCCCAGAGCCGCCAGGGCCGGGGCTCGTAGGCGTTGCGGATGAAGTCGCGCAGCTCGGCGTCGCCCTCGGGGCCCGGCGGGAAGCGGTCCAGCACGGCGGTGCCGAGCAGCAGCAGGCCCCGGTCGTCGTCGCGCAGGGCGAGCTCGTCCAGGGCCCAGGCCCAGTTGGCGCCCGTGGCGGCGTACTCGCGCAGCATCAGCAGCGCGTCGCGCCGGCCGTACGCGGCGAGGTGGCCCAGGACGGAGAGGGCGAGGCCGGTGCGGCTCTCGTCGTCGCTGACGAGGTCCTCGGCGGAGTGGAGGTGGTCCTCGATGCCCTCGAGGGAGGCCTCCAGCTCCATGTAGAGGCGTGCGTAGTAGAGGGAGCGGCTCTCGACCTGCCAGTCGGCCCGCGGATCCCTGGTGACGCATTCCTCCAGCGCGGCGATGGCCTCGGCACGGTCGGCAGCCAGCGCATGGAGCTGCCCGTCTCCACGGCCTCGCTGAAGGAGGCCAAGGAGGCTGGCGCTAGGTGCTATCACTGGCTCGAACATGAGGTCAGCATCCGTTGCGGCGGTCGTAGTGGCAACGGGATTTCCGTCGCCGGGGTCTCTGGTCGGTACTGCGGTGGGCGCCCGGGCGCCGGAATCACCGAAGGTTACCGCCTCGGACCCCCTTCCGCACACAGGGCAACGAAGGCCACTGCCAGGGTGGCATATGCCAGAGGAATTTTGCCTGCGTTCTGTCCAAATCGCCCACACCGGTCGCGACGCTGTGCGACAGTCTTCTCACCACCACCACGCCCCGCGCACGGCGGGGCACACCGAGCGATGGACCCGTCATGAACATGCCCTTAGGCACCGCCCGCCCGCCGGACACCGTCACGGTGGACGGCGCCCGGGCGGGCGCGGACGGCACGGGCACGGACTCCGCCGACGACGGCTCCGACAGCGGAACGGACGGCAGAGTGGACGGCACGGCGCAGGAGCCGTCCGGCCCCCACCTCGGCAAGGCCGGCACCGGGAACGACCGGGCCGTCGGCTCCGCCGAGTGGGACCTGCTCACCGACCGGGTCCGCTGGGACCAGGCGACCTACCTCCTCCTCGGCTGCGACCCGGGCCACGGCCCGCTCAGCCTCGACCGGCTGCCCGACCGCCTCCCCGAGGCGGACCGGCCGCTGCTGCGCCGGATGATGACCGACGCCCTGGTGCACGGCCGTCCGGCCGCCGGCACCCTGCGGATCCGCCGCCCCTGCGGACGGCACGACCACGTCGAGTGCGCGGGCGAACCCGTGCTCGACGCCGACGGCACCGTCACCGCGCTGCGGATGCTGCTCCGGCCGGCCCCGCCGGCCTGAACCCCGCGTCCTTCCCGGGACAGCCCCTCCCGGGCCCTCCCCGACCGGCCGCCCGTCTCACGACGGTCGCGGCCGGTTCTTGGCGTCCGCCGCCCGCAGCTCCCGGCCGAGCTCCGCGCGCAGCTCGTCCACCACCGGCAGCCCCCGGTAACGGGCGGTCAGCCGGTACATCTCACGCAGCCGGTCCCAGGTCCGGTGCGAGGAGTTCTGGCCGATCAGGTTCATCACCATCTTGGCCTGGAACTCCGCCGCGTCCGGCTCCCCGGTGATCCAGTGCACCGAGGCCAGGGTGATCCGGTCGAACAGGGCCGAGCGCAGCTGCCCGGTGCCCTCCCGCAGGGTGATCACCCGCTCCGCGTGCCGCCGCGCCTGCGGGGCCGCGGCCGGGTCGTGCTCGGAGAGGGTGCGCAGCACCAGCGCCTGCATGCCGCGCAGTTCGGCCTCGTCGAAGACCTGCATCCAGGACGGCGGCGGCTCCGATGAGTCCTCGGTGAACAGCTCCTCCGCCTCGCCGAGCAGCCGGTAGGTGTCCTGGGAGTGCCCGATCGAGGCGTGCGCCCAGGCCTCGACGGTGTTGAACATCGCCCGCGTTCTCGGCAGCACCAGGCCGCCCCCCGCCTTGGCCGCCGACATCAGCTCGATCGCGTCGTCGGCCCGGCCGAGGTGCACCATCTGCCGCGCGGCCCGGGAGATCGCCTCGCCGGCCCGCGGCCGGTCGCCGGCCTCCTTGGCGGCCTCGGCCGCGATCATGAAGTACCGCTGGGCGGTGGGCTCCAGGCCCACGTCGTGCGACATCCAGCCGGCCAGCACGGCCAGGTTGGCCGCGACCAGCCACAGCCGCTGCTCCACCACCGGCGCGTGCCGGTGCGTCAACAGGCCGCCGACCTCGTTGAGTTGACCGACCACCGCCTTGCGCTGCAGCCCGCCGCCGCGGGCCGCGTCCCAGGCCCGGAAGACCTGCACCGAGCGTTCCAGCGACTCCACCTCGTCGAGCCCGACCGGGCCCGCGTCGTACACGTCGACCACCGGGCGCGCGCCGCCCCCGGTGACCACCTGGCGCTGGCCGGGCAGGGCGGCCGCGTACGCGACCGCGTCCCCGCCCAGCCAGCCCCGCAGGGAGTCGGCGACGACCGCCCCGGCCGTGAGCGCGGCTCCGGCGCCCACCAATCCACGTCGGTTCAGCATGAGGTCCATTCCCGTGAACTCGGTGAGGACCGCGGCTGTTCGATCCGGCGACCATGGCACTGCTGCGGACGGCTCCGCTCCGGACCTGGTGGGCCGGTGTCGTTCCAGACCGAGGTCCTCAGTGGTGACGACACGTCCGAGCCGCTCCGTGAACACGGCCGCCAGCACCCTCGGCACCGGATCGCGCGGGATCTCCCCCTGCTCGATCCACCGCCGTACCCTCGACGTGTCGGTGGACAGCTGCTGCTGCCCCAGCGCGGCACCCCGACGGTTGACCAACCGGGCCAGCTCGCCCTTGGACCATCCGGTCAGGACGAACAGGTCGGCGAGTCGGGTGTTGGGTTCCCTGCTCAAAATGAAGCCCCCAGGTTCCTCGGCACTTCGAGGCTAGAGGCTCCGGCAAGTGCCAGGCGAGCATTCGCCACCGTTCGCCAGGGCCCGCCAGACTACTAAGCCAGTGCCCGACGGGTGTGTTGTAGGGATGCGCCACCTCGCCCCTCGGGTCGGGCGGCGTCCCACCGGCGTCGGGGCAGTCCCCCGACCGTGGCACGGGACGCTCCCGGTCCTCACCCGAGGGGGTGGCGCGGCCGGGTGGCGCGGGGGCGCCGGGCACGGCCACGGCAGTCCGGTCGACCGCATTCCCCAGGGTGCGGACGACCGGAGCACTGTCGAACAGGGGTTCCTGACCCCGCGTCCGTGCCCGGCGCCCGCGCACCACCCACCGACCGAAGCAGGGCCGCCGTCACGCCAGGAAGCACGCGGCGCCAGCCCTCCCCCGCCCCGCGGGGCGAACCCGCAGACGGACCGGAAGGGACCACCCTCAGCCCATGTACTCCTCAGCGACGACCCCCACGCCGACCGCGACCCGCACCGCGCTGCGCCCCCCCACCGCAGCCACCGGCCGCCCCGGCCCCAAACAGGTGCCCCCGACGAGCCGTCCGGCGGCTCCGCGCGGCACCGAGGGCCGGTCCGCGGACACCCGGGTCCCGTCCGGCCGCACGGTGCTGGGGCTGCGCACCCCCGAGGCCGCCCCGCTGCCCGGCCACCGCCTCCCGCTCGCCCGGCAGGCCGACGGCCAGGTGCTGCGCACCCGGCGGCCCGGCCAGCCGGTCGGGCCCGAGCGGATCGACCCGGCGGCGCTGCAGACCCCGTCGGTGCGGGCCGCGCTGGGGAGCATCGCGCGGATATGTCCGGCGTTCACCCCGCGCCAGGTCCTGCGCGAGGGCAGCCGCCACATCCTGGTGGCGGGCACCATCGGGCGGGCGCCGGTGGTCGCCAAGTGCCTGGCGCCGCAGGCGGTGCGGAGTGAGTACTTCGAGCAGCTGGTGGCCGACTTCCACCACGAGGTCTCGGTCTACCGGGCGTTCGTCCGGCACCGCCCGCCGGTGCGGCTGCCCCGGCTGGTCGCGGCCGACCACGACCGGTGCGTGCTGGTCATGGAGCGCGTCCCCGGCCGTCCGGCCGCCCGGGAGCGCCACCCGGTCAACGCGCCCACCCCGGGCGAGGTCCGGGCGCTGCTCGGCGCCGTCCGGACGCTGAACCTCTGGCGGCCGCCGAGCGACGTCTTCCAGCCGCGTCTGGACTACCAGTTGGAGATCGCCCGCTACCACTCGGTGGGCCAGCTCACCGACCGGGACGCCGGCGACCTGCGCGGCCTGCTGCACGGCCTGGGCCACACCCCGCTGCAGCTGTGCCACGGCGACGCCCTGCTCAGCAACATGCTGCTGGCGCCGTCCGGACCGGTGCTGGTCGACTGGGAGCAGGCCGGCTGGTACCTGCCGGGCTACGACCTGGCGGTGCTGTGGAGCGTGCTCTCCGGCGACACCGCCGCCCGCCGCCAGATCAGCCAACTCGCGCAGAGCGGCGGCACGATGGCCCGGGACGCGTTCCTGGTGAACCTGGTGCTGGTGCTGATGCGGGAGATCCGGCTGTACGACGTGCCGGGCGCCGGCGAGGAGCAGCGGATCATGATCCGCCGGCTCTACGACGACGCCGCGCTGGCCCGCCGCGCGGCCCGGGCGGCGGTCGGCACCCGCTGAACCCCCGGGCCGCCCTGGGGCCCGTCTTCAAACTCCCGTCGTCCGCCCGAAGGGCGGGCGGGGCGGCGTTGGGGTGCGTGCATCGCAAGGCGGAGGAGGGAGTCCATGCGGAGCATCGGCGACCGACGACAACGCGGCGAGGTGCGTGCCCCAGCGTCGCCCCGCAGGCGGGAGTTTGAAGACGGGCCCTGACGCGCTACGCCTTGGCGCCGCGCGCCAGGGCGGCCCGGCCGGCGTCGTCCAGCACGGCCTCCTCGGGCGCCAGGTGCACCCGGCTGCTGAGCACGTCCCGCAGGTAGCGCTCGAGCGGGTGACGCCGGCTCAGCCCCGGGTTGCCGGTGAGCGCGACGGCCTGCTGAACGGCCGTCACGGCGGCCCGGGTGGCCAGCAGGTGGGCCGGACCGGTCCGGCCCACGGCGTCCGGTTCGCCCCGGTCCACCCGGGGGGCCAGGCCGTGCAGCAGCTCCTCGGCGCCGATCAGCTGGGCGTCGATCTCGCCGAGGGCGGCGCGGTAGCGCGGCAGGGTGCCGAGCGGTTCGGTCAGATTGGCCGGAGTCCGCTGGTTCAGGAAGCGGATCAGCCAGGCCTCGGCGGCCCGGGCGACCCCGACCGCCACCGCGGCGAGGGCCAGGTCGTGCCAGGCGCGGGCGAGTTCGGCCTCAGCGCCGTCCTGCTGGCCGGGTGTGCGCAGTCCGAGCCCGAGTTCGAGCGGGACCCGCACCGCGTCGAGGACGACGTCGTGGCTGGCGCTGGCCCGCAGGCCGAGTTGGTCCCAGGTCGGGTCGATCTCCAGGCCCTCGCTCTCGCCCCGGACCAGGAACGTGCCGACCCGCGGCTCGGGTTCGTCGGTCCGGGCGGTGACGGCCATCCAGGCCAGCGCCTCGGCGCCGGTGCAGTACGTCTTCCGGCCGGTCAGCAGCCAGCCCTCGTCGTCCCGTCGGGCGACCGTCCCGGGCGGCGCTCCGGCCCGTCCGCCGGGTTCCGCCCGCAGCGTGTTGACCAGCGCGGGCCCGCGCCGGGACTCGGTGAGCAGCCGCCGGTAGCCGGCCGCCGGCCAGCTCGCGCGGCGGGCCTGCTCGGCGTGCTGGAGCAGCGTGAAGGCGGTGACCACGGCCACCGAGGCGTCCCCGCGGCCGAGTTGGGCCAGCACCCGGACGGTGTCGGCGAGCGTGCCGCCCGGTCCGCCGTACCGCTGGGAGACGGTCAGGGTGAGCAGCCCGGCCTCGTGGACGGCCTCGATGCCCTGGTACGGGAAGGTCGCGTCGCGGTCGTGCTCCTCGGCGCGGGCGGCGAGCAGGTCGACCACCCGGGGCAGCCCGGCCAGCGCGGCCTCGACCGCCGAGCGGTCGGGCCCGGCGGCGGCGACCGGGACGGGCGGCACGGGTGCCGCGGGCCGGGCGGGACGGGTGGGGACCGAGGGGCGCGCGGGCGGGGCCGAGGGCGCGAGGTGGCCGGAATCCGACGGTTCGGTTCGATCACGATCGTTCGGTGAACGATCGTTGGCGGCGATGGTCGTCATGGGACTGGTGCCTCCGGGCGGCAGCGTGGGCTCAGCGGATGCGGGCGGCACGCCGTACGGGCGCGCGGAACGAGCCGGCGGCCCCGGAGGCCGGCCCGCGGCCCACCCCCGACTTCGGCGCCGACCCGGTCCGGTCGGCCGCCCACCGCCACGGGGGCGAGATCCCCCCTCAGCGGCCCGGACACGCCGCGCCGGCGGTCCGGCACAGGTCCAGATGCCTGCGACGGGTCAACAGCGGGAGACGGCACGGCATGTCCGCGACTGTACGAACCGGTGATCGATACCGTCAAGCAGCGTCCAGGCCCCGGGCGGGCCCGGTCAGCCCTGCTGGAACATGTCGGCCGGAAGCGGCTTCAGCAGCTGATACAGGTCGTCCGAAATCGGTCGGTCCCAGGACGCGATGGTGACCAGCACGCCGTCGCTGCGGCCGAACTGGGCGCAGAACACGCGCTCCTCGCTGACCTTGACCTTCTTCACGATCAGCAGGTCGTCCCCGAGCATCACCGGGAAGTCCTCGGCCGAGGCGAACTCGACCGGCTCGTCGTTCTCCAGCGCCGCGAGCAGCTGCCGCACCTCGAAGGGCACGTCGTCACCGGTCTCCCGGGCGGGCGAGCCCTCGGGGAGGTTGCCGATGAACATCGCCGGGCCCCTGCCGCCGAACAGGTCGTAGCGCAGGAAAATCCCCTGACAGGAGCCGTCCGGGCCGGTCATCATGGCCGCACCGAAGTCGCCGGGCCAGTCGCCCGGGTCCATCGCGAGCACGTCGAAGTCCGGGCCGGCGGGCTGTCCGGAGCGACGGCGGAGAAAAGACATGGGAACATCGTACGTGCCCGGCACACCGCACTCACGAGGCGGGTGGGACCCCGACGGGGGACGGGCGGGAGGTCGACGCTCAGAGACCAATGTTGACTCTGAGCAACCGTCCGGGCTACGTTCGGTTCAGCACGACAGCCGTTCTGGGTTTCACCCTCCGGGGGGACGGCATGTCGCAACGCGGCCCTACACGCGTATCCCTCACTGTGCACTCGTCGTGCCGAACTGCCGAGCACCCAGCTTCGTCATCGCACACTGCACAACACACAAGCCAACAGTTCCATTGCAGTTCCTTGCAACAAGAGCCAGATCCGCGGGGCCCCGGCCCGTCGCTCCCGTGGATCTGCTCGGGACGCCGCCGCGTGGGGGCGTGCGGGTCCCGAGCAAACGGTGCCGTCTCCGAGTCGCTCTCGGCGTCGGCGCCAGCCTCCCGGCGACTGCCGGCCCCTCGTGGGCCGGGACCGGCCGACGCACCCCGGTGCGCAGGGGATGACTGGGAGGATGGCCTGGCAATGCTGCCGGGCCGCAACAGCAGGCGCCGTGTCTGGCCGCGTGGGGGCGGTGGGCACGGCGTCTGCCTGTGCTCATACTCTGAGCTGCGTTTGTCTAACAGTCAACAGAAATTCTGACGGGGCACGCTCAAAAGATCATCAGTTGTGATGTTCGGTACCGGGATCCACGGCCCGACCGGCTCGACCTCGGCCCGGCTGCGGTCCGGACACACCGGCGGAGCGGACCCGGACGCCGCAGGTCTTCCTGCAGCTCGGACCGCTCCGCGGGGGCGCCCGGACGGCGCGGGTGGCTCAGGTGAGGTCGAACTCGCCGTCCCGGGCGCCGAGCACGAAGGCCCGCCACTCGGCCGGGGTGAAGACCAGGACCGGCCCGTCCTCCTGACGGCCGTCCCGCATCCCGATGTACCCGTCCACGAACGCGATCTGGACGTCCCCGACGCCCTGGCTGCTGCACAGCCACTCGGCGCCGGTGAAGTCCACCTTCGGCTTCCCGTTCCGCGCGAGCTCCGGCTCGGCGCCGACCGCTCCGCCGTTCACCCCGGCGTCCACCCCGGTGTCCGTCCCGCTGTTGACTGCCACTGACCGATCTCCTCCCGACGGCGTTCCAGCGCCAGCCTAACCACACCTCCCGGCCCCGGTCAGCGGGTTGGCGAGGACTCCCCCGCGCGGGGAGGAGAGGGGCGGAGGGCGGTGGAGGAGCGGTCGGGGGCCGGTGGGGCGTGTCCCGACCGGCCGGGCCGCCGGCAGCTGCCAGAGTGCTGCCAGGACGCCGGGGCGGCCCCTCCAGGGCCCGACGACCACCCAGCCCACCACCTCGCCCCAGGGAGCAGCCGATGAGCCGCCGGGACGGCACCCGCGCCGACGTCATCCCCATCTCCGACGCCCCCTCGGCCCACCCGCCGGCGCCCCGCACCCCGCCCGCGCCCACCCCGCTGCCCCGGCCCACCCCGGCCCGGCCCGGCGCGCACGGCCGGGTCGGGATCGTCCTGGTCTCGCACAGCCAGGAACTGGCCACCGCCGTACGCTCCCTGGCGCTCACTCTGACCGGATCCGACTCCCCCGCGCCGGTCGCCGCGACCGGCGGCGACCCGGCGGACGGACCGGGCATCAGCGCGGTGCTGGTGGCCGCCGCCACCCGGCGGGTCGACCAGGGCCACGGCGTGGTGGTGCTCGCGGACCTGAACGGAGCCGTCAGCACCGTGCGGGCCCTGCTGTCGGAGGCCGACGAGCACGGCCTGCCGTTCCCGGTCCGCTTCGCGAACGCCCCCTTCGTCGAGGGCGCGGTGGCCGCCACCGCGACCGCCACCGCGGGCGGCGACCTGGCCGCGGTCCTGGACGCCGCGGAGGAGGCCTACCGGCAGCAGAAGGGCTGAGTCCCGGCCCGGCCCAGTCCGGCCCGGCCCCGGCCTCAGGGGCGCTCCCGGCCCTCCCAGGTGAACACCGCCGGGCCCTCGCACTCCAGTGCGTGGCGCAGCCGCGCGTGCTCGAAGTCGAGCATCGGCGGCAGCTCGTCCAGCCCGAACCAGCCGACCTCAAGGGACTCGTCGTCGTTCACCCGGGCCTCGCCGCCGACCGCCCGGCAGCGGAAGGTCAGCACCAGGTACTGCGTCACGTCGCCGTTCGGGTAGTGGACCGGAGGGGTCACGGTGGCCGAGGCGAGCAGCTCGGGCACGACCTCCACACCGGTCTCCTCCAGGCACTCGCGCACCACGCCGTCGGCGGGCTGCTCACCGGGGTCGAGGATGCCGCCGACCGAGGCCCACCGGCCGTCGTCGACCCGGCGGGCGAGCAGCACCCGGCCGCGGTCGTCCACGACGATCGCGGCGACGGCGCTCAACCAGAGCGGGCGGGTGCCCACGAGGGAGCGGAGTTCGAGGAGGAAGGGAGGAATCGCCATGCGGCGCAGCCTATCCAGCCCGCCGGGCGGCTTCCGGGGCTGTCGCCGTCCGAATTCATGAGGCGAACACGACAATTCATGGGTGCCTCTCCGCACTTCCCCGCCGGGGCGTTCCGAGTCGAGAGAACGCATTCATGACAGAGGAGCGGAAGCCGTTGTCCGGGAATGCGGAAGAAGGGGGCACGAGATTGTCGGAAGCGATGAAATTCGGTCGTTCTGACCAAATTCGCTCTATCTGTTGATCCATCTGTTGATAAGTTGATCAACCGCATACGACCATCCGGCCCGGCACCCGCCGGAGTGACCCGCCGGGGGCACCCTCAGAGCGCGGCACCCCGCCGACGGACCACCCCGAAGACGATCCGGCCGAGCAGCAGGACACCCGCCGCCAAGCAGCCCGCCACCGCCATCGCCCACGCCGGACCGTCACTGTCCGGAACGATCACGGCCACCACGATGCCCAGCACCAGGCAGGCCACACCCGCCGCCGCCAGCGGAATCCGGTGGGTGACAAGGGCTCCGCCGCTGCACGCGCGGTTCCACCGGGTCGCCCCGTGCAGGTGGAAGGGATCACGGTCCGCATCTGCCATGAGCCCAAGGTACCCCGGGCGGCCCCCCGAAGCAGCCCGCAGGGAGTGAGGCTCCGCGCACCCTGCGCAACCGCCCCGCGGGGGTCCTCCCGGACCGCGACCACGTGTACGGGCTCCACAATCAGTCCACGAAAAATCCTCGTCCCCCCGGTACAACCATCCGCCCGGTGGAGCGGTCTCAATGGCATCGAGTGATCCAGGAGCCGTTCACGGGACGGGTGAAAACCCCCACCGAGAACCGGAATACCCAGGGAGCGGAGCCGCCGCCCCCTGGAGTCGGAGGCCGGGCTCCGTCCTCCGGCGGTACCGCCACGCCGCTCGGCGACCAAGGGGGAACCGTTGCCGCAGACCCAATCCACCCCATCGACCGCCACCGCACGCGCCAGGCCCCGACCCGGCATGCGGCCGCTCCCACCACCCACCGGCTGCGCGTCCGACCACCACGGCGCCGGCCGACCCCGCCCGGCCGTCGAGACCAAGCTCCTCGACCCGGACCTCCTCGAGACGGCATGGCTCGAGAAGCCCCGGGTCGAGACGGCACTGCTCGACACCACCCGGCTCGACGGCACCCTGCTCGACGGCACCCGGCTCGACGGCAAGCGCCTCGGGACGAAGCACGTCGACGCGAAGCACACCGACCAGGAACAGCAGGACGCACGGGGCGAATGGCTGCGGTTCGCCCCCGTACAGCCCCTGTTCCGGGCCCGGGCCGCCCAGCGACTCGCCGTCCTCGCCTACCACGGGGTGACCGACCACCGCTCCTTCGGCGCCCAGCTCGACCGGCTGCGGAGGCTCGCCACCCCGGTCTCGCTGCAGGCCGTCCTCCAGGCCGTCACCGAACAGCGGCCGCTGCCGCCGCGCAGCGTCCTGGTCACCTTCGACGACGCCGACCGGAGCGTCCTCACCCACGCCCTGCCCGCCCTCGACGCCCGCGGCATCCCCGCCACCGCCTTCGTCATCTCCGAACTCATCGGCACCGAACGCCCCTTCTGGTGGCACGAGGCCGACTTCCTCGCCCGCCACGGCGGCCGCGCCCGCTCACTCGACTGCGGCCACCCCTCCCAGCTGCTCCCCCGGCTCAAGGCCATGCCGGACCCGGACCGGCGCCGCAGCCTGCACGAACTGCGGGTCAGCGCCGACCGCCGGCCCCCCAGCCAGGAACAGCTCACCCCCGCCGACCTGCTCGCCCTGCGGGACGGCGGGGTCGCCATCGGCAACCACACCCAGGGGCACCCGTGCCTCGGCCGCTGCGACGACGCCACCGTCCGCGCCGAGATCACCGGCGCCCACGAAGCCCTCACCCACTGGCTCGGCGAACCCCCCATCGCCTTCGCCTACCCCGACGGCGGCCACGACCCCCGTGCGGAAACCGTCCTGCAGGAGCTCGGCTACCGCCTCGGCTTCCTCTCCGACCACCGCCTCGGCCCCCGACTCCCCAACCACCCCCTCCAGATCAGCCGCCTCCAGGTCGACTCCACCACCAGCATCCGCCGCTTCGACACCATCCTCTCCGGCCTCGAACCCGCCTACCGGCGCTGGCGCCGCCAAGAGGTGGCCTGACCGGTGACAGTGCCGCGCAGGAAGCCGCCCGGGGCGGCTTCCTGCGCGGCACCCGTCCCGGCTCGATGCCTGCCAAGCAGGCACGCGCCCTGCCCGGGCGACACGGACCGGGCGCGGGAAGTCGGCGGGGTCGTCTTCCTGTGCGGCACCCATCCCGCGGGATCCGGCCATCCCCGCTCCGGAGGGCCGCGGGCCGATGCCTGCCCAGCAGGCACGCACCCTGCCTGGGCGACACCAACGGGCGCGGGAAGTCGGCGGGGTCGTCTTCCTGTGCGGCATCCATCCTGCGGGATCCGGCCATCCCGGCCCGGAGGGCCGTGGGCCGATGCTTGCCGGGCAGGCACGTGCCCTGCCTGGGCGACACCAACGGGCGCGAGAAGTCGGCGGGGTCGACTTTCTGTGCGGCATCCATCCTGCGGGATCCGGCCATCCCGGCCCGGAGGGCCGTGGGCCGATGCTTGCCGGGCAGGCACGTGCCCTGCCCTGGCGACACCAGCCGGGCACGGGAAGTCGGCCGGGTCGACTTCCTGTGCCGGGGGCGGGGTCGGCGCCCGTGCCGCTGTGGGAGGCGGGTGAGCTTGCTCTGCTCAGGGCCTACGGCGGCTTCGAGGCGGCGCCCCCGGGCGCCGATGGGGCCGGGCACCGAGTGCTCGGGGGCTGCGGGAGGTAGGGGTACCGGAGCGCTGCTCCACCCCCGGGCGCTGACCGGCATCGCCCGGGCGCGCGGGAAGTCGGCTGGGTCGACTTTCTGCGCGAGGTTCGGTGGGCCGTTGCAGGGGGGATCGGGGTCGGCGCCCGTGCCGCTGTGGGAGGTGGGTGAGCTCGCGCTGCTCGAGGGTGCGCGGCTTCGAGGCGCGCTGCCGCCGGGGCCGGGCTCCGGGTGCCTCGGGCTCGGATGCGCGGGAAGTCGGCCGGGCCGACTTCCTGTGCGAGGTATCGAAGCGCGGGCCCCGGGGGCGGGGGTGGGTCAGGCTGGGACGGGGGTGAGGGCGAGGCCCCCGAGGTGGGGGTGGCTCAGGCCGGGACGGCGGTGAGGGTGAGGCCCTGGGGGTAGAGGGTGGCGGTGGGGGGGAGAGTGGCGGGGGCGCCGGCGTGGAGGACGGTGAGGGTGCCGGTGCCGGTGCGGGTGGGGTCGGCGACGCGGCGGAGGGCCTGGGCGGCGACGGCCTCGGCGGAGCCGTGGAGGACGAGGGCCGGGGAGGCGGTGGGGGCGACGGCGGCGCGGATGCGCTCGGCCACGAGTTCGTAGTGGGTGCAGCCGAGCACGAGGACGTCGGTGCCCTCCGGCGTGCGGGCGGCCGCGTCGGCGATGGCCGCGGTGGTGGCCGCGTCGTCGCCGTGTTCGACGGCGTCCGCCAGGCCGGGGCAGGCGACCTCGGTGACCTCGGCGGTGCCGCCGAAGTCGCGGATCAGCCCGCGCTGATAGGCGCTGCCGGTGGTGGCCGGGGTGGCCCAGATGGCGACGCGGCCGCCGAGGGCGGCGGCGGGCTTGATCGCGGGGACGGTGCCGATGACGGGCAGCCCGGGTTCGAGTTCGGCGCGCAGGGTGTCGAGCGCGTGGACCGAGGCCGTGTTGCAGGCGATCACCAGGGCGTCGGGCTCGAGGGCGGCCGCGGCCCGGCAGCAGCCGAGGGCCAGCTCGGTGACCTCTTCGGGCGTGCGCGGCCCCCACGGCATCGAGGCCGGGTTGGAGGAGAGCACCAGATCGGCGTCCGGGCGCAGCTTCCGAATCGCGGCGGCGGCGGCCAGCAGGCCGATTCCGGAGTCCATCAGTGCGATCTTCACGAGGCAAGACTTTAGTCGATCCACCTCTCGCGGCCGGTTCTGCGGCAGACTGCGGGGGTGACCGTCCTGCTCTGGATCGCCGCGTTCTCCCTGCTGGTCTGGCTCTGGCTGGCGTGCTGCCACGGTTCGTTCTGGCGGACCGACGTCCGGCTGCCGCCGCGTCGTCCGCCGGCGCGGTGGCCGGAGGCGGCGGTCGTGGTGCCGGCCCGGGACGAGGCGGCGGTGCTGCCGGTGAGCCTGCCGTCGCTGCTGGCGCAGAAGTACCCGGGGCGGGCACGGGTGATCCTGGTGGACGACCACAGTTCGGACGGCACCGGCGCGCTGGCGGCGGAGCTGCGGACGCTGGACGGGCTGGAGCTGACCGTCACCACCCCTCCCTCGCTGCCGGCGGGCTGGACGGGCAAGCTGTGGGCGCTGCGGCACGGGGTGGAGCTGGCCGGTCCGGACGTGGAGTACCTGCTGCTGACGGACGCGGACATCGCGCACGGCCCGGACTCGCTGGCGGAGCTGGTGGCCGCGGCCGAGTCCAACGGGCTGGACCTGGTGTCGCAGATGGCCCGGCTGCGGGTGGTGACCGGCTGGGAGCGGCTGGTCGTCCCGGCCTTCGTGTACTTCTTCGCCCAGTTGTACCCGTTCCGCCGGAGCAACCGTCCGGGTTCGCGGACGGCGGCCGCGGCGGGCGGCTGTTCGCTGGTGCGGCGGGAGGCGCTGGAGCGGGCGGGCGGGGTGGCGGCGATCCGCGGGGCGGTGATCGACGACGTGTCGCTGGCCCGGGCGGTGAAGTCCACGGGCGGGCGCACCTGGCTGGGCCTGGCCGGGGAGGTGGACAGCGTCCGCCCGTACCCGCGGCTGGAGCAGTTGTGGCGGATGGTGTCGCGCAGCGCGTACGCCCAGTTGCGGCATTCGCCGTTGTTGCTGCTCGGGACGGTGCTGGGGCTGGCGCTGGTGTACCTGGTGCCGCCGGTGGCGACGGTGGCCGGGCTGGTGGCGGGGGTGCCGTGGGTGGCGGTGGCGGGCGGGGCGGCCTGGGCGGTGATGGCGGGCACCTACCTGCCGATGGTCCGGTACTACGGGCAGCCGGCCGCGGCCGTGCTGCTGTTGCCGTTCACCGCCTCGCTGTACCTGCTGATGACGGTGGACTCGGCGGTGCAGCACTGGCGCGGCCGCGGCGCGGCCTGGAAGGGCCGGACGTACTCGCGGGCGTGAGGCCGGACAGGGGAAAGCCCGGCACGACGGGCCGGTCGGGGCCCATACTGCTCGGATGGACCGTCAGCGGATCTCCCGGCTCGCCCATGCCCACCACCCGATCGCGGCGCCCCTGGCGGACGGGTCGGTGTCCCGTCTGCTGGACCGCGCGCTGGGCGGGCGGGAGGCCGGCCGGGTGCTGGACCTCGGCTGCGGCGAGGGCGCCTGGCTGCTGCGGGCGCTGGCCGCGCGGCCGGGCTGGCGCGCGGTGGGGGTGGACGTGGACGCCGGGGCGCTGACCCGGGCCCGGGAGACGGCGACGGCGCTCGGCGTGGTGCGCCGGATCGGCCTGCACCACCGGGACGCCCGGGAGTTCACCGACCGGGAGCCCTTCGACCTGGTGCTCTGCGTGGGCGCCACCCATGCCTTCGGCGGGCTGCTGCCCACGCTCGCGGCGGCGCGTGGACTCCTGGCGCCGGGTGGGCGGTTGCTGGTCGGCGAGGGGTTCTGGGAGCGGGAGCCGTCCCGGGCCGCGCTGGACGGGCTGGGCGCCGCCCGGGAGGACTTCGCGGACCTGGCGACGACCACCGACCGGGTGCTCGCGGACGGCTGGACGCCGGTGTACGGGCACGTCAGCACGGCACGGGAGTGGGACGACTACGAGTTCTCCTGGACGGGTTCGCTGGCCGAGTGGGCGCTGGACCACCCGGAGCACCCGGACGCGGTGGCCGCCCGCGAGGCCGCGGACCACCATCGCGGCGGGTGGCTGCACGGCTACCGGGGGACGCTCGGCTTCGTCACCCATCTGCTGCGCCGCGACTGAACTCCCCCGCCAGCGCAGCTACTTCTGCGTCCGGGCCAGGAAGTCGTCGATCAGCGGGGCGATTTCGGGCAGCTTCTCCTCCAGCGCGAAGTGCCCGGTGTCGAAGACGTGCAGCTCGGCGTCCGGCAGGTCGCGCAGGTAGGCGCGGGCGCCGGCCTCGGTGAAGAAGGCGTCGTTGCGCCCCCAGATCACCAGTGCGGGCGGCTGGTTGGCGCGCAGCCAGGCCTGCCACTCCGGGTAGAGGTCGACGTTGGAGAAGTAGTCGAGGGCGAGTTCGACCTGGATGTCCTTGCGGCCGGGCAGGTCGAGGAAGTGCTGGTCGAGGGTCCAGCCGTCGGGGGCGACCAGGCTCGGGTCGCCGGTGCCGCCCTCGTACTGGCCGCGGGTGACGTCCAGGGTGAGGATCGAGCGGGCGGCGTCCTCGGCGCCGGGGACACCGCGCCGCTGGGCGATGAACCCCCGTGCCAGGTCGGAGAGTCCGTCCTCGTAGGCGTTGCCGTTCTGGACCACCAGGCCGGTGATCCACTCCGGTCGGCGGGTGGCCAGGCGCAGGCCGACGGGGGCGCCGAAGTCGAAGACGTACAGTGCGAAGCGGTCGAGGCCGAGGGCGAGGCAGAAGCGCTCGATGACGTCGGTGAGGGTGTCGAAGCGGTAGCTGAAGGCGTCGGGCGCGGGGCTGTCGCTGTTGCCGAAGCCGGGGTAGTCGGGGGCTATCAGGCGGTAGCGGGTGCCGAGGGCGTCGAGCAGTCGGGCGTACTGGTGGGAGGCGGCGGGGAAGCCGTGCAGCAGCAGGAGGACGGGGGCGTCGGCCGGCCCGGTCTCGCGGTAGAAGACGTTCAGGCCGTCGAGGTCGATGTGGCGGTGGTGCACGTGGGGGATCGTCAGCTCGCTCATGATAACCATTAAAGCGCACCTGAACGGTTAGGCATAGGGGTTTCGCGGAGCGGGCTGACCGATCGTCATCCACCGGTGGTTCAGTGCTTCTGCAACTGCTCCCGCTGCACCAGGTAGTCGAGCACCTCGGGCATCGCGTCGACGCCGCCGGCCGTGCTCGGCGAGGTCCGGTACTCGCCCTGGACGACCACCGTCGGCAGCTCGTTGACGCCGTAGCGGATGAACTGGGCGGCCGCGTCGTCCACCGACTGCCGCACCGCGGTGGAGCGGTAGGCCGCGCGGAAGCTCTGGGCGTCGACGCCGTGGCGCACCGCCCAGTCGGTGGCGGCGGACTCGGTGCCGAGGTCGGCGTGGTCGGTGTGGATCGAGCGGAAGGCGCTGCTCTGCAGGCGCTCGACCAGGCCGAGCCGCTCCAGCGTGTAGTACAGCCGGGCGTGGGCGCGCTGCACGCCCTCCTCCGGACTGCCCGGCCAGATCGCCGGGACCCGGCGCAGCGCGACGTCGGAGCGGTGCTTCTCGACCCAGGCCTGCAGCGGCTGCTCCAGCGCCTGGGAGTGGCCGCAGTCGTACCAGAAGAACTCGACGGCCTCGGTACGGGTGTCCTCACGCACCGGCTGCGGGTGGTCGAGCTTGACGAACTGCTTTCCCTCGGAGGGGGGTTGGTGGGTCATCGCACTGGCCTGGATCGGGGAAGCGGCGATCCCGGCGGCGATGACGAACAGGACGGTGGAGCGCAGCAGCGACTTCGAGTTCACACCGGGCAGTGTGGTGCTGACGGCCCGTTACCGACGAGTCGGTACGGGGCGGCGGGCCCGGATTCGCCCGAACGGCTTAGCTGGGCCCACGGATATTGACGCCCGCGACTCAGCTCGGCGGGCCGCCCGTCCACACCTCGGCGACCAGCCGCTGCCAGTCGTCCACCACCGCGCCCAGCTCGAAGTGCTCCAGCGCGTGCGCCCGGGCGGCCGCGCCGAGGCCCGCGCGGTTGCAGGCCAGCACCTTGGCCAGCGCCTCGGCCAGCGCGAGCGGGTCCCCCGGGGCGACCAGCGCTCCGGTGGCGCCGTCCCGGACCACCTCGCGGACCCAGCCGACGTCGGTGGCCACGGCGGGCACCCCGGCCAGGGCCGCCTCGATCAGCGCGCCGGGCACCCCCTCGCTGTCGCTGGTGAGCAGCAACGCGTCGGCGGCGCGGTAGAGCGGGGCCGGGTCGGGCAGCGGGCCGAGGAAGTGGGCGCGGGCGGCGGCCGGGTGGCGGGCCAGGGCCTCCAGCAGCGGGCCGTCCCCGGCGACGGCCATCCGGACGTCGGGCAGCCGGTCGAGCACGTCGAGGGCGAGGTCGAGCCGCTTCTCGGGGGCTATCGCGCCGATCCAGGCGACCAGCAGGACGTCGGCCGGCAGGCCCAGGGCGTGCCGGGCGGCGCGCCGGTCGTCCCGGCCGTCGGCGGGTGGATAGCTCTCGGCGGCACGGGAGTTGGGGATCACCCGGACCTTGCCGCCGGGCAGCTCGAACTGCTCCTCCAGCACCCCGCGGGCCTCGTCGGTGAGCGTGGTGACGGCGGCGGCGCGGTGCATCAGGGCGCCGCCGCGCAGTCTGCGCAGCCGGTTGGCGGTCCAGTACCGGGGGTGGCCGACCGAGACGTAGACGAAGGGGGTGGGGGTGCCGGCCAGGGCGAGGGCGCAGGCGGCCAGGGTGTCGGAGCCGTGGGCGAGCACCACGTCGGCGGCGCGGGCGGCGGAGCGCAGCGCGAGCAGGGTGCTCGGGCGCAGGCGGCCGGGCCCGAGCACGGCGGCGGCGCGCAGCCGGGCGGTGTCGGGGCAGCCCTCGCCGCAGGTCCCGGGCACGGCCGTCCCGGCGGTGCACACTCCCGGGGTGCCCGCGGTCGGCCGGGCGGGCGGTACGGCGGGGTGCGGGGCGAGGGCGCACAGCGCGGAGGCCTGGCCCCGGCGGCGCAGTTCCCGGTGGAGGTCACGGGCGAAGTTCTGGGCGCCGCCCCGGCGTTCGTCGCTGATCAGGTGCAGGACGCGCGGGCGTGCTCCGGCCGAATCGGCCGCCGTATGGTCGGGCATGGACCGACCTTGGCACAGTGCCCCGCCCGGTACAGCCCCTTCGCGCAACCTGGCGGTGGCCCGTGCGCCCGCGCCCGTACACCCACTGTGCGCTGAGGACCCGCCGTCGTGCGCCGGTTGCGACCGCCGTGCGCCCCGCCTCGCCCCCCGCCGCTCCGTGCGGCCGCCCTCCGCTCCCCCGCACGCCGCGTCGGGGACCGGCTCACGCCGTCGGCGGCGGCCCGCACCGCCGCGTCACCCCAACGGGTCAACCGCGAACCCCCGGCGGCCGGACGGCCGGTACGCGGACGGCCCGGGCCCCGCCCGCGCCTCGGGCGGGCACCGCCGGGACCGGGCCGTCGGGCGGTTACGCGGTTCGGGTGAACGCGGTTGGACCTCGACCCGCGCCGGTCGGCAGGATGTCCGGCCGGGGCGCCCGCCGTTCTGCCCCATCTCCCCCTTCCCCGTTCGGATTTGGAGTCACCCGGTGTTCAAGGGATTCCGCAGCTTCCTGCTGCGCGGCAACGTGGTGGACCTCGCGGTCGGCATCGTGATCGGCGCGGCCTTCACCGCCGTCGTCACCGGGTTCGTCAGCGCCTTCCTCACCCCGCTGATCGGGGTCGCCACCGGCGCGGTCGGCGACTTCACCCAGAAGACCTTCGAGGTGGGCGGCACCAAGTTCCCGTACGGCCTCTTCGTCAACGCGCTGATCGGGTTCGTGCTGGTCAGCGCGCTGATCTACTTCGCCGTGGTGGTGCCGGTCGGCAAGCTGCAGGAGCGCTTCGAGAAGGCCGCTCCGGCGCCCGCCGCCAGGGCGGACTGCCCGGAGTGCCTGAGCTCCATCCCGGCCGCCGCGACCCGCTGCTCCTTCTGCACCACCGAGGTGGCCGCCCGGCCCGGCCTGCCCGCGCAGGCCCAGGCGCTGCAGTCGCACTGACGCCCCGACGACGGGGCCGGCCGGCGGCCGGGAAGAGCTCCCGAGCGCGTCCGGATCCGCCCACTGTGGGCGCTCACGGGAAATTTATTCCCCAAACATTCACGAGCCCCCGCCGCACCGTCGGCGGGGGCTCGAATGCGCCGGCGCACGCCCTGTCCGCAAAAGTTTCTCCATGAGGCCCCCGAGCGTCCACCGGCCGGTCACCGCAAGGCCTTGCGGCAGCTGCGTCCGGGTGCTGTTCGACCACTGACGGGGCATCAGAGCTGTCCGGAACTGAGTGCCGGTATGTCCGTTCTTCCTACTTTCGAAACCTTTGTGCGGGCGAAGACTGTGTAAACACTCGAACTGCTCCCCCTCCCGCTCTCCTCAGCAGGCGCATTGTGGGCTTACCGTATGCCCCATGACCTCGCCCCGCTCCTACGACGGAGTCGGCTACCCCTCTCCGTCCTTCTCCTCCGGCACGCCGATTTACGACAGCCTCGTGGCTGAGCGCGGCGTCCCCCAGATCGCACCCATCAACGTGCCGGCCGCCCTGCCGCCGGCCCTGTCCTCCGGTTACGGATCCGGCCTCGGCCAGACCTACGAGAACCGGTACGGCAACGGGTACGAGAGCGCCGGCAGCAACCTCCCCGCGCTGCCGCCCGCCCGCCTCGCCCTGGGCCCCGGCCCGAGCAGCGGCCCCTCCGCCGGCCCCGCCACGGCGTACATCCCGGCGCAGCCCGCTCCGGCGTACGCCTCCGCGCCGCAGCCGCCCGTCCCCGGTTACGGCGCCCCCCAGCCGTACCAGCGGCAGCAGCCCGCCGCCCCGGCCTTCGCGCAGACCGCCAGCGGCGGCTACCAGCCGTCCGGCGGCCAGAGCTTCGGCGGCCAGAACACCTTCATCGGCCAGGGCGGCCAGCAGACCTTCGGCGCGCAGCCGACCGGCGGACCGGCCGGTTTCGGCCAGGGCCAGCCCGGCGGCCTCCCGCAGGGCGGTCCGCAGAGCTTCGGCGGCCAGCAGTCCTTCGGCGGCCCGAACCCGGCCGGTCCCGGCTTCCAGGGCCAGGGCGGCGACCAGGGCTTCGGCGGCGGTCAGCTGCGCCCGGCGATGGCGCCGGTCGCGCCGGTCCGCCCGATGCAGCCGCAGCGCCCGGGCCCGTACGGCGAGCCCGGCGGCTACCAGCAGGGCGGCTACCAGCCGCAGGGCCAGGGCTACTGAGCCAACCCGCACCACGGGGCCGACCCCACCGGCCCGCACCCGCACCACCTGAGCACCACCCGGCGCCCCCCGTACGCCGGGCGAACGGAGAACGGGTCATCCACGGACCGCCCGGCACGCCCCCCACGGCGTACCGGGCGGTCCGTGCGCGTACGGGGGCCTCCGGAGCCGGCCGCACCGTACGGGACCGCACGGAACCGTACGAAACCGCACGGATCCGCACCCGCCCGGGCCGCCCCGGGGCAGCTGCGTCCGGCCGGATCGCTGCTGGCAGGATGGGGGAATGCACCTCACCGGACTTCACGTCTACCCCGTCAAGTCGATGTACCGCCTGAGCCCGGACACCGCCGCGGTCCATCCCTGGGGTCTGGCCGGAGACCGCCGCTGGATGCTCGCCGACCCCACCGGACGCTTCGTCAGCCAGCGCGAGAACCCCGCCCTCGGACAGATCCGGGTCGACCTGCTGCCCACCGGCGCACTGGCGCTGACCGCCCCCGGCGGTTCCCGGATCGAGGTCGCCGCCCCCGCCGCCACCGCCGGTGACCCGGTCGCCGAGGTCCAGGTCTGGGGCACCCGCTTCCAGGCCGTCGAGGCCGCCAAGGACGCCCACGACTGGATCGCCGACCACCTCGGCGACTACCGCCTGGTGCACCTGGACGACCCGCACGCCCGGCCCGTCGACCAGGAGTACGGCCGGGACGGCGACACCGTCTCGATGGCCGACGGCTTCCCGCTGCTGCTCACCACCACCGCCTCGCTGGAGCGGCTCAACGAGCTGATCGCCGCCGAGCACCCGGAGGGCCACGAGACCCTCCCGATGGAACGTTTCCGCCCCAATGTGGTGATCGGCGGCTCCGAGGCCTGGGCCGAGGACGGCTGGCGCCGGGTCCGGATCGGCGCGCTCACCTTCCTGGTGGTCAAGCCCTGCGGCCGCTGCGTGGTCACCACCACCGACCAGGAGAGCGGCGAGCGGCGCGGCCCCGAACCGCTGCGCACCCTGGCTCGGCACCACAAGCTGATGCGCAAGGCCGCGTTCGGGCAGAACCTGATCCCCGAGCGCCCGGCCGGCGTCGAGGGCGACCTGCTGGGGACGCTGCGCGTCGGCGACGACGTCGAGGTCCTGGAGGACGGGGCGCACTGGCCCGCCGACGGGCGCTGAACCGCCGCCGCGCCCTGCCCGGAGCTCCGTGACCTCCCCGGTGGCCCGGCCCGGACTTTCGCGACCGGACCGCCGCGACCGACCCGGACTTTCGCGACCGGCCCGCCCGGACGGAACTCCGGCTGTGCGCGCTCGTTGAAACAAGTGGTCGGAACCTGTGGCCGGGGTGGGCGCCCCCGGTGTCCGCGCCGCGACGGAGCGCCGGGCCGAGCCGCCCGGACCGGTCCGTACGAGCGGACGGATCACCCGTCCGGGCGCGCTACGGTGGGCGGACGGCCCGCGCACCCCCGCGCCCACGGCCCGTTCGCCGGCACGACGAAGGTGGGGACGACAGACCGTCATGGCTGAGCACAGGGTCCGGGTCACCCAGGACAGCGCATCCCGCTGGCGCCGCCGCGCGGGCGAGTACGACACGCTCGCGGAGGCCCTGGCCGCCGCCGAGCCGGGCGACACCGTGACCGTCCGGCCCGGCACCTTCCGGGAGAACCTGCTGCTGGACAAGCCGGTGACGATCGTTCCGGCCCAGGGCCCGGGCACCGTGCGGATCGAACCGGCCTCCGGAGTGGCGATCACCGTCACCGCCGCCGCGACCGTGCGCGACCTGGTGGTCGAGGGCGGCGACAGCTCCGCCCCCGCCGTCCTGGTCACCGGAGCGCAGGCGACGCCCGCCTTCAGCGGCTGCCGGATCGAGACCCGCTCCGCCACCGGCGTCGAGATCAGCGGCGGCGCCCGCCCGACCCTGCGCGGCTGCGTGGTCGCCAACCCCGGCGGACTCGGCCTGCGGCTGCGCGGCGAGGGCACCGCCGCCGCCTTCGAGGACTGCGAGGTCGCCGCGGCCGGCCAGGCCGGACTCGCCGTCCTCGGCGGGGCCACCGCCGCCCTGGACCGCTGCCGCATCCACCACGCCTCCGGCGCCGGAGTGCTGCTCTCCGACCCGGGCAGCGCCGCCGAGCTCACCGGCTGCGAGATCTACGAGATCCGCGGCAGCGGCGTGCAGGCCGAGGCGCAGGCCGGCGGGCGGCTGGTCGACTGCGACATCCACCGGGTCACCGGCAACGGCCTCACCCTGGACGGCGAGGCCGAACTGGTGCTCACCGGCTGCCGGGTGCACGACCTGCCGGAGAACGGCGCCGACCTGCGCGGACGCGCCAAGCTGACCCTCTCCAACAGCACCGTGCGGGACTTCGGACGCGGCGCGCTGTCGGTCTGGGACCAGGGCACCGAGGCGGTCGCCGAGTCCTGCCGGATCCACGGCTCCAGCGGCGAGTACCCGGCGCTGTGGGTCAGCGACGGCGCCCGGCTCACCCTTACCGACTGCTCGCTGTACGACCTGCCGGACGCGCTGTTCGTCCTCGACCGGGACTCCGCCGCCGTCGCCCGGGGGTGCTCGTTCAGCCGGATCCGCAGCTCCGCGGTCTCGGTCAGCGGCGGGGCCACCGTCGAGCTCGCCTCCTGCCGGGTGCAGGAGGCCGGGACCGGGCTCTGGTTCCGCGACCACGGCAGCGGCGGGCTGCTCACCGACTGCGAGATCGCCGACGTCGCCACCGGGGTGATCGTCACCAAGGGCGCCGACCCGGTGCTGCGCGAGTGCACCGTACGGGCGAGCACGGACGCCGGGGTGTACGTCTCGGCCCAGGGCCGCGGCACCTTCGAGGACTGCCGGGTCTCGCACGGCAAGGGCTTCGGCTTCCACATCATCGACGGGTGCCGCACCCAGCTCATCCGGTGCCGGGCGGAGCAGAACGAACGGGCCGGGTTCGAGTTCTCCGAGCCCGGACCGATCGCGGAGGGGTGCACCTCGGACGACGTGGCACCGCTCGCCCCGACCGGCCCGCCGGCCTCCGGGCGGCCCGAGCTGCCGACCCCGAGGTCATCCCAACTACCTTCCACCACACCGGTGTTGACCGCCCCCTCGATGGTGTCGGCGGCGCCCCCCGCAGCCGCGGCGACGGCCGCGATCGCCCCGATCCCGGACTGCCGGCCGGCCGACGAGGCGCTCGCCGAACTGGACTCGCTGGTCGGCCTGGCCACGGTGAAGCAGGAGGTGCGCACCCTGATCGACCTGATCTCGGTCGGCCGACGCCGCCGCCAGGCCGGCCTCAAGGCCCCCTCGCTGCGCCGGCACCTGGTCTTCACCGGCGCCCCCGGCACCGGCAAGACCACCGTCGCCCGGCTGTACGGCGAGATCCTCGCCTCGCTCGGGGTGCTCCAGCGCGGACACCTGGTCGAGGTCGCCCGGGTCGACCTGGTCGGCGAGCACATCGGCTCCACCGCGATCCGCACCGCCGCCGCCTTCGACCGGGCGCGCGGCGGGGTGCTGTTCATCGACGAGGCGTACGCGCTCGCCCCCGAGGACGGTGCCCGGGACTTCGGGCGCGAGGCGATCGACACCCTGGTCAAGCTGATGGAGGACCACCGGGACGAGGTGGTCGTCATCGTGGCCGGCTACACCGCCGAGATGGAGCGCTTCCTCTCCGCCAACCCCGGTGTCTCGTCCCGTTTCTCACGGACCGTCACCTTCCCCGACTACTCGGCGGACGAGCTGCTGGAGATCGCCCGGGCGCAGTGCGCGGAGCACGAGTACGCGCTCGCCGAGGCGGCCGAGGGCGCGCTGCTGGACCACTTCGCCCGGCTGGAACGCGGCCCCAACTTCGGCAACGGGCGCACCGCGCGGCAGGTGTTCGAGACCATGGTCGAGCGCCACGCGGTACGGGTGGCGGCCCTGGCCGACCCGTCCACGGAGGAGCTGCAGCTGCTCGTCCCGGCCGACCTGCCGACCGCGCCGCTGCCGTAACGGTGGCCCGTGGCCGTGGCCGTGGCCGTCACGGTCGGGAACTCCCCGGCGGTGGCGGGGCGTTGGGCGGGGCATGGGAATGCTACTGACGGGTGCCGCGGGCGGACTGCTGTTACCGGCCGGGCTGGTGGTGCTGTTCTTCCTCGGCGCGGTGGTGCGGCGGCTGCGCACCCGGCACTCCGCGGCGGGCGGGCGCGGCGCCGGCGCGACCGCGACGGAGGAGCTGCACGCGCTGCTCTATCCGAGCAAGCGGGTGCAGTTGGAGCAGCGGCGGGTCGAGCTGGTGCTGCGGGACGACGAGCACGACGGTGCGCCGAAGCGCACCGGGATCGACCTCGCGGGCGGCCGGGCGGTGATCAGGCGGTGATCCGGCGGGGGCGGGGCGGGTGACGAGCCGCACGTGTCGACCGGCACCCCGCCCCCCTCGGGGCGTCAGCCCGTCCAGGCGCCGCCCGCCAGGAAGGACTCCATCGCGGAGCGGTACGGCGCGATGTCGATCCGCTCGCCGGCCAGCCAGTCGTCCGAGTAGTACTTGTCCAGGTAGCGGTCCCCCGGGTCGCAGATCAGGCTGACCACGCTGCCGGTACGGCCGGCCGCCCGCATCTCGGCGACGATCCGCAGCGCGCTCCACAGCCCCGTCCCGGTGGAGGCCCCGGCCTTCTTGCCGAGCACCTGCTCCAGCACCCGCACCGCGGCGATCGAGGCGGCGTCCGGCACCTTCATCATCCGGTCGACCGCCCCCGGCACGAAGCTCGGCTCCATCCGGGGCCGTCCGATGCCCTCGATCCGGGAGCCGCTCCCGCAGACGGCCTCCGGGTCGTGGTTCACCCAGCCCTCGAAGAAGCAGGAGTTCTCCGGGTCCGCGACGCAGATCCGGGTGTCGTACTGCATGTAGTGCACGAACCGGGCGATGGTCGCCGAGGTGCCGCCCGTCCCGGCGGTGGCGACGATCCAGGCCGGTTCGGGGTGCGGCTCCAGGCGCAGCTGGGCGAAGACCGACTCGGCGATGTTGTTGTTGCCGCGCCAGTCGGTGGCCCGCTCGGCGTAGGTGAACTGGTCCATGTAGTGCCCGCCGGTCTCCTCGGCGAGCCGCGCGGAGGCCTCGTACACCTCGTCCGAGCGCTCGACCAGGTGGCACTCGCCGCCGTGGAACTGGATCAGGTCGATCTTGGCCTGGCTGGTGCTCTTGGCCATGACGGCGATGAACGGCACCCCGATGAGCTGGGCGAAGTACGCCTCGGAGACGGCGGTGGAGCCGCTGGAGGCCTCGATCACCGGCTTGCCGGGGCGGATCCAGCCGTTGCAGAGCCCGTAGAGGAAGAGCGAGCGGGCCAGGCGGTGCTTGAGCGAGCCGGTCGGGTGGGTGGACTCGTCCTTGAGGTAGAGGTCGATCCCCCACTCGGCGGGCAGCGGGAAGCGCAGCAGGTGGGTGTCGGCGGAGCGGTTGGCGTCGGCGTGGACCTTGCGGACCGCTTCCTTCAGCCAGGCGCGGTACTGCGCGTCGGAGCGGTCGACGTCGACGGTCGGCTCGATGCCGACGGCGGGCGCGGTGCCTGCGGTCGACTCGGTGCCGGCAGTCCCACCGGACTGGGTGCTCATGGTCACTACTCCCTCGTTGCGGCCCCCCCGCTGCTCACTACGAGTGTACGAGGGTCACGATAAGTGACCGTTTTCGGAGATCCAGCTTCCGCTTATTGCCCCTCCGGCAGGACCGGATCCGGCGCTACACCGGCACCGACTGCGGGTCCGCCAGGTACGGCCCCCAACCGAGTTCGGCCGCGCCCGCGAGCGCGCCGTGCGCCAGCTCGGCGCCGACGATCGGCACCCGACCGCTGCGCCCCCACAGGCTGCGGTCGGCGACCACCGCGCGCAGCCGGTCGGGGGCGGCCTCCAGGAGGTCGAGGTGGAGGCCGCTGAGCACCACCCGGTCCGGGTTGAGGATGTTGGCGACCCCGGCCAGTCCGAGCCCGAGCCGGTCGATCACGTGCTCCACCGCGGCCCGCGCCCGCTCGTCGGTCGCGGCCGCCCAGCACAGCTCACGCGCCTGGTCGAGCAGCGGGCGACCCGGCTCCGGGGTGCGGCCGGCGGCGGCGAACAGCGCGTCGGGGTCGGTCTCGGCGTTGAGGCAGCCCCGGTTGCCGCAGGCGCAGGGGCGGCCCTGCGGGTCGACGGTGAGGTGGCCGACCTCCAGGGCGAGCCCGGCGCTGCCGGTGTGCAGGTGCCCGTCGATCACCAGCGCGCCGCCGACGCCGCGGTGGCCGGAGGTGACGAAGAGCAGGTGCCGGGCACCGCGCCCGGCGCCGTGCCGGTACTCGGCGAGGGCGGCGAGGTTGGCATCGTTGGCGATGGCGGTGGGCAGCGGGTGCACGGCCTTCGGGCCGTGGTCGGCGCGGCCGACCTCGACGTCGTACAGGTCGGCGACCGGGGTGCCGCTGGGCCAGGCGAAGTGCAGCGCGGCGAGCGCGGTGCCGTCCGGCTCGGTGACCGGGTTGGGCAGCGCGAGCGCGGCCGCCAGGCAGCGGCGATCGGTCGCGCGGGCCAGCTCGGCACCGGCCTGGGCGACGGCGCGCAGCATCCGGACCGGGTCGGTGGCAGCGGGCAGCGGCAGGTGGACGGGCGGGTCGAGCAGTCCGCCGAGGCCGGCCAGGGTGACGCTCAGCCCGTCGGCGTGGATCTGGCCGGCGACCACGACCGGGCCGCGCGGGTCGATCGCCAGCCGGTGCGAGGGGCGGCCGCGGCCGCCGCCGGCCGGGCGGGAGTCGACGGTGATCAGACCGAGCGCCTCCAGTTCGGCCGTGACCGCGCCGGCGGTGGCCCGGGTGACGTCCAGCGCGCGGGTGAGCGCGGACCGGGTGGGCGTCTGACCGGTGTGGATGAGCGAGAGCGCGGGGCCGAGCAGCGTCCGACCGCGGTCGGGGGCCGCGCGGCGGTGGGCATCACGCTGCGCGTCGGAGTCGGCCCCGGAGCGGGGCCGCGGGCTTGATGGTGAGAGCTGCACGCCCCTATTGTGACTTTGTGCCGCTTCGAAACAAAATCCGTTCCCACCGCCACGCCGACCCGTCCTCCCACCAGTCTCGCAGCACACCCCCGGTCGCGGACAGACCCTGGGGCCCCGCACGGCTCGCGCTCACCGCCTTCTTCGCCGTCGACGGCTTCCTGTTCGCCGCCTGGGTCGTCCGCATCCCGGACGTCCGCAGCCAGGTCAGCGCCACCCACAGCGCCCTCGGCCTGGCGCTGCTCTGCCTGTCCGCCGGCGCCGTCCTGACCATGCCGCTGGTCGGCCGGCTCTGCCTGCGCTACGGCTCGCGACCGGTCACCGTCGGCTCGCTCGCCCTGCTCAGCCTCGCCGTCCCGCTGCCCGCGCACGCCCACTCGGTGCTCTCCCTCGGCGGCGTGCTGCTGCTGTTCGGCGCCGGGTACGGCGGCGCCAACGTCGCCATGAACAGCGCCGCCGTCGACCTGGTCGCCCAGCTGCGCCGGCCCGTCATGCCCAGCTTCCACGCCGGGTACAGCCTGGGCGGGCTGCTCGGCGCGGGCTTCGGCGGGCTGCTCGCCGACCGGCTCACCACCGCGTGGGCGCTCGCGCTCGGCGGACTGCTGGGGCTCGCCGTCACCGTCGGCGCGGGCGTCGTCCTGCTGCGCAGCCCGGCGGCACCGATGGTCGCGCCGGAGCGCTCCGGCGGCCCGACCGCCGGGGACCCGACCACCACCGACTCGACCACCGCTGCTCCGACCGCCGCTGCTCCGACCGCCACCGGCCCGACCGCCGCCGCGCCGACCGGGGCGCCCGTCCGACTGCTGGTCCTGCTGCTCGGCCTCACCGCGCTGTGCACGGCGTACGGCGAGGGCGCGATCGCCGACTGGACCACCCTCCACCTCACCGACGACGTCCACGCGAGCGCGGGGACGGCCGCCGCCGGGTACGCCGCCTACGCCTTCGCCATGACCAGCGGACGGGTGGGCGGCACCTGGCTGTCCATCCGGCTGGGCCAGAACCGGCTGATGCTGCTCGGCGGACTCACCGCGGCGGCCGGCATGCTGCTCGCCGCGCTGGCCCCGTCGGTGCCGGCGGCCATCGGCGGGTTCGTCCTGGCCGGCCTCGGGCTGGCGAACCTGTTCCCGCTCGCCATCGCGCGCGCCGGTGCGGCGGGCGGGCCGCAGGGCGTCGCGCTCGCCTCGACGCTCGGGTACGGCGGGATGCTGATCGGGCCGGTGGTGATCGGGTTCCTCGCCGACGCGGTCGGGCTGCCGCTGTCGCTGACCACCGTCGCGGTCGCGGCCACCGCGGCGGCCCTGCTGCCGCTGACGGTCGGACGGCGGTGACGGGCATGACGGATGACAGGCGACAGATAACAGATGACAACTTTCATCATCTGTTATCTGTTTGCTGTTATCTGTCATCCACCCCCGCTCCGACCCGCGGGCCTGCGGGCCGGTGACGGCGGCGCCCCGAAGTGGCAGGATGCGGCCCCATGACCACCACCGGAGGCATCCAGGTACTGCGGGCGAGCGAGCGCCCGGCCACCCCGTGGCTCAACGGGGGCGGGGTGACCAGGGAGGTCGCCGGGTTCCCCGCCGGGGCCGGGCTGAACGACTTCGACTGGCGGGTGAGCCTCGCCGACGTCGCCTCGGCCGGCCCGTTCTCGCCGTTCCCCGGGATCGACCGGGTGATCACCCTGGTCGAGGGCGCGGGCATGGCGCTCACCGTGGACGGCGTCGAGCAGCCGGTCGACGCCCCGTTCCGCCCCTTCGCCTTCTCCGGCGACGCCGGGACGGACTGCCGGCTGCTCGGCGGTCCGGTGGTGGACTTCAACGTGATGACCCGCCGCGGCCGGGTCGGGGCCGTCGTGGAGCTCCTGACCGGGCCCGGCACCGTCCCGGTCCCGTCGGCCGCGACCGTCCTGCTGGTCTGCCTGGCCGGGTCGGCCACCGTCGACGGCGACACCGAACTGGCCCGCTACGACGCCGCGTTGCTCGACACGCCGGGCGCCCACGAGCTGCGGCCCGAGGGCGTCACCGCCGCGATCACCTTCCGTACCGCCGCCCCTACCGCTGCCCCTACCGCCGCCCGCTGAGCGACGCTCCGCCCGTGCCCCCGGTTCCGACGGGGGCACGGGCGGCCGCGGCACCGGTGACGTCAGCCGCAGAACACCGGCGTGGCGTGCGCCGGGTCCAGGGCGTCGGTCACCAGGTGCAGCGCCGTCGGCGAGAACGCGATGGCGACGTGCTCGGCGAGCGTGACCGGGCAGTGGTCCTGCAGCACCTCGTTGTCGACGGCCGGCCCGGTCAGGAACTGGGTCCGCCACGGGGTGACGACCTCGTCGTACACGGTGGAGATCACCGTGTAGTGCACGCCCGGCACGGTGTCCGGCCGGGCGGCCATGGCGGCGTTGAAGTCGGAGCCCACCGCCTGGTCGCGGCAGGCCTGGCAGACGGTGTAGATCAGGTCGGCCGCCCCGGGGAAGTACGGCGCCAGCTTGGTGATCCCGTCGAGGGTCGTGCCGTGGTTGGACGGCGCCAGGCCGATCAGCTTGTCCACCTTCGAGGCCCCGCCGAGGAACTTCAGGTAGTAGTTCGGCAGCATGCCGCCCTGCGAGTGCCCGACGATGTCGACCTTCGCCGCCCCGGTCGCGGACCTCACCAGGTCGACGAAGTGGGCGAGTTGGGCCGCCGAGGCGGGCACCGGCCCGAGGCCGCCGATCGGCAGCAGCAGACCGCTGCCGGTGGAGGTGACGCCCGGGACGGTGCCGTAGTCGAGCGCGAAGACGCAGTACCCGAGGCCCTTGAGCAGCGGGGAGAGCGCCAGCCAGTTCTCGTAGCGGTTGGCGAAGGTGCCGTGTACCAGCACCACCGGGTCGGGGTGCGCGGCGGACGGCCGGCAGCTCCAGTCGTTGGCGCCGGGCGGCGAGGCCACCGAGTCGCCGTCGGGCGGGAGTGCGGCCGCGGCGACGGCCCGGGTGGCGACGACCGGGCCCGCCGCGGCGGGGGCCGCGGCGGCGCCGACCAGCAGCGCGCCCGCCAGGACGGTCGCGCCGAGGGCTCCGCCGAGCCGACGGCGCACGGGACTTGCGGAGAAGCGGAGAAGTGGGGTTCTCAACTGTTGCCTCCACGGCCGAAGTTTGTTACCAACAGGTAACTCGAGTGGCTCAATGATGCGGTCGCCCCTCCGGCCCGGCCCTTGGGCGTCCCCCAGACCTGGACGGTGTTTCCCTGTGACCGGTCACAACGCACCCCACTGCAGCCCCACCGGCCGCCCCGCCGACACCCCCGCGCAGCTGCCCGCCGACGCGCTCGCGCACCGGGCCGCCGACACCCCCGCGGAGACCGCCGGGCACCCCTCGCCGTGGCACGTCCCGGTGATCGGCGGCCTCCCGGCCGACCAGCGACTCCTCAGCGGCGTCCGCGAGTTGGCCGCCACCGTGGTCGCCGCCCTGCTGGAGCGGGTGCCGGTCTACCACCGCCTCCCGCGCGAGCAGCTCACCGGCGAGCTCACCCGGGACACCGAGCGCCGCATCCGCGGCCTCGCGCACGCCGTCCGCACCGGACTCCCCGCCCCCGCCGAGGAGTTCACCGCCGTACGGGAGGCCGCCGCGCGCCGCGCCGAGGAGGGCCTGCCGCTGGACGCCGTCCTGCTCGCCCACCACCTCGGGCTGGAGGTCTGCTGGGAGTTCGTCACCCGGGACGCCCACGCCGGGGACGCCGCCGACCTGCTGGTACTCAACCGCCTGCTGCTCGACCAGCTCCGCCGGGCCACCACCGCCGCCGGCGCCGGCTACCTGGACGGGCAGCGCTCGGCCGGCGACCGGAGCTCCACCGCCCGGCAGTCCCTGCTCACCGCGCTGCTCGCCGGCACCCCCGCCGAGGAGGCCGCCGCCCGGGCCGGCACCGAACTGCCGCCCGGCTACGCCGTGCTGTGCCTGTCCCTCGCCGACCACCCGGACGAACACTCCCCCGGCATCGACCCGGCCGTCGCCGCCCGCCGCAAACTGCGCCGCTTCGGCGCCGAACTCGACCACAGAACACGGCGGTCGGCGCTCTCCGCGCTCACCCCCTCGGGCGGCCTGCTGCTCGTCCCGCTGCCGACCCCGCCGGACCGGGCCGGCGAGTCGACCGACCGCACCGACCGCACCGACCGCGACGGTGATGAGACGGCCTGGCCGCTGCTCGCCGCCACCCTCGCCGCCGCCGCCCGCGCCGCGGGCGTGCCCGTCCTGGCCGGGGCGGCCGCCGCGGTGCCGGCGGAGGTGCCGGACGCCGCCGCCCTCGCCTACGAAGTCCTGGACGTCGCCCGGGCGTTCGGCCGCCCGCCCGGGCTGCACCGGCTGGACGACGTGCTGCTGGAGTACCAGCTCACCCGGCCCAGCCAGGCCCGCGCCCGGCTCGCCGCGCTGCTCGAACCGCTCACCGACGGCGGGGAGTTGCTCACCACCCTGCGCACCCACCTGGCCGGCGGCCTCAACCGCCGGCACACCGCGAGCGCCCTGCACCTGCACCCGAACACCGTCGACTACCGGCTGCGCCGAATCGCCGTCCTGACCGGTCTGGACCCGGCGCGCCCGGCCGACGTCCTGCGGATCACCGCCGCCATCGCCGCGCGGACCGCCGAACAGCCGGACCCCGCACGCCGGTTGTGAGGCGGACGCCCGCGCCACCGAAGACTCGGTGGCGCGGGCGTCGGTGCCGGGTGGCGCTCAGCAGTTCAGGTTGCTGTGGGCGATCACCCAGGAGTTCACGGAACGGCCGTCAGTCCCGCTCCCCCGGCAGCCGCAGGTCCCACCCGACCAGGGCCCGCAGCTGCTCCGCCGTCACCCCGTCCGGCACCGGGCTGGGCGGTTCGTGGCGCAGCGGCGGCTGCCAGCCCTCCTCCTCGGTCCACCGCCGGACCACCTTGGCCGGGGCCCCGGCGACCACGCTGTGGTCGGGCACCTCGCCGCGCACCACCGCGCCCGCCGCGACCACCACGTTGCGGCCGATCCGCGCCCCCGGCATGATCACCGCGCCGGTGCCGATCCAGCTGCCCGCGCCGATCTCCACCGGCTCGTTGCGCGGCCACTGCTTGCCGATCGGCAGCTCGGTGTCCCGGTACTCGTGGGCCTGGTCGCTGACGTACACCCCGGGGCCGGTCCAGACGTCGTCGCCGATCACGATCGACTGGTGGCCGACGATGTGGCTGTCCCGGCCGATCACGCAGCCGCCGCCGATCCGCACGATCGGCTCCGGCCCGAGGTCGAGGCCGGGCAGGAAGCCCGCGCTGATGGTGACCCGCTCACCGATGATCGAGAACGGCCCGATGGTGATCCACCGCTCGTTGAACACCGCCCCGAGCGGGAACGCGAGGGTGGTGCCGTCGCCCAGCTCGCCGAACCGGTACGGGCCCGGGTTCCGGTTGCTGACCGCGCCGGTCCGCTGCATCCAGCGCCAGCCCCGGTGGACGAGGCGTCCGGCGGCCCGGCGGCCACCGGCCCGGACGGCGGAGAGGAGGGAACGGGTTATCGGCATGCGCTCACGTTACCGGCCCGTAGCGTCCGCCCGTCGGCCGGGAGGCCGACATCACACCCGCCCCACCGCCCCCGTCCGCACCACCCCGGGCCGTCCCCACCGAGTCCCCACCGAGGCCTTTCCGCGCCCCGGCCACGCCCCGGCCGCACCGGCCCCCGCGGCCGTCCGAATTCCGCCACCGATATCGGACGACAGTGGAAGACTCCGTCCCATGAAGATCATCGAGCACATCGAAGCAGTGCGCCACGAGGGCACCCTGCTGGCCGACGCCGCCGCCCGCGCCGACCTCACCGCCCCCGTCCCGACCTGCCCGGACTGGCAGTTGGGCGACCTGCTGCGCCACATCGGCCAGGTCCACCGCTGGGCCGCCGCCTTCCCGGCGAAGGGCCTGACCGCACCGCCGGAGGACGCGGCCCGACAGGCCGTCATCGGCCCGGACCCGTCCGACGCCGCGCTGCTCGACTGGTTCCGTGAGGGCCACGCCGCGCTGGTGACGGTCCTGTCCGAGGCCCCGGCCGACGTCGAGTGCTGGAGCTTCCTGCCCGCACCGAGCCCGCTGGCCTTCTGGGCCCGGCGCCAGGCGCACGAGACCGCCGTCCACCGCTTCGACGCCGACGCGGCGGCCGGTTCGCCCGGCCCGACCGTGGACGGCGCGCTCGCCCTGGACGGCATCGACGAGCTGCTGCGCGGATTCATGCTCCACGGCCGGCCGAAGGTGCACAGCGACCAGCCGCGCACCATCCGGATCCGGCCGACCGACGGCCCGGACTCCTGGCACCTGACGCTCTCCCAGGAGCCGCTCACCGTCACCACGGAGGAGCGCCCCGAGCCCGCCGACCTGACCGTCACCGGCCCGGCGGCCGAGCTCTACCCACTGCTCTGGAACCGGCTGACCGTCGAACGGGCCGGGCAGGTCGAGCTCAGCGGCGACCTGGACCTGTTCGACCACTGGCGGACCACCGCGGCACTCTGACCGCGGCACTCTGACCGCGGCCGGCCGGCCCGCCCATGAGGTGGGCGGGCCGGCCGGGCGGTTCAGCGCACCCAGGCAGCCGGCCGCTTCTCCAGGAACGACCGCATCCCCTCCTGCGCCTCCACCGACCCGAACAGCCGCGCCGACAGCTGCACCAGCTCGTCCGCGTCCCGCTGGAAGGACCGCGCCACCTCGGCGTTGGCCAGCCGCTTCGACTCCGCCAGCCCCTGCGGCGAGCCCTGGCGCAGCGCGTCCAGCAGGCCCTTCAGCACCACCCCGGTGTCCTCGCTGGACTCGGCCGCCCGGGTGATCAGACCGATCCGGGCCGCCTCGGCCGCGTCGAAGACCTCGCCGGTGAGGTAGTAGCGGGCGGCGGCGCGCGGCTCCAGCTTGGGGCGCAGCGGCAGCGAGATGACGGCCGGCGCCAGGCCGAGCCGGACCTCGGTGAAGGCGAAGGTCGCGGCCGGTCCGGCGACGGCGAGGTCCGCCGCACCGATCAGGCCCAGGCCGCCGGCCCGGGCGTGCCCGTCGACCACCGCGATCACCGGCTTGGTGCAGTCCACGATCGCCTTCTGCAGCTCGACCAGGCCGCGCGGGCCCACCGTCGGGTCCGCGCCGGTCGCCTCGGAGAGGTCCGCGCCCGCGCAGAACACCTTGCCGGTGTGGGTGAGCACCACCGCGCGGACGTCCCGGTCCGCCGCGGCCACCGCCAGTCCGGCGTGCAGCTCGGACATCAGGCGCGAGGAGAGCGCGTTGCGGTTGTGCGGCGAGTCGAGGGTGAGCGTGGTGACGGCGTCCGCGGTGGTGACGCGGACGAGGGGCTCTGCGCTGGTCATCGGCGTGGGCCTGCCTTCCGGCTGAGGGTGGGTCGGACTGCGGGCGCGGTCCGGGGTGCCCGGAGCGCGCCCGCACGACTCTGGCACGCCCACCCGCCCCTCGGCCAGAGCCGACCTCCGTCCACCGGCCCCCACCGTCCGTCGGCCGGGCCGAAAACCGCTGGTGACGGTGCTCGCCGACCCGGCAGCATGGGCGCCATGACCACCGACCCCGCGGTCCTGCTGCTCGCCCCGCGCATCAACGAGACCGGCCTCCAGCTGCGCACCGCCGCCGGGCTGCGCGGCCTGCGCGCGCACACCGCCGCCTCCTGGCAGGCCCCGGGCGAGCTGCTCGGCGCCGCGGTGCACGTGTACGGCGGGCCGCTGTTCGCCGACGCGGTCGGCCGGGAGCTCGGCCTCGCCCTGCTGGAGCCGGCCGAGGACTGGTTGGCCCGGCTGCCGCTCGCGCTGACCGGCCGGCGGGTGTCCGCGACCACCCTCGCCGAGGCCCGTACGCTGCGCGGCCCGGCCTTCGTGAAGCCGCCCGCGGACAAGCTGTTCGCCGCCCGGGTCTACCCCGACGGCGGCGCGCTGCCCGGGCCCGAGCTGCTGGACGGCGACACCCCGGTGCTGGTGAGCGAGGTGGTGCGGTTCCGCGCGGAGTACCGGCTGTTCGTCCTGGACGGCGCGGTGCGGACGGGCTCGCGCTACGCGGTGGACGGCGACCTCTCCGTCGCACCGCTCGGCCCGGACGGCGCCGAGGTGCTCGCCTTCGCCCGCGACGTGCTGGCCGCCTCGGCCGAGCGGGCCCCGCTGCCGAGCGCGGTGGTGGTGGACGTCGGACGGACGGACGGCGGCTGGGCGGTGGTCGAGGCCAACGCGGCCTGGGCCAGCGGCGGTTACGCCGCCGAGCCGGACGACGTCCTGGACGTGGTGCTGCGCTCCTCCGGCCCCGCCGCCCAACTGCCCACAGCCGACCGGCCGTTCCTGCGCGAACTGCCCGAAGTGGTGCGCTGAAGGCCGGGTTGGCGGGGCGGGGCGGCGGGGGCCACCGCTTGCGGTCCCGGCGCACGGTGGCGCACGATCGGGCACCATGACCACCACGCACCTCACCCACATCACCGAGCCGCCCGGCGTCGCCCCCGGGACGGGCTACACCCACGTCGTCACCGGCACCGGCCGGCTGGTCCAGGTCTCCGGGCAGGTCGCCTTCGACGAGCAGCGGAACCTGGTCGGCGCGGGCGACCCGAAGGCCCAGGCGCGGCAGGTCTTCGAGAACCTGCGCCGCTGCCTGGCCGCCGCCGGCGCCGACTTCTCGGACGTCGTCAAGTTCACCTTCTTCATGACCGACATCGCCCACCTCGCGGCGATCCGGGAGGCCCGCAACGAGTACCTGGGCGACCTGCCGCTCCCGGCCGCCTCCGCGATGCAGGTCGCGGCCCTGTTCCGGCCCGACGTGCTGATCGAGATCGAGGCGATGGCGATCGTCCGGGAGCAGCGGAGCAACGCAGTAGCGGAGTAACGCAGCAACGCAGTAGCGGAGCAGCGACGCCTCACGCCACCCGGAGCCGCCCGTCCCGCCGTCCGGCCCACCGGACGGCGGGCCCCATCGCCAGGCCCGCCGCCACCAGCACCGCGCCCAGCACGGCCCACCCGAACACGCCGAAGCCGATCACCGCCGTGCTGACCACCGCCGGGCCCGCCATCGACGCGGCCGCCGAGCCCGCGTTGAACACCCCCTGGTAGGCGCCGTGTTCGTGTTCGCCCGCGAGGTCGTAGCTCAGCGCCCAGCCGCCCGCCTGGCCCATCACCTCGGCGAGCGACTGCAGCCCGACCCCGACGAGCGCCACGGCGGCGGCGAGGATCCCGGGCAGTCCGTGCGCGAGGGCGATGACCAGACACGAGGCGGCCAGCACCAGCCCGGCGCGCCGACAGGCCCGGGCGGCGGCCGTCCGCTCCTCGGTGCCCCGGGTGGCCCGTACCTGGAGGGCGATCACCATCAGGGTGTTGACGATGTAGGCACCGGCGACGGTGATCCGCGGTGCGTCGGTCTGCTGGACGATCCACAGCGGGACGCCCACCTCCAGGACGGCGAACTGCAGGCCGAGGACGGAGCACAGCGCCGTCACGGCCAGGAACGGGCCGTCGCGCAGCGCCGGGTTGCCCCGCCGGCCCTGCCTGACGCCCTTGCCGCCGGGGTCCGCGGGGTTCGCCGTGCCGGACCCCGCCGAGGGGACGGCGGAGGGCGCGCCGGAGGGCCCGGCCGGGGGCGCGCCCGGCTCCGTACCCGGCGCCACCGGCAGCCGGTGCATCAGCAGCGCGACGGCCACGTACGAGACGGAGTTGGCCAGGATCGCGGCCAGGTAGACCGGCCGGGTGTCGAGCTGGAGCGCGATCGCGCCGAGCCCCGTCCCCAGGCAGATGCCGATGTTGGTCACCACCCGCAGGTGCGCCCGGCCGGCCACCCGGCGGTCGGCGGGCAGCACCTGGGCGTAGAGCGCGTTCCGCACGGCGGACGCGCCCCGGTCGACGGCGGAGACGGCGCAGGCCAGGAGGACGAACGCCGGGTAGCTGTGCACCAGCGCGTACCCGGCGGAGCCCACCGCCTCGACCGTGACCAGCACCACCAGCACTCGCCGGGCGCCCCAGCGGTCGGCGGCCCGGCCGGCCGGCACGCTGGCCGCGACCCCGCACAGGCCGGCGGCCGTCATCCCGAACCCCAGCTGGGCGGCGCTCAGCCCGAGCACCCGGGTGAAGAACAGCACCGCGACGGACAGCGAGAGGCCGTTGCCCACCGTGTTGACCAGGGTGATCCCGGCCAGCCGACGGACCGTCGGATCGGGGTGCAGGCGGCGCCGGAGGACGTCCGGCAGGCGGCCGGCCCGCTCGGACGCGGGCACGGCGGAGGAAGGTGCGGAGGACTCCGCCGGTGTGGTGGTCATGCCGTCGATTGCACCCCCGACCGGGCCGCGCCGGATACTCCTTTAGGCTCTGGCTAAATCCCAGCAGGAGAACGATGCCGTGTACCGCTTCACGCTCCGCCTGACCGACCTCGCCACCACCTGGTTCGCCGTCTCGCCGATCCACGAGGCCGTGCTCAGCCTGCGGATGTGGACCCACCCGGGCGTCTACCCGCTCCAGACCCGGGCCTTCGAGCAGCTCCGGCCCGCCTTCGAGCGGCTGGAATCCCAGCGGCTGCTGCTCTCCCTGGTCGCCAGGAACCGCTTCGTACCGGACTTCCTCACGCCCCGGCCGACCGCACCCGCGGCCGACTTCCACACCGAGCTCGCCGTCGTCCGGGCCCTGCCACCGGAGCTGCTGCGGGGCGAACTGGAGCAGACCTTCCTGCCGGACGAGCCGTCGCTGCCGGCCCTGCTCGCCTCCGGACTGGCGGATCCGGAGCGGCTGTTGGCCCGGATCACCGACGCCCTGGAGGAGTACTGGGAGGCCTGCCTGGCACCCTCCTGGTGGCCACAGGCCCGCTCGGTGCTGGAGGCCGACCTGGTGTACCGGGCGCGAGTGCTCGCCCAGCAGGGTGCGGCGGCACTGTTCGCGGACCTGGACCACCGGCTGCACTGGGCGGACGGTGTGCTGTCGATCGACCGGTCGTGGGGGGACGGGGAGGTGGAGACCGCCGTGGACGGGCGCGGGCTCGTCCTCAGCCCGACCTGCTTCGTGCGCGGGGCGATCACCATGATCGGCAAGGACCGCGCGCCGCAGATCTCCTACCCGGCGCGCGGGCAGGCGGGCACGGGCGGCGCGAGCCCGGCGGCGTCGGCCGCCCTGGAGGCGCTGGTCGGCGCACCGAAGGCCCGACTGCTCTCGCTGCTCGCCGAGCCGGCCTCCACCACCGAGCTCGCCTACCGGCTGGGCGTCACACCGGGCGCGGTCAGCCAGCACCTGTCCGTCCTGGCGGCCACCGGGCTGGTCACCCGGGCCCGGCACGGCCGCTCGGTGCTCTACCGGCGCAGCGCGCTCGGCGACGAGCTGTCGGGCGGCAGGTGAGCATCCCGGCCGTTCCGCCAACTCCCCAGTGGTACAGACCTGTTGACGCATTGGTCCAGTCCTCCTACAGTGCCCATGCCCCGCCTCCCCACGGCGCGGGCACCGATCGCCCACGGATCACCCCCGGTTCTACGTCACCCTGTCCAACCCCCACAGCCACAGGGAGAACCATGTCCGCTCGATCCCGGGCGGGACGCCCACGCCTGCGCGGCAGACTGCTCGCGCTGCTGTCCGTCCTGCTCCTCCCGCTCGCCGCCCTGACCGCGCTCGCCGCCCCCGCGAGCGCCGCCGGCAAGCTCACCGCCACCTTCACCACCGCCGACAACGGCTCCTGGTGGCAGGGCACGTACATCGTCCACAACGACAACGCCACCGCCGTCACCGGCTGGACCCTGGACTTCGACCTCCCGGCCGGCGTCACCATCGGCAACAGCAGCAACGGCACCGCGACCGTCAACGGCCGGCACGTCACCGCCACCGCCGCGTACTACAACGCGACCGTCAACGCCCACAGCACCACCGAGCCGTACAGCTTCTGGTTCGTCGGCACCGGCCCGGTCTCCACCCCGCTCAACTGCCGCATCAACGGCGACAAGTGCGACGGCTCCGCGGACGTCCCGCCGTCCGCACCGGGCGCCCCCACCGTCACCGGGTCGACCGCGCACACGCTCGCCCTGAGCTGGCCGGCCGCCACCGCGGGGGACTTCCCGGTCGCCTCCTACGACGTGCTCAGCGGCACCACCGTGCTCGCCTCCAGCCCCACCGCCGGCGCCCTGGTCACCGGGCTCACCCCGGCCACCACCTACACCCTGACCGTCCGGGCCAAGGACGGCCGCGGCAACACCGGCCCGCCCAGCGCGCCCGTCACGGCCGCCACCTTCGACCCCTCGACGGACACCGTCCCGCCGACCGCACCGGCCAACCTCCGTGCCACGGCGGTCGGTTCCTCGGACGTGACGCTCGCCTGGGACGCCGCCACCGACAACGTCCGGGTCGCCGCGTACGACGTCTACCGGGGCGCCACCCTGGTCACGACGGTCGACGGCGGCACCCTGACCGCGGCCGTCGGCGGCCTCTCGCCGTCCACCGCCTACACCTTCACGGTGCAGGCCCGCGACCCCGCCGACAACACTTCGCCCGCCTCCGCCCCGCTCAAGGTGACCACTGCGGACATCGTCGGCGCCGGCAAGTACGCCCGGGTCGGCTACTTCGTCCAGTGGGGCATCTACGGGCGCCAGTACTTCGTCAAGAACCTCGACACCTCGGGCAGCGCCGCCAAGCTCGACATCGTCAACTACGCCTTCGAGAACATCGATCCGGTCAACCTGACCTGCCTCGCGGGCGTCACCAAGGGCACCACCGCCGACCCGGAGGACCCGGACCAGGGCACCGGCGCCGGGGACGCCGACGCCGACTACGCCCGCCCGATGAGCGCCGACCAGTCGGTGGACGGCGTGGCCGACGACGGCTGGGGCAAACTCCGGGGCAACTTCAACCAGTTGAAGAAGCTCAAGGCCAAGTACCCGAACCTGAAGGTGGTCGTCTCGCTCGGCGGCTGGACCTACTCCAAGTACTTCTCCGACGTCGCCGCCACCGACGCGTCCCGGCAGAAGTTCGTCAAGTCCTGCGTCGACACCTGGATCAAGGGCAACCTGCCCGCCTACAACGGCGCCGGCGGTGACGGCACGGCGGCCGGGATCTTCGACGGCATCGACCTCGACTGGGAGTGGCCCGGCTCCGGCGACGGCCACCCGGGCAACCACTGGAGCGCGAACGACAAGGCGAACCTGACCCTACTGGCGGCCGAATTCCGCAAGCAGCTCGACGCATCGGGCGGCCCGCACAAGCTGCTCACCGCCTTCACCCCGGCCGATCCGGCGAAGGTCGCGGCCGGCTGGGACCTCACCAAGGTCTTCGACTCGCTCGACATCGCCAACGTCCAGGGCTACGACTTCCACGGCTCGGGCAGCGACAACTCCTGGGAGCCCAACCGCACCGGCCAGGCGTCCAACCTCTACCCGGACCCGAACGACCCGTACACCTTCCACTTCAGCGTGGACACCGCCGTCCAGACCTACCTCGGCGCCGGGGTCAACCCGCGCAAGCTGACCATCGGCTTCCCGTTCTACGGGCGCGGCTGGCAGGGCGTGGCGGACGGCGGCGCCAACGGCGCCTGGCAGTCCGCGAACGGCGCGGCGCCCGGCCAGTTCGCCGAGGAGGCCGGCACCCGCGGGTACCAGAACCTGATCACCGGCGTGCCCGGCCTGACCGTCTACCACGACCCCGAGTCCGTTGCCACGTACGGCTACACGGGCGCGAACGGCCAGTGGTGGACCTTCGACGACAGCTGGTCGATCGCCCGGAAGACGGCCTACCTCAAGTCCAAGAACCTGCTCGGCGGCATGATCTGGGAGATGTCCGGCGACACCCCGTCCGGCACCCTGATGTCGGCCCTCGACACCGGGCTCAAGTAGCCGCCACCGCACCGCGAACCGGGCCGGGGGCGCCCCCCCCGGGGGGGGGGCCGCCCCCGCCCGGGGCGGCGGGGCCGCGCGCGGGGCGGCCCCCCGACAGGTGGGGCGGGGCCGGGGGGGAGTCGC
>NZ_JBHVUS010000038.1:73761-87729 GCF_042884005.1 Kitasatospora sp. NPDC058162
CCTCGCGCTAGCCGCGCCTTCGCACGGCCGGGCCGGCGCCTCCCCCGCGGGGGAGGCGCCGGCCCGGCCGTGCGAAGGCGCGGCTAGCGCGAGGCCATCGCCATCAGCTTGCGCGCCGCCGGGTTCTGCCGCAGCAGCTGCGCGAACGTGGTGTGCCCCTGGGTGGTCCGGGCGAACGCCCGCCACGCCGCCGGCACCGAGGTGACCGCCACGTGGAACAGGTACGGCCGCTGCTCGAAGGCGCCGAGCAGCTGCTTGCCCGCGCGCATCTCCACGCCCAGCCCGGCCTTGATCGCGAACGCGTAGTTCAGCGCCTCGCGGCGCACCGAGGCCGCGTCGCCCGCCTCCGCGACCCGCACCGCCCACTCGCCGGCCAGCCGGCCGGAGCGCAGCGCGTACGAGATGCCCTCGCGGGTCCACGGCTCCAGCAGTCCGGCCGCGTCGCCGGCCACCAGGACCCGGCCGCGGGAGAGCGGCGAGTCCTCGGCCCGGCAGCGGGTCAGGTGCCCGGACTCGATCCGCGGGGTGAAGCCGGACAGGCCAAGGCGCCGGATGTAGTCGGCCAGGTACTGCTTGGTCCGCTCGCCGTCGCCGCGCGCCGAGATGACGCCCACGGTCAGGCTGCTGGTCTCGGTCTTCGGGAACACCCAGCCGTAACTGCCGGGCAGCGGGCCCCAGTCGAGGTGGACCCGGCCCGACCAGTCGGCGGCGACCTGCGGCGGCACCGGGATCTCGGCCTCCAGGCCGAGGTCGATCTGGTCGAAGGTGACGCCCACGTGCCGGGCGATCCGGCTGGCGCTGCCGTCCGCGCCGACCACCGCGCGGGCCTCGAAGGTGCGCCCCTCGGCGGCCGTCACGACGGCCGTCCGGTGCTCGCCGCCGCGCTGCTCGACCCCGGTGACGGTCACTCCGGTGACCAGCACCGCCCCGGCCTGCTTGGCCGCCTGGACCAGGCGCAGGTCGAACTCGTCCCGGTTGACCAGCCCGAACAGCATCCGCTTGGAGCGGCGGGTCCGGGTGTACTGCCCGTCGTAGGCGAAGGTGACGGCCGACACCCGGTCCTGCAGCGGCAGTTCGAAGTTCGGCGGCAGGCTGTCCCGGGAGGGGCCGATGATGCCGCCGCCGCAGGTCTTGTAGCGGGGGTGCTCGGCCTTGTCGAGCAGCAGCACCCGGCGGCCCTGCACGGCGGCGGCGTAGGCGGCCGAGGCCCCGGCCGGTCCGGCGCCGACCACCACGACGTCCCAGACGCCGTCGGGCGGCTGCGGCGCCTCGTCGAGCGCCTCGTCGAGCGGGCCGTCCGACGGACCCTCCAGCGGGCCGTCCAGCGGGCTGTCGATCGGGCTACGGGAATCAGGGCTTCCGGAGTCAGTCACGTCGACCAATCCTATGCGTCCGCCCGGCGCTCCGGACGCCGCACCACCCCCCGACGGGGAAGCTCCCCGAAGCCCCCCGAACGGCTCCGCCTATGATCGGCGGTACCCCAACCGACCACCTCCGCCCGTACCACCCCCAGGGCGGACCAGTCCCCTTCGGAGCCCCGATGTCACAGCCCCTGGCCGACGCCGTCCGGTCCCTGATGGACCGTGCCCGCACCGACCTCGCCGAGCTGGTCGCCTTCCCGTCGGTCGCCGACCCGCGGCAGTTCCCGGTCGAGGAGTGCCAGAAGGCCGCGCACTGGGTCGCCGAGGCCTTCGCCGCCGAGGGCCTGACCGGCATCCGGCTGCTGGACACCCCGGACGGCACCCAGTCCGTCTACGGCGAGCTGCCCGGCCCCGAGGGCGCGCCGACCGTCCTGCTCTACTCGCACTACGACGTCCAGCCCCCGCTCGACGAGAGCGGCTGGCACAGCCCGGCCTTCGAACTGACCGAGCGCGACGGCCGCTGGTACGGGCGCGGCGCCGCCGACTGCAAGGGCAACATCCTGATGCACCTGACCGCCCTGCGGGCGCTGCGCCAGGTGTACGGGGACGGCTACCCGGTCGGCCTGAAGATCATCGTGGAGGGCTCGGAGGAGCAGGGCACCGGCGGCCTGGAGCGCTACGCCGAGGCCCACCCCGAGCTGCTGACCGCCGACGCCATCGTGATCGGCGACGCCGGCAACTTCGCCCCCGGCCTGCCGACCGTGACCGCCTCGCTGCGCGGCATGACGGTGGTCGAGGCCTCGATCACCACCCTGGCCGGCAACCTGCACTCCGGCGCCTTCGGCGGCGCCGCCCCCGACGCGCTGCAGTCGCTGATCAAGGTGCTCGCCTCGCTGCACGACGAGAACGGCGACGTCGCGGTCGCCGGGCTGGCGGCCGACCAGACCTGGGAGGGCGTGCAGTACTCGGAGGAGCAGTTCCGCGCCGACGCCAAGGTGCTCGACGGCGTCGCCCTGACCGGCACCGGCACCCTCGCCGACCGCCTGTGGGCCCGCCCGTCCGTCACCGTCCTGGGCATCGACTGCCCGCCGGTGATCGGCGCCACCAACTCCGTGCAGTCCACCGCCAAGGCCCTGATCAGCATGCGCGTCGCGCCGGGCACCAGCCCGGACGCCGCCCAGGACGCCCTGATCGCCCACCTGGAGGCGCAGGTCCCGCTCGGCGCGCGGCTGACGGTCGAGCGCAAGGGCAACGGCTCGCCGTTCCGCGCCGACACCTCCGGCCCGGCCTACGAGGCGATGGGCGAGGCGATGGCCGAGGCCTTCGGCACCGCGATGGTCACGTCCGGCGAGGGCGGCTCGATCCCGCTCTGCAACACCCTGCAGTCGCTCTACCCGCAGGCCGAGATCGTGCTGATCGGCGTCGAGGAGCCGACCACCCAGATCCACGCCCTGAACGAGAGCGTCGACCCGCAGGAGCTGGAGCGGATGGCCCTCACCGAGGCGCTGTTCCTCCGCCGCTACGCCGAACTGCGCACCGTCTGACGGGAGTTCGCACCGGTCCCGGGCCGCCCGCCGCGCCGACGGCGGGCGGCCGCGACCACCGCCGCGTAGCCGACCGCGCCCACCGCGAGCCCGGCGCCGGCCCCGAAGCACACCTCCGGGACGAGGTTGCGCCGCAGCGGGCTGAGCCGGTGCAGCACCCCGGCCGCGGTCGCCGCGGCCAGCACCGCGGTGGCCGTCCGCCTGGTCCGCGGCGCGAGCCGCACGGCCGGCCGCACCGGTTCGACGGCCCGCACCGCGCGCGCCGCCCAGCCGCCCATCGCGGCCAGCGCGAGCGCCGAACTCCCGTACTGCAACGCCTCGTAGACCGGGACGCCGGCCACCGTCCGGTCCAGTACGGGCAGCAGCCGCACCCCCAGCCGACCGCCGTGGGTGAACGCGTCCCAGCCGACGTGGGTGAACGCGCCGACCGCCGCCGAGGCCAGGAACCAGGCCGCGTCCGCGCCCCGGACACCCGCGCCCCCGACCGGGCGGACCGTCAGCGCCTCGGCGCCGCCCGCCCACCGCTCGGGCAGCAACCCCACCAGCGGCGCCCGCAGCAGCCCGTGCCACCCCGCCACCAGCGCGCCGGCGATCGCCACGTCCAGCGTCGGCACCGCCCACCAGGCGTGGGTCAGCCCGCCGTGCCGGTACACCCCGGGCAGCAGCGACTCGGCGAAGAACGGCACGTCGGGCGCCATCGACCCGGCCACCAGCGCCGAGGCCACCAACGGCCCGCGCCGACCGGCGGCACGCAACAGGGGCAGGACGGCGGCGGGATGGCTCAGCGTGAACGGCATGCCCCCATCCTGACGCCCGCACCGCCCACCCCACCAACCGGGGGCCGGGCCCGCAGCGCCCCCTAGGGGCCCGTCGTCGAACTCCCACCTGCGGGAGTTCGAAGACGGGCCCTACGCGGCGTCCGCCGTACTGGCCAGGCGGCCGAGCGCCACCCGGCAGCCCGCCTCCAGGTACCGCAGCTCCCCGCTGCGCCGGGCCTCCAGCGCGGCGGCCAGCCGCCGGTAGCGGCCCGGCGGCAGCAGGTCGGCCGACTCGTCGAGCGTGACGAACCGGCAGCCGCGCAGTTCCTCCTGCTGCAGCAGCAGGTTCCGCCGGCCCGCGTCGTCCAGCAGCCCGCCGTCGTACATCAGCCGCAGGCCGCCCCGGCGCGGGCCGGTGCGCGGCTCCCAGTCGACGGCGAGCAGCCGCAGCACCGAGGGGTCGAGGCGCAGCCCGAGTTCCTCGGCGGTCTCCCGCAGGGCGGCGTCGGTGGGGGCCTCGCCGCGTTCGACCACGCCGCCGGGGAAGTCCCAGTCGGGCTTGTAGACCGGGTCGACGAGCAGCACCCGGTCCTGCTCGTCGAAGAACAGCACGGCCGAGGCCACGGTGTCGCCGGTCGGGTCGGGGGTCTGGACGATCGGGCAGCGCGCGTCGCCGACCCGGACGAGTTCGGCGATCCGGTGCGCGGTCTCGCGCGGGGTGAGCCCACCGGTGTCGAGCATCCGGGCGTCGCCGACCAGCCAGCGGCGGGCGGCCCGGTAGCGGGGCAGGTGCTCGTAGCACCAGGTGCGGACCCGCTCGCTGCGCTCCGGATCGCCCGGGCATTCGTCGCGGTGGGCGATGCGCTCTCGCAGGATCGTTTCTTCTGGGTCCAGCACGAAGTGGTGCACCGCGATCCCGTGCGTGGCGAGATCACCGAAGATCTCGTCCCGGTAGTCCTCTCTGAGCAGGGTCATCGGCACCACCAGCGGCCCGCCGACCTCCCCGAGCAGCGCGGCGGCCGTCTCGGGCACCAGCCGACGCCAGGCCGCGAGGTCCTGGAAGTCGGACACTGTGGCCAGCCGGTCGGCCGGAAGCATCCGGCGCAGCCCGAAGCCGACCAGCTCGGGATCGAAGAGCACGCTCCCGGGCAGCAGTTCCACCAGCTCGCGGCAGGCGCTCGTCTTGCCCGCCCCGAATGTGCCATTGACCCAGACGATCACAACGTCCCCTGCCCTCGACTTGCCCCGATGCCGTTCGCACCGGGCAGCGCCCCCGTCGGCCGAACCAGCGCCACCCGTGGTGGTACCCGCGCCACGCCGCTCCCCAAAACTGCTCGTCGCGCCCGCCCGCGGGCCCCGGCCCGCCCCTTGACAGCGGCATGTGCCCAGGCCACGGGCCCGGTACGGATATATGCGGACCGGCCGCCATCAAAGCCGCACCCTGCCGCCACACCGTTCGCACAGGAAGTCGGACCGGCCGACTTCCGGCGCGCGCCCCGACCGTACGCCGCTCGCGCCGCCCCTGCGCCCTCCCACTCCCCTCCGCCCGCCGTCCCCGCGCTCGGCGCCCGCGGCGCGCTCCCCCGCCCGACCGACCTCTGACCGCCCGTCCGCCCGTCCGCCCGTCCGTGCGGACACCGGCATACCGGCACGCGGGTGCGGGCCGTCCGGCCGATCAGCCGGACGCCCCGCACCCGTGCGCTACGGCCGTCCCATGAACGCCGGGTAGTACCCGCGGCTGATCCCCGAGATCCGGATCAGCGTGCCGGGCCGCGCGGCCTCCACGTACTGGTTGTTCCCCAGGTAGATCGCCACGTGCTGGATGCCCCGGGCGGTGCCGTCGGGCGACCAGAACAGCAGGTCACCGCGGCGCAGCTGGCTCGCCTTGATCGGCGTGGTCGCCGCGTACTGGTCATTGGCGACCCGCGGCAGGCCGATGCCGCCACGCCGGAAGGCCTGCTGCACCAGGCCCGAGCAGTCGTACCCGTCCGGCCCGTTGCCGGCGGTCCGGAACGGCTTGCCCAGCTGGGCGAGCGCGTACTCCACCGCGGTCTCGACGTCCTGGTCCTCCGCCACTCCGTGGGAGGAGCCCGAGGAGCCGGCGGAGGACCCGGAGCCGCCGGTCCGCTGCAGGTAGATGTCGTAGTGGGAGGTCCAGCGCCACTCCCCCTTGCTGTTCTTGAACCAGTACCGCGAGCCGTCCCAGCCCTGCTTGATCCCGCCGTTCGAGCCCTTCGAGGAGGAGCCCGACTTGGACGGGGACTTCGACGTGGACCCCGCGCCGCCGGTCCGCGCCACGTACACGCTGTAGTGGGTGGTCCAGCGCCACTGCCCCTGGCTGTTCTTGAACCAGTACCGCGAGCCGTCCCAACCGGCGTGCGCCGGGGCCTTCTCGGCCGCGGCGGGGGTCACCCCGGTGCCGAGGCCGATGGCCCCCGCGCCGACCGCGATCACGGCCGCCATGCCTATCCCCCGGCGGATCCGCGCGGCCCGCGAGGGACGGCCGGTGTCGGCGGGGCGGGCGGCGGTGGCGGGGGCGTGCTGCCCGGTCGGTTCGTCGGCGGCATCCGGTGCGCCGGTGTTGACGGTGCTCATCCCTGCTGACTTCCTTCACTGCTGCGAACGCACTGCGGCGTACGGCCGCCGGAAGGGCGGCTGCGGAAACTGCTGCGGACACGCGGTACGCCCCGGCGGAGCCGGTCCGTACCCTCGGCAGACCCCCGTCCGACCTGCCGCGGCCTCCGGTCGTGCGGCCGGAGGCCGCGGTGTGCCGGACGGGGGTTCAGTTCTGCCTGCGTGTCACGTTAGGCACGCGTCCGCTCACGGCGCGCAGTGGAGTGCGCCAAAGGAAGGTTTCCCGGGCGGCGGGCCCCGACGGCGCATCAGGGTGAGAACCCGTCACCGCCCGGGCGTGTCCGACGCCCCCTCATCAACGCCCTTCGGCCTCCGCCAGCAGCTGCTTCTTCAGCACCTTTCCCAGGGCGTTCCTGGGTAGTTCGGGCACCAGGACGACCCGGCGCGGGCGCTTGTGCACCGAGAGCCGCTCCGCCACGAAGGCCGTCAGCTGTTCCCCCGTCACGGCGCCGTCCGGGATGACGTACGCGACGATCGCCTGTCCGAGGTCCTCGTCCGGCGCGCCGACCACGGCCGCGTCGGCGACCGCCGGGTGGTCGCGCAGCGCGGCCTCCACCTCGCCGGCGCCGATCCGGTAGCCGCCGCTCTTGATCAGGTCCACCGAGGCGCGGCCGACGATCCGGTGGAAGCCGTCCGCCCCGATCACCGCGACGTCCCCGGTGCGGAACCAGCCGTCCGCCGTCCAGGCTTCGGCGTCCGCGTCCGGCCGGTTGAGGTAACCGCTGAACAGCGTGGGGCCGCTGACCTGCAGTTCGCCGACGCTCTCGCCGTCGTACGGCACCGGCTCGCCGTCCTCGCCGACCAGCCGGGTGCGTACCCCGTCCACCGGCAGCCCGACGCTGCCGGGGCGCCGCTCGCCGTCCGCCCGGGTGCTGACGGTGATCAGCGACTCGGTCATCCCGTAGCGCTCGATCGGGGCGTGCCCGGTGAGCGCCGCCAGCTTCTCGAAGACCGGTACGGGCAGCGGCGCGCTGCCGGAGACCAGCAGCCGGGCCGTGGCGAGCCGTCCGGCCGCCTCCGGGTCCGCCGCCACCCGGGACCAGACGGTGGGCACGCCGAAGTACAGGCTGCCGCCCGCCTCCGCGTACCCCGCCGGGGTCGGCCGTCCGGTGTGCACCAGCCGGCTGCCGGTGCGCAGGGCGCCGAGCACGCCGAGCAGCAGCCCGTGCACGTGGAACAGCGGCAGCCCGTGGACGAGGGTGTCCTCGGCGGTCCACTGCCAGGCGGCGGCGAGCGCGTCCAGGTCGGCGGCGATCGCCGCCCGCCGGATCACCGCGCCCTTGGGGGCGCCGGTGGTGCCCGAGGTGTAGAGCACGAAGCCGGTCGCGTCGAGGGCCGGCTCCGGGTACGTGGTCGCCGAGCGCTCGGCGGGGTCGACGGGCAGGGCCTCCACCGGCCCCGCGTCGGACACGGTCTCCCCGGCGGCGTGCGCCAGCAGGACCGCGCCCGAGTCGCGCAGGATGTGCTCCCGCTCCTTGGGGCCCGAGTCGGGCGGCACCGGCACCACCGGGACGCCCGCCAGCAGTCCGCCGACCACGGCGGTGACCGTCTCCAGCGTGGGCCGGGCGAGCACCGCGAGCGCGGGAGCCCCGGCCACCCGGTCGGCCACCGCGGTCGCCGCGCCCAGCAGCCCCTCCCGGGAGAGCGCCCGGCCGTCGATCCGCAGCGCGTCCGCCGCGTCGCCGTGGTCGCCCTGAAGTGCCGTCAGCAGTGCCATGCTTCGGTCCTCGCCCTCGTCCTCGCCCTGATCGCCCCGGGGCTCCCGCGCCCGGGCACCGTCGGGCCGACTCTACGGGCCGGTCCGGCGCTCCCAGCCGCCCGGGGCACAACGGCGGAGGGCGCGGCACCGAGCACCCGGTACCACGCCCTCCGGTCCATGGGACCCGTCGGATCAGCCCTTGCGGGTCTTCACCTCGGTGGTGAGCTGCGGCAGCACCTGGAAGAGGTCGCCGACCACGCCGTAGTCGACCAGCTCGAAGATCGGGGCCTCGGGGTCCTTGTTGACGGCCACGATGGTCTTCGAGGTCTGCATGCCGGCCCGGTGCTGGATGGCACCGGAGATGCCCGCCGCGATGTAGAGCTGCGGGGAGACCTGCTTGCCGGTCTGGCCGACCTGGTTGCTGTGCGGGTACCAGCCGGCGTCGACGGCGGCGCGCGAGGCACCGACGGCCGCGCCCAGCGCGTCCGCGAGCTCCTCGACCACGCCGAAGCCCTCGGCGGCACCGACGCCACGACCGCCGGAGACCACGATGGCGGCCTCGGTCAGCTCGGGGCGGCCGGTGGAGACGCGCGGGGTGCGCGAGGTGACCTTGGCGGCATTGCCGGTGAACTCCACCGACACGTTCTCGACCGTACCGGCGGCCGGAGCGGCCTCCGGGGCGACGGCGTTCGGCTTGACGGTGATGACCGGCGCGCCCTTGGTGACCGTGGACTTCACCTGGAAGGACGCGGCGAACACCGACTGGGTGGCGACCGGAGCGCCGTCGCCGGCCTCCAGGTCGATCGCGTCGGTGATGATGCCGGAGCCGAGGCGCAGCGCGACGCGGGCGGCGACCTCCTTGCCCTCGCCGGAGGACGTCACCAGGACGGCGGCCACGTCGTTGGCCTTGGCGATCTGGGCCAGGGCGTCCACCTTCGGGACGACCAGCTGGTCGGCGAACTCGGCGCCGTCCGCGACGTACACCTTGGCGGCGCCGAACTCGGCGGCCTTGGCGGCGATGTCGGCGGCCGCGGCACCCGCGCCCAGCACGACCGCGGACGGCTCGCCGATGCGGCGGGCCAGGGTCAGCAGTTCGAGGGCCGGCTTGCGGACCGCACCATCGGCGTGGTCCACCAGAACCAGGATCTCAGCCATGATTCGTTGCTCCTGATCGATCGTTGGATGCGCTGACGGGCGGGACTAGATGAACTTCTGGTCGGCGAGGAAGGCGGCGAGCTGCTTGCCGCCCTCGCCCTCGTCCTTGACGACCGTGCCCGCGGTCCGCGCCGGACGCGCCGCCACCGAGTCGACCGCCGTCCACGAACCCGCCAGACCGACCTCGTCCGCCTCGATGCCCAGGTCGTCCAGGTCCAGCGACTGCACCGGCTTCTTCTTCGCCGCCATGATCCCCTTGAACGAGGGGTAGCGCGCCTCACCCGACTGGTCGGTCACCGACACCACCGCCGGCAGCGCCGCCTCGACCAGCTCGGTCGCCGCGTCACCGTCCCGACGGCCCTTCACCACGCCACCCTCGACCGACACCTCGGACAGCAGCGTCACCTGCGGCACACCCAGCCGCTCCGCCAGCAGCGCCGGCAGCACACCCATCGTGCCGTCCGTCGACGCCATGCCACCGATCACCAGGTCGAACCCGGTCTTCTCCAGCGCCTTCGCCAGCACCGCCGACGTCCCGATCACATCCGAACCGTGGATGTCGTCGTCGTTCACGTGCACGGCCTTGTCCGCACCCATCGACAGCGCCTTGCGCAGCGCGTCCTTCGCGTCGTCCGGACCCACCGTGAGCACCGTCACCTCGGCACCCTCGTTCGCCTCGGCGATCCGCAGCGCCTGCTCCACGCCGTACTCGTCCAGCTCCGACAGGAGGCCGTCCACACCCTCCCGGTCCGTGGTGTGGTCGTCCGCGAAACGACGGTCACCCGTCGCGTCCGGCACGTACTTCACACAGACAACGATCCTCAAGCTCACGGCCTTGTCTCCTGTACTGGTCTCGTCCGGCGGCTGCGGCGTGCAAGCGGGCGCGAACACGGCACGCACCCGCTCCGGGCAGCGAGGTTCCCGTGCCGGTCCGGAACTTCCTGGCAGCATACTCGGCGGTAGCGCAGTGGTCACTACTGGCCAGTAGCTTAGGCCGGACGGCCGGCACCGCCGCTCGTGCCCATCCTGCCCCAGTCGGGGACCGACCCCACCTCAGGGGCGTTGCGAACCGTCGGCGAATCCGCGCCGGCTACCCGCCCGAGCCCGTCACACCGCCTGGCCGAGCGCCGCGATCACGTCCGCCTTGCGGGGCATCCCCGCCGCCCGGCGCACCACCCGGCCGGCCGCGTCCAGCACCAGGACGGTCGGCGTCCGCAGCACCTCCAGCCGACGGACCAGCTCCAGCCGCGCCTCGGCGTCCAGCTCGACGTGCGCGACCCCGTCGACCATGCCCGCCACCTCGGCGAGCAGCCGCCGGGTCGCCCGGCACGGCTGGCAGAAGGCGGTGGAGAACTGCACCAGGGTCGCCCGCTCACCGAGCGGCCCGCCCAGATCCGCCTCCGACAGCCGTACCGTCCCGTCCTTGGTGCGCACCCGCAGCCTCCCGTCGTGCCCTGCCCTCAACAGCCCGAACCCGGTCGCCACCGCCAGCACGACGAGGCACACCACGAGTCCAGTCATCCCTCCAGTCTGCGGCAGCGCGTACGGGCTCCGAAAGGGAGGTCGACCTCCCGACACCGGGCCCGTACGATCGGCGAGTGGACTCCGACCGCACCTCCCCGCCGCTGCTGACCGTCCGTCGCGTCGCCGACCCGGGGCCGGTCACCGCCGCCCGCTGTCGCTGACGCGCCCGCCGCAGCCGCCCGTCGCGACCCTCCCGGAGCCCCCGTGCAGATCGACCCCCGTGGTCCCCGCTTCGCCGCCGTGCTCACCAGCGTGCTGCTGGTCGCCGTCCTGATCACCGGGAACGGCCTGCTGCTGGCCGTCCAGGCCCTCGTCTTCCTGCTCGGCGCGGCCGGCGGCCCACGCCTCTCGCCGTACAACTGCCTGTTCCACACCCTCATCGCCCCCCGCCTGCCGCCGCCCACCACGACCGAGGACGAGCGGCCGCTGCGCTTCGCCCAGGGCGGCGGGGCCGTCTTCGCCGTCGTCGGCACCCTCGGCTACCTCACCGGCGTCACCTGGCTCGGCCTGATGGCCACCGGGTTCGCCCTGACCGCGGCCTTCCTGAACGCGGTCTTCGGCTACTGCCTGGGCTGCGAGATCTACCCGATCGTCCGGCGCGCCCAGGGCCGCTCGGGCGCGGGGGCCTGACCGGCCCCGGGCCCGGCCCCCGAAAAGTTCCCGGCCGGATTCATCACGGAGATCACACGGCGAATATTCGCTTGACCGCACGCCTCAGGTGACACGGGGCACTCGTTCGGGGGATCATCTCCGTGTATCACCCGTGACCGCCGCGGCGTGCCGTGCTCCGGTCGGCTCCCGCGCACGGCGCGGGTACCCGCCGTACCGGGCTCCGGCCCGTGGAAGTCAGGACTGACCGTGGCAGAGTTCGTCTACCCGCCGGTGATCGGCGCCGCACTCACCGCCTTCCGCGCGCTCGACGTGCGGATCAAGATCATCGGCGCCGAGCACATCCCCGCCAGGGGCGGAGCGGTGCTGGTCAGCAACCACATCAGCTACCTGGACTTCCTCTTCGCCGGCCTCGGCGCCTACCGCGGCGGCAAGCGCAAGACCCGCTTCATGGCCAAGGACGACGTCTTCCGGCACAGCGTCTCCGGCCCGCTGATGCGCGGCATGAAGCACATCCCGGTCGACCGCACCGACGGCCAGCCCGCCTACGAGGCCGCCGTCCGCGCCCTCAAGGCCGGCGAGGTCGTCGGGGTCTTCCCCGAGGCGACCATCAGCCGCTCGTTCATGCTGAAGAAGTTCAAGACCGGCGCCGCCCGGATGGCCGCCGACTCCGACACCCCGCTGCTGCCCGTCATCCTCTGGGGCACCCAGCAGCTCTGGACCAAGGGCCGTCCGAAGACCCTCACCAAGCGCCACGTCCCGGTGACGATCATGATCGGCGAACCGATTCACCTCGGCCCGGGCGACAAGCCCGTGATGGTCACCAGAAAGCTGCGCGCCGCCATGAGCGAGATGCTCGACCGGGCCCAGCGCGAGTACCCCGGCAAGCCCTCCGGCCCCGACGACACCTGGTGGCTGCCCGCCCAGCTCGGCGGCACCGCGCCGACCCTGGAGGTCGCGGAGGCCGAGGACGAGGCCGAGGCCCTCGCCAAGGCCGAGCGCCGCGCCGCCCGGGGCTGATCCGCCCCGCACGCCGGGCCGCCCTCCACCCGCACCCCTTCTACTCCGTGTGACCGAGCGGACGCGTTCCGTCGCGTGTCGCCCGGTCGCCGACACCCTCCGTCTGACACAGTGACAGCTCCTTCCAGGGGTCCCCCTCCTGGGGGCGTCCCGTGCTCCTCCCCAGCGGAGCCGGGACACACGTCGAAGCGGTCGGAAAGGTCGGAGACGGAGATGACACGGAGCGCCGAGACACGGCAGTCCGCCAGCAGCAAGGCCCGCATCCGCGCAACCGCCGGTGCGGGCCTCCTGCTTGTGGGCACCCTGCTCACCGGGTGCGGGGCCGAACCCGGCGACATCCCGCTCTCCGAGATCCGCCCGGAGTCCCCCACCGCCACCCCCGACCCGACCCCGACCGCGACCCCGGGCGTCGTCGGCGCCGCCAACGCCGACGTCCACAACGGACTGATCGTCAGCCGGGCCTACACCGACGCCGCCCGCACCACCAGCGCCATCGTCACCCTCGGCCCGGACGGCGCCGGCCAGCACCAGATCACCCAGCCGCCCGAGCGCGCCCGCGACGACCGGCCCGACTGGGCCCCCGACGGCAGCGCCGTCGCCTTCGACCGCACCGACCCGCAGTCCGGCACCGCCCGCCTCTGGACGGTCACCGCCACCGGCGACAACGCCCACCAGATCAGCCAGCTCTGCGACACCGGCAGCGGCACCGCCGACTGCGCCAACGAGGACGAACGCGCCCCCGCCTTCTCCCCGGACGGCAAGCAGCTCGCCTTCAGCCGCTCCTGGGGCGCCCTCGACCAGGCCCACAACAACCAGGTCCAGTACTCGGACCTCTACCTGATGAGCCCCGACGGCACCAACGTCCAGCGGCTCACCTTCCTGACGAACGACAAGCCCCACTCCGGCACCGTCAGCAACCCCAGCTGGTCCCCCGACGGCAAGCAGCTCACCTTCGAGTACCGCACCAGCGCCACCGGACAGCCCGCCAACAGCCGCGCCGTCTACGTGGTCGGCGTGGACGGCACCGGGCTCCGCCAGCTCACCCCCTGGGAACTGCGCGCCGGCGACCGCGCGGCCTGGTCCCCCGACGGCACCCAGATCCTCTTCACCACCTACCCGGCCGGCCCCGACAACGCCCCCGGCGGCGGCATCTACACCGTCCACCCCGACGGCACCGCCATCGGCGCCCTCACCCCGGCCCCCTCCACCGCCTTCTACGGCAGCGCGGCCTACGCACCCGACGGCAAGTCCATCGTCTTCGCCCAGGCCCCCTCGGGCGCCGGCGCCGACCTCTACAGCATGCGCCCCGACGGTACGGGCGTCGCCCGGCTCACCAACGCCGCGGACAAGGGGCTCGACCGGCCGTCCTGGGGCACCGCGGCAGCGCCGGCGGTGCAGGTCGCCCAGTCCGAGGCACCGTCGGCGGCAGCCTCAGCGGGCCCGTCCGCGACTCCTTCGGCAGCGGCCTCGGCACCGGCTCAGGCCCAGGGGCAGCCGAAGACCGATGACACCCAACCGCAGGACGAGGACGACAACTGAGCGGAAATGCGAAAAGCCCCTGATCCGAAAGGATCAGGGGCTTTTCTGAATGATTGTTCGGCGGCGTCCTACTCTCCCACAGGGTCCCCCCTGCAGTACCATCGGCGCTGTGAGGCTTAGCTTCC
>NZ_JBHVUS010000039.1:0-20247 GCF_042884005.1 Kitasatospora sp. NPDC058162
CTGCAGGGGGGACCCTGTGGGAGAGTAGGACGCCGCCGAACAATCATTCAGAAGAACCCCCATCCGGATTCCGGATGGGGGTTCTTCGCGTTTCCCGGAAAGCCGGCGGGAATCCGGTGCAGATTCGGCGGAGAACGCGCCGCCGGCCCCCGGTCGACCCCCGCCGAGTGGCTGCTCCTCCGTCAATATGCCGCTAAAACCGCATGATCAGTGCACTGATCACTGGAATGCTGCCGCCCACGCCGTAGTCTCGAAGGCAGGGGGAACAGGTGTCCGGGGGTGGCTCTCGGACTGAGCCGGATCAAGAATGGTGCTCATGGGACGAGGCAGGCTGCGCATCTACCTCGGGGCGGCCCCCGGGGTCGGCAAGACGTACGCCATGCTCGCCGAGGCACACCGGCGGCAGGAGCGTGGGACGGACGTCGTGGTGGCGTTCGTGGAGGACCACGGCCGGCGACGGACCGCGGACCTGGTAGCCGGGCTGGAGGTCGTGCTCCGGCAGCAGGTGGTGCACCGCGGTGCGAGGTTCTCCGAGATGGACCTGGACGCCGTACTGGCTCGCCGGCCGCAGGTGGCGCTGGTGGACGAGCTGGCCCACACCAACGTTCCCGGCTGCCGCAACGAGAAGCGCTGGCAGGACGTCGAGGAGCTGCTCGCGGCCGGGATCGACGTGATCTCCACCGTGAACGTCCAGCACCTGGAGTCGCTCGGCGACGCCGTCGAGGGCATCACCGGGGTGCGCCAGCGCGAGACCGTCCCGGACGAGGTGGTCCGCCGGGCGGACCAGATCGAGCTGGTGGACATGTCCCCGCAGGCGCTGCGACGGCGGCTGGCGCACGGCAACGTGTACATGCCGGAGAAGATCGACGCGGCGCTCGCCAACTACTTCCGCCCGGGCAACCTGACCGCGCTGCGCGAGCTGGCTCTGCTGTGGACCGCGGACCGGGTCGACGAGTACCTGCAGAAGTACCGCGCCGAGCAGGGCATCGTGGGCACCTGGCAGGCCCGGGAGCGGATCGTGGTCGGCCTGACCGGCGGCCCCGAGGGGGCGACGCTGATCCGCCGGGCGGCCCGGATCGCCGCCCGGGTCTCCGGCGGCGAGCTGCTGGCCGTCCACATCTCCCGCTCCGACGGGCTGGCCGGCACCGGCTCCCCGCAGACGCTGATCGAGCAGCGCGCGCTGGTGGAGAGCCTCGGCGGCTCCTTCCACAACGTCCTGGGCGACGACCCGGCCGACGGACTGCTGGACTTCGCCCGGGGGGTGAACGCCACCCAGATCGTGCTGGGCACCAGCCGCCGACCCCGCTGGCAGTACGTCTACGGGCCGGGCGTCGGGACCCTGGTCACCCAGAAGGCCGGGGACATCGACGTCCACATGGTCACCCACGAGCACGCCGGGCACGGGCGGCGCAACAAGATACCCGTGCGGCGGATCACCGACCTGGGCCGGACCCGGACCATCGCCGGCTGGCTGATCGGACTGGTCGGCCCGCCGGTGCTGGCACTGGTGCTGACCACGATCGGCGGACTTGGCCTGTCCACCGACATGCTGCTGTTCCTGTCGCTCACGGTGTGCGCGGCGCTGGTCGGCGGGCTGCTGCCGTCGATCGGTTCGGCGCTGGTCGGCTCCTCGGTACTGAACTTCTACTTCACCCCGCCGCTGCACACCTTCTCCATCAACGAGCCGCAGAACATCATGGCGGTGGCGATATTCACCATCGTCGGCTGCTCGGTCGCCTCCGTGGTGGACCTGGCGGCCCGGCGCACCCACCAGGCGGCCCGCGCCCAGGCCGAGGCGCAGACCCTCAGCGCGCTGGCCGGCACGGTGCTGCGCGGCGCCCCCAACGGGGACGGCGTGCTGACCGCGCTGATGGAGCAGGTCCGGGAGACCTTCGGGCAGGAGAGCGCCGCGCTGCTGGAGCGCCCCGAGCCGACCGGCGGCTGGGCACCGGTCGCCACCGCCGGGCCGCGCCCGCCCGGGCGCCCCGAGGAGGCCGACGTCGACGTCCCGGTCGGGGAGAGCCTGGCCCTGGTGCTGCGCGGCCGGGTGCTGCCCGGGACGGACCGGCGGCTGCTGGGGGCCTTCGCCGCCCAGGCCGCCGTGGTGCTGGAGCGCCGCCGGCTGGCCCGGGAGGCCGCCGCGGCCCGCCGGGAGGCCGAGGGCAACCGGATCCGGACCGCTCTGCTGGCCGCCGTCTCGCACGACCTGCGCACCCCGCTGGCGGGCATCAAGGCCTCGGTGACCTCCCTGCGTTCGGCCGACGTCCAGTGGGACCCGGAGGACGAGGCCGAGCTGCTGGCCGGGATCGAGGCCGGGGCCGACCGGCTCGACCACCTGATCAACAACCTGCTGGACATGAGCCGGCTGCAGACCGGCACCGTCACCCCGCTGATCCAGGAGACCGACCTGGACGAGGTGGTGCCGTACGCGCTCGGCGGAGTCCCGCCGGAGGCCGTGCGGCTGGAGGTGCCGGAGACGCTGCCGATGATCCGCGCCGACGGCGGGCTGCTGGAGCGCTCGCTGGCCAACCTGGTCGAGAACGCCGTCAAGTACAGCCCGGAGGGCGTCAAGGTGCTGGTCAAGGCCGACGCCCTGCAGCAGCCGGGCCGGCCGGGCCGGGTCGAGCTGCGGATCGTGGACCGCGGGCCGGGCGTGCCCGAGGACGCCAAGGAGCGGATCTTCGCGCCGTTCCAGCGGTACGGGGACGCGCCGCGCGGCGCCGGGGTCGGCCTCGGGCTCGCGGTGGCGCGCGGGTTCGTGGAGGCCATGGACGGTACCGTCACCGCCGAGGACACCCCCGGCGGCGGCCTCACCATGGTGGTCAGCCTGCCCGCCGCGGAACGGCCGCCCGAGCCGCCCGGGCTGCCCGAACCGGACGCGCCGGGCGGCGAGGGCCGGGACCCGCTCTCCGAACTGATCACATGAGACCCGGCTGACCGCGCCGTACGAGCCGTACGAGCCGTACGAACAGCCAAGACACAGTCCGTAAGATCCGACAGCCTGAAAGGCGGAGCCCGTAAATGACCCGGGTCCTCGTCGTGGACGACGAACCGCAGATCGTCCGCGCACTGGTGATCAACCTCAAGGCCCGCAAGTACGAGGTCGACGCGGCCCATGACGGGGCGAGCGCGCTGGAACTGGCCGCCGCCCGCCATCCCGACGTCGTCGTCCTCGACCTGGGCCTGCCCGACATGGACGGCGTCGAGGTGATCCGCGGGCTGCGCGGCTGGACCCGGGTGCCGATCATCGTGCTGTCGGCCCGGCACGCCTCCGACGAGAAGGTCGAGGCCCTGGACGCCGGCGCCGACGACTACGTGACCAAGCCCTTCGGCATGGACGAGCTGCTCGCCCGGATGCGGGCCGCCGTGCGCCGGGCCGAGCCGGTCGCCGGGGAGGACGACTCGCTGGTCGTCACCGAGAGCTTCACCGTCGACCTCGCCGCCAAGAAGGTCAACCGGGACGGCACCGACGTACGCCTCACGCCAACCGAATGGCACCTGCTGGAGGTTCTGGTCCGCAACGCCGGGCGACTGGTCAGCCAGACCCAGCTGCTCCAGGAGGTCTGGGGCCCGGCCTACCGCACCGAGACCAACTACCTGCGGGTCTACCTCGCCCAGCTGCGCCGCAAGCTGGAGCGCGACCCTTCGCACCCGCGCCACTTCATCACCGAACCGGGCATGGGCTACCGCTTCGAGAGCTGACCGCCCGGCCGTCGGAGGCCTCCCGGCGGGGGCGACGCCTGCCGCCGGGGGCACCGAAACCGGTACCCTGCCGACATGAGTGGTGACAACAGCAGTGGCCAGCCGCCGGGGCGATTCCGCCGCATGCTCAGCCGGCTGACCACCTCGGCCGAGGAACTGGCCGCCGAGGACCTGCGCCAGGAGAGCGCCGCCGAGTCCGGCTGCACGCCGATCGCCGGCTGCGCCGACCGGCAGCTGGTCACCGTCGCGGGCACGCTGCGCACGGTGACGCTCCGCCCGCGGGCCGGGGTGCCGGCCCTGGAGGCCGAGCTCTTCGACGGGACCGAGGCGCTGGAGGTCGTCTGGCTGGGTCGCCGCTCGATCGCGGGCATAGAACCGGGCCGCCGGCTCGTCGCCAGCGGCCGGATCAGCCACGCACGCGGGCGCCGCGTGCTGTTCAACCCCCGCTACGAACTGCGTCCGGTCGGACACGGGAGCGAATGAGCGTGAGCAACCACCCCGGCGGAGACGCCGCAGCCCGGATCGACCTGGACGCCGTCGACGTGGCGGCCTGGCAGGACGCCGCCGCCGCGGAGGCCGTGGACGGACTGGCCCGGTCGATCGAAGGCACCGCACCGGCCGCCGCCGAGCCGCCGCTCGACCCGGCGGCCGCCGAGGCCGCCCGGCAGGCCGCCTCCAAGGAGGCCGCCGACACCGTCCTCCAGGCCTTCGGCGGCGTGCGCGGCATGATCGACATGACGCTGCCCGGCCTGGTCTTCATCGTCACCTACAACGTCACCCACCAGGTCAGCGCCGCGGCCTGGGCCGCACTCGGCCTCAGCGCCCTGTTCGTGGTGGCCCGGCTGGTCCGGCGGGAGACCATCCAGCACGCCTTCAGCGGGGTGTTCGGCGTCGCCCTCGGCGCCTGGATCGCGATGAAGAGCGGCAAGGCCGAGGACTTCTACCTGCCCGGCCTGCTCTGGAGCGTCGGCTACTGCGTCGGGCTGGCGGTCTCCGCCATGGTGCGCTGGCCGATGATCGGGGTGATGCTCGGCCCGATCACCGGCGAGATGTTCACCTGGCGCAAGGAGAACCCGGGACGGCTCGCCGCCTACACCAAGGCGACCTGGGCCTGGGTGGTGATCATGGGCCTCAAGCCGGTGATCCTCTTCCCGCTGTACTTCACCCACAACGTCAACCTGCTCGGCTGGCTGAAGGTCGCCCTCGGCATCCCGCCGCTGCTGCTGGCGATGTACGTCACCTGGCAGATCCTGCTCAAGGCGCCGCCGCCGATCAAGGCGCCGGTCGACGACGAGGAGGAGGAGCCGGCCAAGTAGCCGCTCCCACCGGTACGGCCGAGGGCCCGCACCCCGTCTACAGGGGTGCGGGCCCTCGGCCGTACTCGTGTGCGCACCGGTACTGAGCTCCTACGGCGCTCCTACCGGGCGCTCACCGGGCTCCTACTGGGCTCCTACTGGGCGCCGGAGGTCGCCGACAGCAGCTGCTCCAGCTCCTCCTCGCGCTCCTGCGCGGCCACGAAGAGCAGCTCGTCGCCGCCCTCCAGGGTGTCGTCCTTGCCCGGAACCAGCACCCGGCCCTCGCGGATGATGCTCACCAGCGCGGTGTCCTGCGGCCAGGAGACGTCCCCCACCCGGGTGCCGACCAGCTCGGCCTCGCCGGCCAGGGTCAGCTCGACCAGGTTGGCGTTGCCCTGGCTGAAGCGCATCAGGCGGACCAGGTCGCCGACGCTGACGGCCTCCTCGACCAGCGCGGACATCAGGCGCGGGGTGGAGACGGCCACGTCCACGCCCCAGGACTCGTTGAAGAGCCACTCGTTCTTCGGGTTGTTCACCCGGGCGACCACCCGCGGCACCGCGTACTCGGTCTTCGCGAGCAGCGAGACGACCAGGTTGACCTTGTCGTCACCGGTCGCGGCGATCACCACGTGGCAGCGCTGCAGCGCCGCCTCGTCCAGCGAGGTGATCTCGCAGGCGTCGGCCAGCAGCCACTCCGCCATGGGCACCCGCTCCACCGAGATGGAGTTCGGGTTCTTGTCGATCAGCAGGACCTCGTGACCGTTCTCCAGCAGCTCGCCCGCGATCGAGCGGCCCACGGCACCGGCACCGGCAATGGCGACCCGCATCAGTGACCCTCCTCCTTCGGCCCCTGCGCGAACGCGGCCTCGACGGCCGTCAGGTCGGCCCGGCGCAGCATCACGTGCACCAGGTCGCCCTCCTGCACCACCATCTGCGGCGAGGGGAGCATCCCCTCGCCGAGCCGGGTGACGAACGACACCCGGGCGCCGGAGGCCTCCTCCAGGAGGCCGATCCGCCGACCCACCCAGTCCGGGTGGTACGCGACCTCGGCCAGCTGCACGCTGCCGCTCGGGTCCTGCCACAGCGGCTCGGCGCCGCTCGGCAGCAGTCGGCGCAGCATCTGGTCGGCGGTCCAGCGGACCGTCGCCACCGTCGGGATGCCCAGACGCTGGTACACCTCGGCGCGGCGGGGGTCGTAGATCCGGGCCGCGACGTTCTCCACGCCGAAGGTCTCCCGGGCGACCCGGGCGGCGATGATGTTGGAGTTGTCGCCGCTGGAGACGGCGGCGAAGGCGCCGGCCTCCTCGATGCCCGCCTCGCGCAGGGTGTCCTGGTCGAAGCCCACCCCGGTCACCCGGCGCCCGTTGAACCCGGCGCCCAGCCGGCGGAAGGCGGTCGGGTCCTGGTCGACCACGGCCACCGAGTGGCCCTGTTTCTCCAGGGTTCTCGCGAGGGCCGAGCCCACGCGGCCGCAGCCCATGATGACGATGTGCACCGGCGCTACCTCACCCGTCCCGAAGGGGTCTTGACCTGCGCAAACACCGTTCATCTCCCTTTCCCGCCCGGGTATTCCGGGGCGAGGGTTCTCGTGGGGCGTCGGCCGGACTCAGCTCGACAACCAGAGTGTTGCCCACCGACTCGTATCCGACACGCTAGCCGGTCCACCGAACACAGTCGCGACGAAGGGGGGGATAAACGGCGCAAGCCCTGCCGGGAAACCCCTACGATTCCTTAACGTGCCTATGCCGACTGACCTTCCGAAACGCCTCCTGATCGGGCGCGCCCTGCGCAGTGACAAGCTCGGGGAGACACTCCTCCCCAAGCGGATCGCACTGCCCGTCTTCGCCTCGGACGCGCTCTCCTCGGTCGCGTACGCCCCGGAGGAGATCCTCCTCACGCTCTCCATCGCGGGCGTATCGGCGATCCACTTCTCCTGGCAGATCGGCGTCGTGGTGGCGGTCGTGATGCTCGCCGTCGTCGCCTCCTACCGGCAGAACGTGCACGCCTACCCCAGCGGGGGCGGCGACTACGAGGTGGCGACCGTCAACCACGGCCCGGCGGCCGGGCTGGTGGTCGCCGCGGCCCTGATGGTCGACTACGTGCTGACCGTCGCCGTGTCCACCACCTCCGGCGTCGCCAACGTGGTCTCCGCCGTCCCGGCGCTGCGCGGCCACGAGATGATCGTGTCGGTGGTCGTGGTCGTGCTGCTGATGGGCATGAACCTGCGCGGGGTGCGCGAGTCCGGTTCCGCCTTCGCGGTGCCCACCTACGCCTTCATGGCGGGCGTGATCGGCATGGTCGGCTACGGCGTCTTCCGGCACTTCGTGCTCGGCCAGTCCATGCCCGCCGAGAGCTCCGGCTTCCACCTCGCCGCCATCCCCGGCAACGACTCGCTCTCCGGGTTCGCGCTGGTCTTCCTGCTGCTCAAGTCCTTCTCCTCCGGCTGCGCGGCGCTCACCGGCGTCGAGGCGATCTCCAACGGCGTGCCGGCCTTCCGCAAGCCGAAGAGCAAGAACGCGGCGACCACGCTGCTGCTGATGGCGAGCATCGCCGTGGTGATGTTCATGGGCATCATCTGGCTGGCCCGGCTGACCGGCGTGCAGATGGCCGAGAACCCGGCCGAACAGCTGGTCGGCTCCGGCCCCGGCTACCACCAGAAGACCGCGCTGGCGCAGATCAGCGAAGCCGTCTTCAACAACTTCACCCCCGGCTTCTACTTCGTCGCCGCCGTCACCGGCCTGATCCTGGTGCTGGCCGCCAACACCGCCTTCAACGGCTTCCCGGTGCTCGGCTCGATCCTCGCCCAGGACCGCTACCTGCCGCGCCAGCTGCACACCCGCGGCGACCGGCTGGCCTTCTCCAACGGCATCATCCTGCTGGCGATCGCCGCGATCCTGCTGATCATCGCTTTCAACGCGGACCCGACCCGGCTGATCCAGCTCTACATCGTCGGCGTCTTCGTCTCCTTCAACATGAGCCAGTCCGGCATGATCCGGCACTGGACCCGGCTGCTGCGCACCGAGACCGACCCGGCGAAGCGGCGCCACATGCAGCGCAGCCGGGCGATCAACAGCTTCGGCCTGGTGATGACCATGGCCGTGCTGATCGTCGTCCTGGTCACCAAGATCGGCCACGCCTGGATCGCGATCGCCGCGATGGCCGTGCTGTTCGTGATGATGAAGGGCATCCGCCGCCACTACGACCGGGTCTCCGCGGAGCTCACCGCCGCCGAGGAGCCGGACGACGTGGTGCTGCCCACCCGGGTGCACGCCATCGTGCTGGTCTCCAAGCTGCACAAGCCCGCGCTGCGCGCCCTCGCCTACGCCCGGCTGGCCCACGCCGACACCCTGGAGGCCGTCACCGTCAACGTCGACCCGGCCGACACCGCGGCGCTGCGGCGGGAGTGGGACGAGCGCGGCATCGAGGTGCCGCTCAAGGTGCTGGACTCGCCGTACCGCGAGATCACCGGGCCGGTCCTGGACTACGTGAAGAACCTGCGGCGCAGCAGCCCGCGGGACGTGGTCGCGGTCTACATCCCCGAGTACGTGGTCGGCCACTGGTACGAGCACCTGCTGCACAACCAGAGCGCGCTGCGGCTCAAGGGGCGGCTGCTGTTCAAGCCCGGGGTGATGGTCACCTCGGTGCCCTGGCAGCTGGAGTCCTCGGAGCGGCGCAAGCCGCAGAAGGCCTGGTCGGCGCCGGGATCCGTCCGTCGTGGCGAGCCGAGGGCGCCGAAGGCCGTAAAGTCGAAGGATTCCGTCCGTGCCGGTGCCAACGCCGCCGGTGCCACCTCCGACCGCAGCAAGGACTCCTCCCAGTGACGCGCAACACTCCGCCCCGCTCCTCGGGCTCCTCCGGCGCCTCCGGCAAGGGCAAGGGCGCCCGTCGGGGCGGCTCCCAGCCCGGACAGGTGTCCCGGCCGCGCTGGGGCAAGCCGCGCCGGCCGGAGGCCACCGACCGTGACGGGCTGACCGTGAGCACGGCGCCGGTCGTGCCGGGGGAGGCCCCGGCGGAGAAGCCCGCGCGGGCCGAGAAGCCGGTACGGGCCGAGAAGCCCGCCCGGGGGGAGAAGCCCGCCCGCGCCGAGAAGGCCGTTCGGGACGGGAAGCCCGCCAAGGACGGGAAGGGCGCGGCCGGGGCCGCTCCGAAGGCGCCGCGCAAGCAGGCGGTGCGGCCGCCGAAGGCGCTGCGCGGTGCCGCGCGGCCGTCGCGGCCGGAGACGCCGTCCGGGGACCCGCTGGTCGGCGAGCGCTACGAGGTCGAGGTCGGCCCGGTCGCGCACGGCGGCGGGCACTGCGTGGCCCGGCACGAGGGCCGGGTGCTGTTCGTCCGGCACGCGCTGCCCGGCGAGAAGGTGATCGCCCAGGTGACCGAGGGGACCTCCACCTCGCGCTTCCTGCGCGCGGACGCGGTGGAGGTGCTGGAGCCCGCCAAGGACCGGATCGAGGCGCCGTGCCCGTTCGCCGGGCCGGGCAAGTGCGGCGGCTGCGACTGGCAGCACGTCACCCCCGGCGGGCAGCGCAAGCTGAAGGCCGCGGTGCTGACCGAGCAGCTGGCGAAGCTGGCCGGGCTCACCCCGGCCGAGGCCGGCTGGGACGGCAGTGTCGAGCCGGTCGGCGCCAAGCTGCCGGCCGGGCAGGTGCCGGCCTGGCGCACCCGGGTGCAGTACACGGTGGACGCGGAGAGCGGCAAGGTCGGGCTGCGCAAGCACCGCTTGCACGGCGTGCAGGTGATCGACCGCTGCCTGATCGCCGCCGAGGGCGTCACCGAGCTGGGCATCGAGTCCCGCGACTGGCCGGGCGTGGCGAGCGTCGAGGCGTTCGCCGCGACCGGTTCCTCGGACCGCCAGGTGGTGCTGACCCCGCGCGACGGCGCCCAGCTGCCGCTGGTCGAGCTGGACAAGCCGGTGTCGATCGCCCGGGTCGACGACCAGGGCGACGTGCACAAGGTGCACGGGCGCGGCTTCGTCCGGGAGCGGGCGGCCGGGCGCACCTGGCGGGTCAGCAACGGCGGCTTCTGGCAGATCCACCCGGAGGCGCCGGACACCCTGGTCGACGCGGTGCTGGACGGCCTGGACCCGCAGTGGGGCGAGAGCGCGCTCGACCTGTACTGCGGGGTCGGCCTGTTCGCCGGCGCGCTGGCCGACCGGGTCGGCGAGGACGGCGCGGTGCTCGGCATCGAGTCCGCCAAGCAGGCGGTCGTCGACGCCCGGCACAACCTGGCCGCGCTGGACAACGTGCGGATCGAGTGCGACCGGGTCGAGTCGCTGCTGCCGCGCACCGGCATCACCGCCACCGACCTGATCGTGCTGGACCCGCCGCGCTCGGGCGCCGGACGGGAGACCGTCGCGCACCTGGTCGGCCTGGAGGCGCGCCGGATCGCGTACGTGGCCTGCGACCCGGCGGCGCTCGCCCGGGACCTCGGGTTCTTCCGCGAGGGCGGCTACCGGCCGGTCTCGCTGCGGGCCTTCGACCTGTTCCCGATGACGCACCACTTCGAGTGCGTCGCCATCCTGGAGCCCGCCGGGGCGTGACCCCGCCCCGTCCTCCGGACGGCCGAGGAGGCGGCACCCCGTGGCGTACGGGGTGCCGCCTCCTCGGCGTTCTGTCGCTTTTCGTGCCCGCTACTCGTTGTGCTCCTCTTCGTCGGCGCTGTGCGGCAGGTCGATGCCGTGCTGGGCGGCGAGCCGCAGCAGCGAGGCGACCCGGCCCTCGTACGCCTGGACGCCGTCGGCGTCCCCTTCGGCCCGGGCCGCCGCGAGGTCCCGCCGGGCCTGGGCGAGCTGCTCGCGCAGCTCCTGGTCGAACATGGCTGTCATTGCCGGCCTCCACAAAACCGGTCGGTGCCGCTCGGGGAACGCTCAGGAGTGTTCAGAGTCCCGGATGGTGCAGGACTCTTCAAGTCAGGCCCGGTCGGCAGCGGGGCGGGTCGTCGGTCGGCCGGTCGGTCGCGGGGCGGGTTCGGTCCGGTCTGCCGCGGGGCGAGTCCGGTCCGGTCGGTCCGGTCGGCCGCGGGGGAGGGTCAGTTGCGGGGGAGGGTGGCCATGGTGTTCTTCAGCGCCTTGTTGAGGCGCGGGCCCAGTCGCTTCTCCACCAGGTTGTGCACCAGCCACGCGGCGACCAGCGAGGACGCCGTCAGCGAGGCGACCAGCACGCCGGGGGAGACCCGGTCGCGGAAGTGGATGATGATCGTCCAGCCGATCTCGCAGTGCAGCAGGTAGAGCGGGTAGGTCAGCGTGCCCAGGTTCGTGAACCAGCGGAAGTCGAGGCGGTTGAACCAGCCGAGCGCGAGGCCCGCCATGATCACGAAGAAGACGGCGACCACGAAGTGGGTCGGCCACTCCGCCAGGTGGCGGCGGATGTCGTGCTCGACGATCCGGTGCCGCTCGATCACGTTGTGCTCGGCGAGGACGAACGAGAAGCCGACGATGCCCCACAGCAGCAGGTTCTGCTTGTACCGGTACATCAGGTAGAACGCGATGCCGGCCACGAAGAACGGTGTGGTGTTGGGTGCCAGCACGTACTGCAGCGCCTTGGAGTCCGTCGCCACGGAGAGGATGCCGGCGGTCGTCCAGATGACGCAGAACGCCACCACCCGGCGGTAGGTGGTGCCCATCCAGACGACGACGGCGAACAGCAGGTAGAAGCGGAGCTCGACCCAGAGCGTCCAGTAGACGCTGTCGACGTAGGTGACGCCCATCGGCTCCTGGAGCATCGTGAGGTTGACCAGGCGGTCCCACTTGGTGGGGCTGCTGGTCGCGCCGCCGAAGTAGAGCGTGACGGCCGAGGTGATGATCACTCCGCACCAGTACGCCGGGTAGAGCCGCACCACGCGGGAGGTGAAGTACTGGGAGATGCCCCGGCCCCAGCTGCTCATGCAGATCACGAAGCCGCTGATCATGAAGAAGAGCTCGACGCCGAGCCAGCCGTACGACGTGAAGCGCACGTAGTCGCGGGGCAGCACGTCAGCGGGGGACTTGTCCCAGAGGAACCACATCGACGAGAGGTGGAAGCAGACGACCAGGATCGCGGCGACGAACCGGAAACCGTCCAGGGCGGGCAGCCGCTTGGGCTTCGCCGCGGCGCGGGGCACCGGAGCTGCGGCCGGGCTGGGGGGCGGGGCGACAGCGGTCGGGCTGTCCGGAACGGGGGCGATAGAGGTCACGCCATAGGGTATTCAACCCCGTTCCGGGGCCCCGTCGGCGGGGTACCAGCCCCTGAGAGGCGTGCGGGGTCGGCCAGGAGAAGGGGCGCGGGGAGGGGTTCGGTGGGCGGTTGGAGGGTTCGGCGGGCGGTTGGGGGGCGGTGCGGTGACGGACAGGTTGCGCGGGGGCGTGCGGCAGGTGTGCGTGCGGTGTGCGTGCGCCCTTGTTGTGCTAGCGCTTCGGCGCTAGCTTGAACGGCATGGGCAAGAAGCAGCTGAACGTCCGAGTGGACGCCACGACCGCGGAGATGGCCCGGGAACGGGCGGAGCAGCAGGGGATCAGCATGAACCAGTACATCGAACGCCTGGTCCAGCAGGACATGGGTGAGTCGGGACGGGCCTTCATCGACGCCGCCGCGCAGTTCATGAAGGAGTACGAGACGGCCTTCCTCGCCGAGTTCGGGGAGTCGGGCGAGCTCCAGGACGTGCGCCGTTGAAACTGGAGGTCGACCTCTCGTGGCTGCTCATGACCGCCGAGCAGTACACGCCCGGTGACCCGCAGGTCACCGACTACGGCTCGCTGCTCGCAGCCGTCACCCGGCACCAGGCCGAAATCTTCGACATCTCCGTCTACCCCGAACCGCAGGACCGCGCGGCCGCGCTGATGCACCAGCTGATCCGGGTGCCCGCCCTGGAGAAGACCAACGAGCTCTTCGCGACCGCCGTCGCCTACGCCTACCTCGTCGCCAGCGGCTGCACCGTCGCCACCACCGCCCGCGAGGTGCGCAGCCTGTCCCGGGCCATCCGGGAAGGGCGGCTGGGGGTGTCCGGGGTCGCCGAACGGCTGGCGGCCTGGGTGGTCGACGAGGCCGCAGGGGAGGGGGTCACGGGGGCGGAGGACGAGGACGGGGACGACGACTGAGCGGTGTGCTCGCCGTCCCCGTGCCTCGTGCTCCGTGCCCGTGGGTCAGAGCTTGGTCGTGGGCTAGGCGGACGGCTCGGTCGCGGGCTCGGTCGCGGGCTCGGCGATGAGGGCCGTCGCGAACGGGCGGAAGCCGGCCCGGCGGTAGATGCGGGCGACGTCCTCGTCCGCGGCGGACAGGAACACCGTCCGTACGCCGTTGGCGCGGGCGTGCGCCACCAGGGTCGCGGTGACCGCCAGGGCCAGCCCGCGCCGCCGGGCGGAGGGGAGCGTGCCGACCCCGACCACCTCGGTGACCGCGCCCACCGGGTTGTGCTGGCCCGCGCACAGCACCGCGCCGTCCTCCAGCACGGCGGCCAGCGCGGTGACGCCGTCGGTGATCCGCTGTGCGACCCGCGCCACCCCGCCATCGGCCGTCAACGTGGCCGCGCTCAGGGCCAGTTCGGCCGCGCCCGCGCTGCCGGCGGCGGTGCCCGGGTTGCCGAAGGCCACGTGCGGGACGGCGACCGCGTCGGCCAGCTCGGGGGCGTCCGCGGCCAGCACCCGCACCTCCGTCCGCTCCGGGAACGCCGGTGACGGGGCCGTCCCGTCCTGCGGGCCGAGCACCAGCAGCGGGTGCTCGTGCACCGCCAGACCGGCCGCCTCCACCGCCGTGCGCAGCTCGGGGTTCTGCTCGGCCACCCACTCGAAGGCCTCCGGCAGTCCCAGCTCCCGCTGCCGCTCCAGCACCCGGCGGACGTCGTCGGCGGTGGCGGCCGGGCCCTGGTGGCCGGGCGTGGGGCGGGCGTAGTAGTGCCAGCCGGTGCTGCCGCGGCGGACGAACAGGGTCAACGGGCCGAAGTCCTCGGCGGTGGCGGCGCTGCGGGGCGCGGCGTCGTAGTAGCGCTCGAGGTCGTCGAGCAGGGCACTGTCCGGAGCATGATCAGCTGAAGTCACGGCGTGCATCCAAGCAGGGGCGGCGGTGGGGCGCCACCGGTTTGTGCGGGCGGCCCGGTGGCCGGCGGCGGCTCGGGGGTGGCTCGGGGGTGGCTCGGCGGTTGGTTGTGGGGCGGTTCGGCGGCTGACGGTGGCTCGGCGGTGGGCGGTCCGGCCGTCGGCGTTCGATTGTTGCCGAACGATTACCCGCTCGCAGTGATCTTGTGCGTGTACGCCGGGCATGCTGAGCCCTTCACAGCTCTGCCGAGGGGGACGGCGGACGTCCGCACTCGGCGAGGCAAGGGGGGAAGTCAGGCCCATGAGGCTCTGCTTTCTGGTGGAGGAGCACTACCGGCGGGACGGCATGCCGTTGGACGTGGCGCGTCAACTCACCGCGTGGGGGCACCGGGTGGACGTGCTGCGCCCCGGCGACTCGCTGCTGGCGATCTCCGAGGCGGTCCGGGCCGGCAGCCACGACGCCTGGGTGCTCAAGACCGTCTCCGGCGGCCCCGGGCTCACCCTGCTGGAGGCGGCCGCCGCGGTGGGCCTCACCACCGTCAACGACGTCCGCTCGATCCGCGGCGTCCGGGACAAGGCGCTCGCCTCGGTGATCGCCCGCACCCGCGGCCTGCCCGCCCCGGTCACCTACGCCGCCGCCCGCTGGGAGCGGCTCGCCGAGATCCCGGCCGCCGAGTACCCGCTGGTGGTCAAACCCGCGGACGGCAGCTCCGGGCGGGGCGTACGACTGGTGGCCGGGCCCGACGACCTGGCCGGCCTCGGCCCCGAACTCGCCGGGGAGGGGCTGCTGATCGCGCAGCCGTACGTGCCCAACGACGGCACGGACCTCAAGGTCTACTGCGTCGACGGCGAGTTCTTCGCGACCGAGCGCGAATCCCCGCTGCACCCCGGACAGGGCGTGCGCGAGCGGCCGGTGCCGCTGCCGGCGAGCGTCGCGCGGATCGCCGCGCAGGTGGGCGAGGTGTTCGGGCTCGACCTGTACGGCATCGACGTGCTGCTCGGGCCGGACGGGCCGGTGGTGGTGGACGTCAACGACTTCCCCAGCTTCCGGCAGGTGCCGGACGCGGTGGAGCGGGTCGCCCGGGCGGTGCTGCGACTCGCGCGCAGCGGCACGGCGGTGTCGGTGCCCTCGCTGGTACCGGCGGGCGGCGCGGACTACGGCCGGCTCGGCCTGGTGGACGGGGGGCTGCGGTGAGGTCGGTGGTGAGGTCTGTGGTCAGGGTCGGACTGATCGCGGGTGACCCGGGGCACCCCGTGCTCGCGGCGGCCGCCGCGGTGCTGGAGCGGCGCGGGTGCCGGGTGGAGGTCGTGCCCTTCGGTGCAGGTGCCGGTGGTGTCGGCGGTTCCGGTGGGGGTTCGCTCGCCGATGTCTACCTGCTCAAGGCGCGTACGCCGCAAGCGCTCGCGTTGGCAAGGGAGTTGGAGCGGCGCGGGGCGGCGGTGGTCAACTCGGCGGCGGCGACGGAGCTTTGCCAGGACCGGGTGCGGATGGCCGAACTGGCCCGGGGCGCAGGACTGCCGTTCGCGGCGACGCTCGCGGCCGGGCCGATGGGCGAACTCCCCGACCAGGACTATCCGTTCGTGGTGAAGAGCCGGCACAGCCGGCGCCACGACCTGGTGGCCCTGGTCGACGGAGCGGCGCGGCTGCGGGAACTCGCCGGGCGCTGGCCGCAGGAGGAGGTCGTCACCCAGCCGTACGTCCCGGGCAACGGCTGGGACCAGAAGCTGTGGGTCGTCGACGGGCAGGTGTTCGCGGCGCGACGGCGGTCCGAACTCTCCAGCGGTGACGGCGAGTCGGGGTCGGCCGGGGAATGGGAGCCGTCCGCCCGGCGGGCCGCGCTCGCCCTGCGGGTGGGGGAGGTGTTCGGACTCCAGGTGTACGGGGTCGACCTGCTGGACGGGGTCGCCGAGCCGGTGATCGTCGACGTCAACGCCTTCCCGGGGGTGCGCGGGCGGCCCGGTGCGCCGGAGGCCCTCGCGGGGCTCGCGCTGCGGGTGGCGGGAGAACGGGGGCGGTCCGGGGCGTCAGTGTGATGGTGTCCATCCGGTGCGGGCCCGGGTCCAGGTCCAGCGGGGGCGACGGGCCGGTGTCGGCGCAGCGGGGGCGGCCGTCGACGGGCCGGGGTGGTTAGGCTGGCTGGCGCCCCCGACCGGCCGGGGCCGAACGGCGAGAGAAGACGGAACGTTGCTGCAGGACATCGAGCCCTACCTGGCCTGCCCCCACTGCGCGCAGGACCTCACCCGGCACGAGCGCAGCCTGCGCTGCCCCGCCGGGCACAGCTTCGACCTCGCCAAGCAGGGCTACGTCAGCCTCCTCGCCGGTGACGCCCACACCGGCACCGGCGACACCGCCGAGATGGTCGCTGCCCGTGCCGACTTCCTCGCCGCCGGCCACTACCGGCCGATCGCGGACGCCCTCGCTGCTGCCGCCGCCTCGGTCGCCGGTGCCGCTGTCGCCGGTGTTGCGTCGGAGGCGGACGCCGGACCGGACGGTCTGGTCGCCGACCTCGGCGCCGGCACCGGCCACTACCTGGCGCACGTCCTCGAAGCCCTGCCCGGCCGGGCGGGCGCCGCCCTCGACATCTCCAAGTACGCGCTGCGCCGCGCCGCCAAGGCCCACCCCCGGATCGGCGCCGTGGTCTGCGACGCCTGGCGCCCGCTGCCGCTGCGCGACGCCTCCGCCGACCTGATGCTCAACGTCTTCGCCCCGCGCAACGGCCCCGAGATCCGCCGGGTGCTGCGCCCCGGCGGCACCCTGCTGCTGGTCTCGCCCACCGCCCGGCACCTGCGCGAACTCGTCGCCGCCCTCGGCCTGTTGTCGGTCGACGAGGAGAAGCAGCGCCGGATCGACGAGAAGCTCGGCCCGTACCTCACGCCGACCGGCCGGCAGTCGGTCGAGTTCACCCTGCGGCTCTCCGCCCAGGATGTCCGGACCGTCGTCGGCATGGGGCCGAGCGCCTGGCACACCGACCCCGACCGGCTCGCCGCCGCCCTGGCGGACCTGCCCGAACCGGTCGAGGTGACCGCTTCGGTGACGGTGGCCGCGTACCGACGGCCGTAGGTCAGCGGCGTGCGGTAGGTCCGCCACGTTGGGATGAATCTGCCCAGCAGGCACGTTTCGCCCCGTCGGGCTGCGGCTAACGTCCGACGGGTGAACCGCGACGCCGCCGCGCCCGCCGGGCCGGCCCAACTGCGCCCGGGCGCCCCGGGGCCCGACCGGCCGCCCGTGCCACGCCCCACCGTCGAGGAGCTGCGGCTCACCGCCTTCAAGTCCTACCGGCGGGCCGTCCTGCCGCTCGCACCGCTCACCGTGCTGCACGGGCCCGCCGGGGTCGGCAAGTCCAACGCCCTCGACGCGCTCGCCGTACTGTCCCGGCTCGCCCTCGGCGAGGAGATCGCCGGCTCCCTGGACGGGATGCCGGACCGCACCGGCCCGCTCGCCACGCCCGTGCGCGGCGGTCTCGGCGGCTGCGTGCCGCACGGGCGGGACGCCGTCATCCTGGGCTGCACCGTCCGCTCGCCGCGCGGCCGGATCCGGCTCGACCTGGTGATCCGCACGGACGGGGCGGTCCGGATCGCCCGGGAGTCGCTCACCCTCGACGGCCGGACCCTGGTGGACACCGGCGAGCAGGACGTCCGCAACGGGCGCGTCAACGTCTGCTGGCACAACGACACCCGGCAGGGGGACATCCGGGCGCCGTTCCCCAGCGGCACCATGATCACCGCCCAGCTGCCGCTGCGGGTGGCCGGCTCCTCCACCGGCGAACGGCTCGTCCTCGCCGCCACCGAGGACCTGCTCACCGCGCTGCGCGAGGTCTTCCCGCTGCACCCCGTCCCGGCCCTGATGCGCGGCTGGGCCAAGGCCGACCCGCAGGCCCGGCTGCGCAGCAACGCCGCCAACATCTCGGCCCTGATCAACCGGCTCGCCCACGAGTGCCCGCGCCGGTACGGGCAACTGCTGCGGGCCGTCCAGGAGGCCGCACCGCACCCGCTGCTCGGGCTCACCCTCGCCGAGCGCGAGACCCGGACGGGGCGGCGGGTCCTGGCCGTCTTCGACGAGGGCGTGCTCGGGCGCACCGGCGCCGACCAGGCCTCCGACGGCATGCTGCGCCACCTCGCCTTCGCGGCGGTGCTGCTGACCGGGGCCGGGGTGCTCGACCTGGACGTGGCCGCCGAGGTGCCGTGGGCGCACCGGCAGCTCACGGTGCTCGCCGAGGACCTCGGGGCCGGGCTCGCCACCGAGCAGGCCGCCTCGCTGCTGCGGCTCGCGCGGGACATGGCGGGGCGCAACCAGCTGCGGGTGGTGGCCGCGCTGCAGGAGCCGGCGGCGGCGCGGGAGGCGTTCGGGGCGGGCGAGGGGCCGGCAGGGGCGGTGGCGGGGGCGGTGGCGCTGGTGGAGTGCCGGCGGGATCCGGCGACGGGGTTGACGGTGCTGCGGCCGGAGGAGGCCCGGGTGCCGGTCCAGGGCGGGCGCGGGGAGGAGGGCCCGGCGGTCGGCGGCGGCTCGGCGGTGGCTGGAGACGGGGACGGCCCGGCTGTGGTCGGGGGAGCGGATGCGGTAGACCTGGGGGCGTGAACGAGCGAGTGACGAGGTCGGGGTCGGGGTCGGAGGAGCTGAGCCTTGAGGGGCTGCGGCAGCGGCTGGTGGAGTTCGCGGCGGCCCGGCGGTGGGAGCCCTACCACACGCCGAAGAACCTGGCGGCGGCGCTGACCGTGGAGGCGGGGGAGCTGCTGGAGATCTTCCAGTGGCTCACGCCGGAGCAGGCGGCCGAGGTGATGTCGGACCCGGACCGCGCCCACCGGGTGCGCGACGAGGTCGCGGACGTGCTGGCGTACCTGGTGCAGTTCTGTACGGCGGTCGGGGTGGACCCGCTGGAGGCGCTCGCCGCCAAGATCGAGCGCAACGAGCACCGCTTCCCGGTCCCGGGAACAGCGACCGATGTCAATCCGGACCTGGCCTGATCACCTGTCCGAGGGACAGAAGTTATCCACAACCCCCGGGTTTTCCACAGCTTTTGAAAGGGCGGATGCACCCCACCCCGCCTTCCCCGCACGCTCTCCCCGTGACCACCCCACCGCCCCGGCGGCGGTGCTGGTCGACGGCGACGACGAGCGGAAGGAGCGGGGGCCATGGAGGCGCTGCGACTGATCAAGACGGCCCGGCACGCCCTGGCCGAGGCCAGACACGTACCGGACGTGCTGGCCGAGGCGCGGCAGGCCGCGTTGCTCGCGGAGGCGGTGGGCGCCCGGCTGGCGGAGTCGGAGGACGACGAGCTCACGGGGCTCGGCCAGCAGCTCTCCGAGGCGGGCGCGCACGCGGCGGTCTGCCTGGAGCGGTCCGTCGCCACGGCCGCGCTGGTGCGCGGCGGCAGGGCCGGGCGGCTCACCGAACTCGGCGAACTGACGCCGACCTTGGGGGCGCTGGACGAAATGCTGAGGGAGGTCGGGGAGACGCTCGTGGTGCTGGCCTGCGGGGCCGACACCGAGAGCCTCTACTGGACGTGCATCGACGGGGTCGACGCGGTGTCGGACTGCAAGGACGTGGCCGCCCGGTTGCGCCAGGCGACCGACCGGGGCGGAGGGGAGCGGCGTACGGCGCTCGGTGGCGCGGAGCCGGAACGGGCCGGTCAGGGCTCGCCGTTACTGGTGGTCCGGCTCGGCCCGCCGGGTGACGGCGGGCCGACGGAGGAGGAGCGGGCGCCGGACTACCGGGCGCCCGGCGAGGTCGGAGCGGCGGAGGTGTCGGTGCCGGCCGGGTAGGCGGCGGCCGGGGCGGTGTCCCGGGTGTCGGACTGGAGCGCGGCGAGGTCCGCGGTCACCGAGGCGAGCAGTTCCTGCATCTGCTCAAGCAGGGTCTTGGGGGTCGCGGGCCCGGCCGAGCCGCCGATGGCCGAGCCGGTCGGGCTGCTCGGGAACTGCGGCGTGGCAGAGGGTTCGGACATGACGGGGAACCTCTTCGGATCGGTGGTGCGGTGTGCCGCACCACCCAACGAACCGTTCCGGCAGCCGGTCACCGCGCACCACCCGATGCGGTCCAACTCCGGTACGTCGTAAGCCTCTCGGGTGAGCCGAGATTGCCGCTGCAGCGCGGCCTCGGCTAGGGGCCCGGATGACGACGGTGGAGGAGGCGACGGTTGGGGGCCCAAAGAATCAATGTCATCAAGAGTCGGGGGGGGGGGGGGGGGGGCGCCGCGGCGGGGGGGCGGGGCGCGGCCGCCAAACCCGCAGATAACGGGGGGTGGGGGGGCAGCG
>NZ_JBHVUS010000039.1:20257-62011 GCF_042884005.1 Kitasatospora sp. NPDC058162
TGCCGCTGCAGCGGGGCCTGGGTTTGGGGCCCGGTTTACGTCGGGGGTGGTGGCGAGGGTTGGGGGCCAAAACAATAATTGTCATCACGAGTCGGCCCCGGCGCGGCGCTATCGCGGCGCCGGGGCCCCGGAACAGCACCATCACGAGGATTGTCAGCTGAGGTGCGCGAACCATGTACGAACTCGGAGACTGTTCAACACGCTTGGAAAGCGTGTTGGGGGCAACCCCTCACGAGCTCGAATCTCGTATCCTTCGCCGGCCGAAGGCCCGGACTGCTGAGAAGCAGTCCGGGCCTTTGTCGTTTCCAGTGTCCGGTTCAACCGCTCACGGCAGCGGAGAGGACCGCGAGGCAGAGCAGCATGCAGCTGGCGAAGGCCGCGCCAGCCGTGATGACGGCGCTTTGCCGGTCCGTACCGGCGCTCCGCTTCAGCATGAAGGCCAGCAAGGCGACGATCACGGAGGTGAGCGCGGAGACGAGCAACCACGGAACTCGCGTGACGACGGGCAGGTTACTCATTTGCGGCTTCCTCTGCTGTCTTGTGGTTGATGCGAGGGGCGAGTCCGACGGGCTGGTGAGCGGTCGGCAGTGCCACGGTGCCCATCAAGAGCGTTGATAGGTCGCCTCTGGCGGCATCGGCTGCGGCAGCCGCCTGCTGGTGGGCTGCGATCTGATCGTCGAGCACACGCAGAAGCCCTCCAACCCGCTGTTGCTCCTCATACGGCGGCAGCCATACCGGAAGCTGCCTCATCGCGCTGGTCTTGATCGAGTCCACGGTCGACATCGCCGCTCGGTCCTTGATCCACGCCTGGGCCCCTGGAAGCGAGAGGTACGCCAGGACGAAACGCGGGTCGACGCCGGGTTCGAAGTCGTACAGCCGGAGGAGGTTCCCGCTGTAGAGGCTGCCGGCCTCCTCCGCTCCCACCAGCGCCATGGGTCCGACCGTCCCGGTACGTGTACAGAGGATGTCGTCCTCGCGCAACAGGAACCGTTCGAGCTGCTGTGCCTCGCGTGCCAGGATTCTGGTGTCCTCGCTGCCGTGGATCCGCCGGCTTCGCAGGTGCTTGGGCAGAACCACTCGAACAGTGCCGTCCTCGGAGTACATTCCAGGCTTCAGCAGAGAGGGCGACGGGCCGGGCTGCACCTTGCACAGATCCTGTAGGAGCACGTTTCGTCGGCCGCCAGCATCGGGTTCCGGGCTGCGGCCGGGCACTGCCCGCTCCCAGAGCCACCGCGCCTCCTCGTCCAGGGATCCCGTCAGATCCAAGGCAGCGTCGAGCTTCTGACGGGCGGATTCCACCTGCGCGGGTGTCGCCACCCTGTACGCGCCGAGGCTGACGTAGTCGACGGGGCTGAGCGAGTAGCTACGCTGCTCGATCTCCTCCACAGAGACGGATCGACCGAGCGCGCGCGCTTCGTCGGGCATCGGGGTCCCGTCGCGCAGCGATCGGTGGAGCTGCCCCAGGAGCCGCACATCGTCGGGGCGCAATTCTCGACGGGTCCGAGTGACCAGCTCACCCAACTCACGGGCATTGATGAAGTGCACCTCAGTACGCTGCGACGGCGCCGTCAGGAACCAGATGCAGGCCGACACCGCGGTACCGGTGAAGAGGTGCGGGGGAAGGGCGAGGATGCCGTCGACGACCCCGTCCTCGACCAGGGCTTGCCGGATCGCACGCTCCCTCGGCTGGTCGGATACGGCAGCGTTGTCCGCCATGATCACCGCAGCTCGTCCGCCGGGTCTGAGGGTGGAGAGGATGTGCTGGATCCAGGCGAAGTTGGCGTTGGACGGAGGCGGGGACCCATACCGCCAGCCTTCGGCCACCACCCGGCCCGATTCGGCGTTGAACGGTGGATTCGCCATCACCAGGTCCGCCCACCCCTGCCGTCGCTCCCCCGGCTCGGGCCACGGTGTGACGCCACGGGTGTCCGCCCGTGGCGTCACACCGTGAAGCATCAAGTTCATCGCGGTTCGGCGTAGCGTCGCCTCGTCCGGCTTTCCGGTCGTCACCGTCAACATCGAACCGTCGCCACTGGCCGCCACCATGGCCGACAGCAGTTCACCACCACGGGGATAGGGATCGTGGATCCGGCCCGACACACCCGCCGGGGCAACGAGCTCGCTCAGCAGGGCCACCACCGTTCTGGGCGTGAAAGCGCTACGGCTGTCCATGCGCACGACGTCGGCGTACGCGTCGAGTAGATCCCGGAAGGCATCCCGATCGAGTTCAGCCACCGAGGCCATCAACTGCGGAATGTCAGCGGCGGGTAGGGGCTCAAGACGCTGCAGCGCCAGCCTCATGCCCGGCATGACCCCACAGTTCTTCAGCAACTGATCGCTTCGCTCCCCCACCTCACTCAGGAAGCCCTTGGATGTCACCGCCAGGTGCGCGTCGACCCGGTCCTCCAGGGCCGCCCAGTCCTTGTGTGCTCCCCACCTCAGAAAGATCAGGCACATCGGCAAGGGAAGATAAGCCGTCAGCGACGACGCGCCCCACGCTTCCACCATCTGAGGCTTCAGCAACTCCGCCAGAACCCGCCGGGACCGCGACCGCTGCTGCTCGGCACTCGGTGAAGACAGGGCGATCCCAGCGGCCCGGCCAGCCACGGGCACACCCTCGTACAGCCCGGACGAGGCTCGGACTCTGTCGCCAAAGGTGACTCCTGCGGACTCCTCCTCCCTCCGTGCCGACCTGGGCACCGACCGGGCATCAAGCCATCGCAGGATGTCAGCGAGCCGGAACAGCCGCTTGTGGCCGACCCGCAGCTCCTGCGGAAAGTCCGGATGGCGGTTCTGCCAGTTCGTGACCGCAGGAGCCCCAACGCCGGCCATCTCTGCAATCTCGGCTCGGGAGACGAGCCTCCCGTCACTACTCTTGTCACTCATCGCAGTCACTCTCCCCGTCACCGGTCGGCTGTCCTGTTGGAGTGAAGCTAGATGACAGGCCATCAGGCTCTCAAGTGAGCACTGAAGTGCGCATGCATCTCCACCATGACAGCCTTTGGCGCAGGAGATGGAGCGCCACTCAAGAGGGTGCGCTTGAACTGCACGTTTACTGGCGATCTTTGAGTGCACCGCTGCCGTCAACTGGTGCAAGAGGCGAACTGTGAAGTTCACAGTTGCAGGGAAGGCGCACCACGGCAGACCTACGGGAGTCCCTTGGAAGTCGACACCTCTGAAGGCCCTGAGGAGCGTCGACACGCTCCGTAATGTCAGTCGCGGAGTGGAGGCATCGACCCGGCCGCTCCCGTTCGGCGCAGCCCGGTGACGAGGGGCAACTGCGATTCGCCACCAACGAAGCCGCCGGGAGAATTGGAAAGCGTGTTGGGGGCAATCCCTCACGAGTTCGGAGCTCGTATCCTCCGCCTTTGATTGAAGGCCCGGACCGCTCGATGCGGTCCGGGCCTTCGTCGTGCCTCGGTCTCAGCGGGTCTGCATGGTTTCGGACTCAGCGGACACTGCTGCGAGGCAGTGCGGCCCAGGCTGTCGAGAGTCGGCTGATTAGTTCTGCCGCCGTCTCCGGGGTGAAGGAGTAGGGGAGGCGGATGTAGTTGTCGTGGGTGCCGGTCGGATCCATCGTGGCGCCCGGGATGACCTCTGCGCCGTGGCGCAGGGCCAGTTGCGCGTAGATCCGGGCGTCCGTGCCCGGAGGCAGGCGGATCCACAGCACGGAGCCTCCCTGCGGTTCCTGCCAGTGCCAGTCCGGAAGCTGCCCGGCCAGCAGCCGGGTCGTGGTGGCGAGCCGCTCGCGGAGGATGCGGTCCCGTTCGGGTGCGAGGGCCGGGAGCGCGGGTAGCAGCCGGGCGGCAAGGGCTTGGTCGAGGACCGGACTGCCGAGGTCGTCGAGCGCCTTGAGTCGGGCCAGGCGTGCCACGGTGTCCTGTGGCGCGCGGATCCAGCCGATCCGCAGGCCGCCCCAGACCGCCTTGGCCAGCGAACCCACCGTCAGCACGGTTGCTCCGGCGGGTTCCGCGGCGATCGGCGGTGGAGCCTGTCCGGGCGCGAGGGCCGCCGCGTGGGCGCTGTCCTCGAGGATGGTGACGCCGTGTTCGGCGGCGAGCTCGGCCACTCGGCGGCGGCGTCCGGCGGACATCAGGGTGCCGGTGGGGTTGTGGTAGGTCGGCATGACGTAGAGCAGCGCAGGCCGGTGTCGGGCGAGTGCGTCGGCGAGCCGGTCGATCCGGATGCCGTCCGAGTCCAGTTCGACGCCGACCAGCCGTGAGCCGGCTGCTCGGAGTACGTCCAGGCAGCCGGGCCACCCGGGGGATTCCACGATCGTGGTGGACCCGCGCCCGAGGTACAACTGGGCGCTCAGGGCGACGGCCTGCGTGGCACCGGTGGTCACCACCACCTGGTCGGGTGTGGTCGGCAGGCCGTGCGCGGTGTGGTGGGCGGCGATCGCCGCGCGCAGTGCGGGCAGTCCGGCCGGGTGGTAGCCGGCGTCGAGGAGCAGCCCGGGCAGGTCCTCGCGGACCAGGTCGAGCAGCGCCTCGGCCAGGTCCGGCCCGCCTGCCTCTGCCGCCTGCCCCAGCGAGATGAGGTCCGGCGGCCGCGCCACCAGCCGTTGGATCACCGCGGTGGCCTGGCCGCCGCGCACCCGCCCGTCCACCGGAGCCCGGTGGACGTCGGCTCCGCCCGATACCCGCGTGCCGCTGCCCCGGCGGGTCTCGACCAGGCCGGACCCGCGCAACTCGTCGTAGACGGCGACCACCGTCGCCCGGCTGACCGACAGCGCCTCGGCGAGCCGCCGCTCGGACGGCAGACGGTCACCGATGCGTAGGTCCCCCGCCCGTACGGCCCGGACGAACGCCCCGGTGAGCCGTCGGTACAGCGGCCCCTCGGCCGCACTCCAATCACCCAGCAGGTCGATCAGCCCGGCGGGCTCGGACGTCTCGCGATTCCGTTCCACTTTCCCCTCCATTGGCACGGGAGTACGAGCCGCCGCCGGACGAGGCTAACGGCATGACCTCCACCTCATCCCTTGACCCCCGCCTGGCCGCCATCTGCGGCCTGTCCGTCGTCGCCGCGCGGGACAGCGCGGGACGGCACGAGTACGACGGAGCCGTCCAGGACCTGTCTTCGGGCGGAGTGCGTCGCGGCCTCGCCGCACTCGGCGGCCCGGCAGGGACCGAGCCCTACTCCGACCCGCACGACGAGACGCACGCGGCGGCCGCCGAGGAAGCCCTCCGGGTCCGCTTCGGCGAGCTCGAACTGCACCGGAGCAACCCCCTGTGGCACATCGAGAATCTGGACCTGTCCGGCTACGACCGCCCCTACGCGCCGCGGCCCGAGCGGGACGCCGCCCGGACGGCCCACCTGCGGCACTGGCCCGACGCCGTGGACGCGGCGATCGAGGCCTTGGACCGCGTGCCCGCGCCGCTGGCCGCCGCCACGCTGCCGCTCGCCCGCGGACTGGCCGCTTTCGTCGACCCCCGGGGCGGCCCCGTCCACGGTGCCGCCGGCCGGGCGCACACCCGGTTCCTGACCCACCTGGAGCGGGCGACCATCGAGGGCCCGCCGTCTGCGGCACTCGGCGGGCCCGCGCTCGCCCGCCTCCTCGGCGCGGCCGAGGCCTGCACCGTCGACCTCACCGCGATGTCCGCCAGGGTGGACGCGGAACGGGACCGGCTGCTTGCGCTCCTCGACGACTCGCTGCGTCGCGTCGACCCCGAGGCCGCGCCCGCCGACACCGTACGGGCCCTCCAGGCCGACCACCCCGACGTCGACGGCCTGCTGGACGAGTTCGCCGCGCTCGTCGACGAGACGGTCGCCTGGACCGCCCGGCGGGATCTGGTGCCCGACCATGACGTCGAGGTGGGCGTCCAGCCGATGCCCGACTCCCAACGCCGGGCACTGGCCGGCCTCTTCGCGTCCGCGCCCTACGAGGCCGACGCCCCCGGCAGCTTCCGCGTCACCCTCCCCGACAATGGATGGAACAGGGCGGAACGCGACCAATGGCTGTCGACCGGCTTCAACCGGACCCTGATGCCCAACATGGCGATCCACGAGGTGACCCCCGGGCACGCCAGCCACTTCAGGGCCTTGCGCCGTGCGGCGACCGATGTGCGCCGCACGCTCCACTCCGAGGCCTTCATCGAAGGATGGGCCCACTACTGTGAGGAGTTGGCCCTGGAACAGGGCTTCCGCGACGGCGACCCACGGGTCGCCGTCGCGGTCGCCCAGGACGCGCTTCGCAGGGTCACCCGCTTCGGCTGCGCGATCGGACTGCACACCGGAGCCATGACCCTCGCGGACGCGGCGGCACGGTTCACCGAGGACGTCTCGTTGGCCGGCCCCGCAGCCCTCCACGAGGCCCAGCGTGGGCTGTTCGATCCCACCTACGGCCGGTACACCTGGGGCAAGTTCGCGATCATCGACCTGCGCGAGCAGGCCATGGGGCGTTGGGGCGCCACCTTCTCGCTCCGCCGCTTCCACACCGCGTTGTTCGACCTCGGCGCCCCGCCCCTCGGCCTGCTGCCCACGGCCCTGGACCGCGGATGACCTCGCTCACCGCTTTCGCCCTGGCCTCGCTGCTCCTGGTCGCCGTGCCCGGGCCCAATCTGATCTACATCGTCACGCGCAGCGTGCAGGACGGCCGGCGGGCCGGCGTCGTGTCGGCCCTCGGTGTGGAGACCGGCACGCTCGTCCACGTCATCGCCGCCGTCGGTGGACTTGCGGCACTCATCGCCGACCACCCGCTCGCCTTCGCCCTCCTGCGCTTCGCGGGCGCCGGGTACCTCGCCCACCTGGGCGTACGCGCGCTGCTCCGCCGCCCGTCCGCCGCTGCCGGCGCAGAACGCCCCACCCGACACCGGCTGCTCCGGCTCTATGGCGACGCCGTCCTCGTCAACCTGCTCAACCCCAAGGTCGTCCTCTTCTTCCTGGCCTTCCTCCCACAGTTCCTGCCAACCGGCCTGCCCCCTACGGAAACCCGGACCCGCATGCTCGTCCTCGGTGCGGTCTTCCTGGTCATCGCGCTCGTGCTGGACCTCTGTTATGCCCTCGTCGGCGCCGCACTCACCGGTCGGCTCCGCGGGACACCGCACCGCGCCCGCCGGCTGTCCTGCCTCACCGGCGGCGTCTACCTCGCCCTGGCCGCCCTGGTGTTCATCTGAGGCCCCGCACGGCCGGGGCGGCTTCCAGGGGCCGCGCGCTCATGCCGCGTCTCGGCCGACCGTGGGTGCGGTTCTGGTTGTGCGGTGTTCCGTGACCGCCGTGACCGCCAGGGCGGCGGCGGTCAGCAGGGACAGCAGTGCCCAGGCGGGGGTGAAGCTGCTGGTGCGGTCGATGAGCAGCCCGAGCACGGGCGGCACCGTGACGATCGCGATCTGGTTGACGGACATGGCCAGGCCCAGAGCGAAGCCGGTCCTGCCCGGCGGGGCGGCTTCGGTGACGTAGGCGACCCATGGGCCGTACCAGCCGAAGCCGAAGAAGCCGAGCCAGACGAAGACGCCGGAAGCGACGACCGGTGCCCGCCCGGCGGGCGTCATCAGTACGGAGAGTCCGGCGATCACGGCGACCATGCAGACCAGCACGATGGCATAGCGCCCACGCTTGCTCCGGTCGCTCCAGAACGCCAGACAGATGCGGCCCGCGACGCCCGCACCCTGGGCGGCCACCAGGACCAGGGCCGCTTGCCCGGCACCGAACGACGAGGCCTGGTGGAGGTAGAGCACCGTCAGGATGCTCACGCCGGACTGCACCGAGATCAGGCTGGTCCCGGACAGCATGATCTTCACCATGGACGGTTCACGGAACATGTGCAGCCTGGCGCGGAGTTGTGCCGTGAACGCGTCCGACGGCGCCTTGTCCGCCGGGGCGGGCAGTGCGGGCGGCGGACGGTGGCAGCCCATGAAGAGGGCGGCTCCGATCAGCGCCACGAAGCCGCCGGTCAGCAGCGTCGCCCGCCAGTCGAACTCCGCGGCGACGAGCGGGAGTACGGCCGAGGCGAGCGCCGCCCCCAGCGGCAGCCCGGCCTGCCGGACGCCCATGGCGAAACCCCGCTGGGACGCGTCGAACCAGGACGCCACCGACTTGCTCCCACCTGGCTGGACACTGCTGTATCCCGCGCCCACCACCAACAGCGCGACCAGCAGGGCCGGGTAGCCCGGTGCCTGGCTCCCCACGCCCAGGGCCACCGCGACCACGCCGGCCCCGACTCCGACCACCCAACGCTCGCTGTAGCGGTCCAACAGTTCGCCGGCCACCAACAGCCCGGCCAGCGGGGCGAGTTGGGCTGCCGAGACCAGGAGGCCCAGCTGAACCGTGCTCAGGTTCAGGGCGCGCTGCAGGTCGACGCCGAGCGCTCCGATGCCGCCCACGAAGAAGCCGGACGCGGCCTGGGTGAAGGTGGCGATGCCCAGCACGATCCAGCGGTAGCGCCAGGGGTCGCGGGCCTGGGATCCGGCCCGTCCGGCGGTTTGTTGTGTCATGCCGACCACACTGTTGTAATACCCTTATGCACCTCAACCCTTACGGTGAGGACGCGGTGAACCTGGCCGCGGACCTGGCCAACAACCGGCCCGGGAGCGCGGAGGAGCTGGCAGGCCGCTGCCGCACCGCCGGGCTCACGCTGGAGCGCCCGGTGACGACGGACGACCTCGACCGCGCCCAGGCCGCACTGAACGCCTGGGAGAAGATCGTCGATGCCGCCGGAGAGCAGGAGCGCGCCGATCTGCTGAACCGGATGCTGGCCGAGGCCGCCGCTTACCCCCGGCTGACCTCCCACCCGGGTGCCGGCTGGCACCTGCACTACCGGGACGCGGAACAGCCGCTCGGCTCCGTACTGTTCACGCTGTTCGCGGTCGGCACCGCACTGCATCTGGCGGGCCGTGGCATGCACCGGCTCCGGCGCTGCGAGGTGATCGAGTGCGACACGGCCTTCGCCGACACCTCGCGCACCGGACGGCAGCGCTACTGCTCCCAGCGCTGCGCCAACCGCGATGCCGTTCGCAGGCACCGGGCGCGCTCCGCGGGCGCCTGACCGGTTGACGGGTCCGGGGCTCAGGGGCGGAGGAAGAAGAGGGGCGGGGAAACAACTCCCTCCACTCTTAACCTATAGCGCATGGGGGGTCTTGCGGCAAGGCCCCTGTGGTGGCGGACAATCGCAGGCCTCAGATCGGAGCTGATGCCATGAACCCCCTGACCACCAGCGCTTTCGACCTCCCCGAGCGGCTGTCCGCCAAGGCCGACCCCGCGTTGGTCGCGGCCGACGAGCGGCACTTCGCGGCCATCGCGGAGAGCCTGGAGCGGGCGATCGCCGAACTCTCCGACCAGCTCGACACCGTGCGTCGCGCTCCGGGCGGCGCCGGGCAGGCGGCGATGGACCGCGACATCGAGGTCCACCGGCTGAGCGGCCGGCTGCGCGCCCTGCGCCGCTACGGCCTGGACCTGTGCCTCGGGCGCACCGTGACCGCGGAGGGCGCCGAGCCGCTGTACATCGGCCGGCTCGGGCTCACCGACAGCGAGGGCCGGCGGCTGCTGATCGACTGGCGCTCGCCCGCGGCCGAGCCGTTCTTCGCGGCGACCCACGGCGACCCGATGGGCCTGGTGAGCCGCCGCCGCTACCGCTGGACCCGCGGCCGGATCTCCGACTACTGGGACGAGGTGTTCACCGCCGAGGGCCTGGCGGGGCACGCCGCGCTGGACGACCAGTCCGCGTTCATCGCCAGCCTGGGCGGCAACCGATCGGCCCGGATGCGGGACGTGCTGGCCACCATCCAGGCCGACCAGGACGCGATCATCCGGGCCGGCTCGCGCGGCGCCCTGGTGGTCGACGGCGGCCCCGGCACCGGCAAGACCGTGGTCGCCCTGCACCGCTCCGCCTACCTGCTGTACGCCGACCCCCGCCTCGGCCACCGGCGCGGTGGCGTGCTGTTCGTCGGCCCGCACCAGCCGTACCTGAACTACGTCGCCGACGTCCTGCCCAGCCTGGGCGAGGAGGGTGTGCGCACCTGCACCCTGCGGGACCTGGTGCCCGAGGGGGCGGGCGCGTCGGAGGAGACGGACCCGGAGGTCGCGCGGCTGAAGTCCTCGGCGGAGCTGGTGCGGGCGATCGAGAAGGCCGTCCGGTTCTACGAGGAGCCGCCGACCGAGGGGCTGCTGGTCAGCACCCACTGGGCCGACCTCCGGCTGAGCGCCGGGGACTGGGCCGAGGCCTTCGACGCCCCGGACCCGGGCACCCCGCACAACGAGGCGCGCGAGCAGATCTGGGACGAGCTGGCGGCGATCCTGCTGGACAAGCTGGAGCAGGGCGAGGAGGAGGTGTCGCCCGAGCAGTTCCGCCGCTCGCTGCGGCAGGACCGGGAGCTGGTGGAGACGCTCAACCGGGCCTGGCCGCTGCTCGACGCGACCGACCTGGTCGGCGACCTCTGGTCGGTGCCCGCCTACCTGCGGATGTGCGCGCCGCACCTCGCCCCGGAGGAGGTCCGCGCGCTCCAGCGCAAGCACGCCCCGCAGGCGTGGACGGTCTCCGACCTGCCGCTGCTGGACGCGGCCCGGCAGCGACTCGGGGACCGCGAGGCGTCCCTGCGCCGACAGCGCCAGCGGGCCTCGGCGGCCGCCGAGCGGGAGCGGATGGCGGACGTGATCGGCGACCTGATCCAGGCCGACGACGACGGCGAGGGCGTGGTGACGATGCTGCGCGGCCGGGACCTCCAGGACACCCTGGTCGACGAGGACGCGCTGCCCGCCGCTGACGCCGAGCCGCTGGCGGGCCCGTTCGCCCACATCGTGGTGGACGAGGCGCAGGAACTGACCGACGCCCAGTGGCAGATGCTGCTGCTGCGCTGCCCGTCCCGGAGCTTCACCATCGTCGGGGACCGGGCCCAGGCCCGGCACGGCTTCGCCGAGTCGTGGCAGGAGCGGCTCGACCGGGTCGGCCTCGACCGCACCACCATGGCCTCGCTGAGCATCAACTACCGCACGCCGGCCGAGGTGATGGCGGAGGCCGAGCCGGCCGTCCGGGCGGCGCTGCCGGACGCCAACGTGCCGACCTCGGTGCGCAGCAGCGGCATCCCGGTGCGGCACGGGTCGGTGGCGGAGCTGCCGGCGGTGGTGGACTCCTGGCTCGCCGAGCATGACGAGGGCGTCGCCTGCGTCATCGGCGCTCCGGGCTTCCGGGAGCGGTCGCGGGTCCGTTCGCTCACCCCGGAGCTGGCCAAGGGGCTGGAGTTCGACCTGGTGGTCCTGGTCGACCCGGAGGCGTTCGGCGACGGCGTCGAGGGCGCGGTGGACCGCTACGTCGCGATGACCAGGGCGACCAGCCGGCTCGTCATCCTGCGCAGCAGCTGAGGAACGACCGCCGGTACGCGGAAGGGGCCCGGCGCATCCCGGCGCCGGGCCCCTCGGGAGACCATCGAAGCCCCAGGCCCGTCAAGGCCCCAGGCCCGTCAAGGCCCGTTGCCTGCAAGGCAGTTGTGCGCCCGCAAGGCAGTTGGGCGCCCGCAGGTCAGTTGTGGGCGTGCAGGTCCGCGTTCAGGCCGCCCCAGGAGCCGGAGCGGGCGATGACCTCGACCGTGCCGGTCTGCGAGTTACGGCGGAACAGCAGGTTGTCCTGGCCGGACAGTTCGACGGCCTTGGCCACCGTGCCGTCCGGGGTGGTGACCCGGGTGCCGGCGGTGACGTACAGGCCGGCCTCGACGACGCAGTCGCTGCCGAGCGAGATGCCGATGCCCGCGTTGGCGCCGAGCAGGCAGCGCTCGCCGACGGAGACGACCTGCTTGCCGCCACCGGACAGGGTGCCCATGATCGAGGCGCCACCGCCGATGTCGCTGTGGTCGCCGACCACGACGCCCGCGCTGATCCGGCCCTCGACCATCGAGGTGCCGAGGGTGCCGGCGTTGAAGTTGACGAAGCCCTCGTGCATCACGGTGGTGCCGGGCGCGAGGTGCGCGCCGAGCCGGACGCGGTCGGCGTGGGCGATGCGCACGCCGGTGGGGGCGACGTAGTCGGTCATCCGCGGGAACTTGTCGATCCCGTAGACGGCCAGCTGGCCGCCCTGGGCGCGGACGGCGAGGCGGGCCTGCTCGACCAGGTCGACCGGGACGGGGCCGATGCTGGTCCAGGCGACGTTGGCGAGCAGGCCGAAGATGCCGTCCAGGTTCTGGCCGTGCGGCCGGACCAGGCGGTGGCTGAGCAGGTGCAGGCGCAGGTACACGTCGTGGGTGTCGAGCGGCTTCTCGTCCAGCGAGGCGATGGTGGTGCGCACGGCGACCACCTCGACGCCGCGGCGGGCGTCGCTGCGCAGGGCCGCGCCGGCGCCGGCGCCGAGCTCGGCCTCGGCCTGCTCGGCGGTCAGCCGCACGGTGCCGGCCGGGCCGGGCTCGGCGGCCAGCGCGGGGGCGGGGTACCAGGTGTCGAGGACGGTGCCGTCGGCGGCGATGGTGGCCAGGCCGGTGGCCACGGCGCCGGTCGCCGGGGAGGTGGATTCGAGCGAGGTGGATTCAGCAGTCACACCGTGCACGTTAACCAATGGCGGGCTCCGCTGCCGAACACGCCCATCGTCCGGACGCGCCGGGCGGATCCGCAGGCCGGCGGTGTGCGGGGCGGGAAAACCCGGTGCTCGGACGCCTGGTGCTGGGCAATACTCGGCCGGGTGTTCATGTCGATTTCCACCACAGGCAGCGCCGAGCGCCCGGCGACGGATCTCGGGTTCCTGCTGCACAAGCATCCCGGCAAGGTCCAGCGGTTCACGACGTCGCACGGTGAGGCCCACGTCTTCTACCCCCGGGCGGAGGACGAGGTCTGCACGGCGGCGGTGCTGCTGGACATCGACCCGATCGCGCTGGTCCGCAAGGGCCGGGGCAACGGCAAGGGGCGCGGCGGCTCGCCCGACTTCGCGCTCTCCCAGTACGTCAACGACCGCCCGTACGCCGCGTCCTCGCTGCTCGCGGTGGCGCTGCGGACGGTGTTCCGCTCCGCGATGAAGGGCGACTGCCGGGTGCGCCCGGAGCTGCCGGGGCAGCTCCGCCCGCTGCGGATCGAGCTGCCCGCGGTGCCCGCGAACGGCGCGGGCGAGGCCGGCGGCCCGGCGATGGTGGCCCGGCTGTTCGAGCCGCTGGGCTGGCGGGTGGAGGCGTCGGCGGTCCCGCTGGACGAGGCGTTCCCGGAGTGGGGCGAGTCCCGCTACGTGCGGATCGTGCTCGCCTCGGAGTCGGTGCGGCTGGCCGACGCGCTCCAGCAGCTGTACGTGCTGCTGCCGGTGCTGGACGGTGCGAAGCACTACTGGGTCGCCCCGGACGAGGTGGACAAGCTGCTCGCCGCCGGTGAGGGCTGGCTGGCGGCGCACCCGGAGCGGGCGCTGATCGCCCGGCGCTACCTGTCCCGGCGCTGGTCGCTGACCCGGGCCGCGATGGAGCGCCTGGAGCTGGCCCGGCTGGCCGAGGCGGACGACCGCGAGGTCGAGGAGATCGACAACGCGGTCGACGACCGGCCGGAGGAGGAGAGCCCCGAGCACACCACGGACGGTCCGACCGGTCCGACCGGACAGGCCGGGCAGGCCGGGCAGGACGAGCCGACCGGGCAGGACGGCCAGGACGGCCAGGACGCGCCCAAGCAGCCGTCCCTCGCCGAGCAGCGCCGCACCGCGATCCTCGCCGCCCTGCGCGACACCGGCGCGGCCCGGGTCGCCGATCTCGGCTGCGGCCAGGGCGAGTTGATCGGCGCGCTGCTGAAGGACGCCCGGTTCACCGACATCCTCGGCGTGGACGTGTCGGCGCGGGCCCTGCACGCGGCGAACCGCAAGCTGCGCCTGGACCGCCTGCCCGAGCGGCTGGCGGCGCGGGTGACGCTGGCGCAGGGCGCGCTGACGTACACCGACGCGCGGTTGAAGGGCTACGACGCGGCGGTGCTGTGCGAGGTGATCGAGCACCTGGACCTGCCGCGGCTGCCCGCCCTGGAGTACGCGGTGTTCGGCTCGGCCCGCCCGAAGACGGTGGTCGTCACCACGCCCAACGTCGAGTACAACGTCCGCTGGGAGAGCCTGCCGGCGGGCCGGGTCCGGCACGCGGACCACCGCTTCGAGTGGTCGCGCGCCGAGTTCGCCGCCTGGGCGGGGAAGGTCGCGGCGGCGTACGGCTACACGGTGGAGCTGCGCCCGGTCGGCCCGGAGGACCCGGAGGTCGGCCCGCCGACCCAGCTCGCCCTGTTCCGCGCAGCAACCGAAGCCGCAACCGACACCACCACGCCCGACACCACCACGACGCCCGAAGGAGGCGAGACCCGATGACCGAGGACGCGACCAGCACCGAAGCACCCGCGACCGAGCCGGAGGCCACTGAGGCCACCGAGGCCACCGGGGCCGTCTCCGCCCCCGCCCCCGCCCCCCGCCGCCTCCCCGTCACCGACGTCTCCCTCGTCGTCCTGATCGGCACCAGCGGCGCGGGCAAGTCCAGCTTCGCCCGCCGCCACTTCCTGCCGACCCAGGTGATCTCCTCCGACTTCTGCCGCGGCCTGGTGGCCGACGACGAGAACGACCAGTCGGCGTCCGCCGAGGCCTTCGACGTCCTGCACTACATCGTCGGCAAGCGCCTCGCGGCCGGCCGCCTCACCGTGGTGGACGCCACCAACGTCCAGCAGGAGGCCCGCCGTCAGCTGGTCGCGATCGCCCGGGCGCACGACGTGCTGCCGATCGCGATCGTGCTGGACGTCCCGCCGGGCGTGTGCGCCGAGCGCAACCGTTCCCGTCCGGACCGCCAGCTGCCCGCCCACGTCGTCCCGCGCCAGAACCGCGAGCTGCGCCGCTCGCTGCGCGGCCTGGAGCGCGAGGGCTTCCGCAAGGTGCACATCCTGCGCGGCGAGGCCGAGGTGGAGGCCGCCGAGATCGAGCTGGAGAAGCGCTTCAACGACCTGCGCCACCTCACCGGCCCGTTCGACATCGTCGGCGACATCCACGGCTGCCGCTCCGAGCTGGAGACCCTGCTGACCCGCCTCGGCTACACGGTCGCCCGGGACGCCGAGGGCCGTCCGGTGGACGCCGTCCACCCGCAGGGCCGCACCGCCGTGTTCGTCGGCGACCTGGTCGACCGCGGCCCGGACACCCCGGGCGTGCTGCGCCTGGTGATGGGCATGGTGGCGGCCGGCCACGCGATCTGCGTGCCGGGCAACCACGAGAACAAGCTGGGCCGGGCGATGGACGGCAAGAAGGTCACCGTCTCGCACGGCCTCCAGGAGTCGCTGGACCAGCTGGCCGGGGAGAGCGAGGAGTTCAAGGCCGAGGTGCGGGCCTTCATGCGCGGCCTGGTCAGCCACTACCTGCTGGACGGCGGCGCCCTGGTGGTCTGCCACGCCGGCCTGCCGGAGCGCTACCACGGCCGCGCCTCCGGCCGGGTCCGCTCGCACGCGCTGTACGGAGAGACCACCGGCGAGACCGACGAGTACGGGCTGCCGGTGCGCTACCCGTGGGCGGAGGAGTACCGGGGCCGGGCGCTGGTGGTCTACGGCCACACCCCGGTGCCGAACGCGAGCTTCGTCAACAACACCATCTGCCTGGACACCGGCTGCGTCTTCGGCGGCAGCCTGACCGCGCTGCGCTACCCGGAGCGCGAGCTGGTGAGCGTCGAGGCGGAGCAGGAGTGGTACGCCCCGGTGCGCCCGCTGATCACCGACGCGCCGGGTGCCCGGGAGGGCCGTCCGCTGGACCTCGCCGACGTGGCGGGGCGCCGGACGGTGGAGACCGCTCTGCACGGCCGGGTCGCGGTCCGCGAGGAGAACGCGGCGGCCGCGCTGGAGGTGATGAGCCGCTTCGCGCTGGACCCGCGGCTGCTCGCCTACCTGCCGCCGACCATGGCGCCGAGCCCGACCTCCCGCCGCAAGGGCTACCTGGAGCACCCGGAGGAGGCGTTCTTCGCCTACCGCGCGGACGGGGTCCGGCACCTGGTGTGCGAGGAGAAGCACATGGGCTCGCGCGCGGTGCTGCTGGTCGCCCGGGACGCCGCGGCGCTGGAGCGGCGCTTCGGCGTGGCCGGGCCGGGGGCGATCTGGACCAGGACCGGCCGGGCCTTCCTCGACGACGAGGAGCTGACCGGCGCGGTGCTCGGCAGGGTCCGGGCGGCGGCCGAACGGTCCGGCCTGTTCGAGGAGTCGGGCTCCGACTGGCTGCTGCTGGACGCCGAGCTGATGCCCTGGTCGCTGAAGGCGGTGGAGCTGCTGCGCCGCCAGTACGCGGCGGTCGGCGCGGCGGCCGGTGCCGCCCTGCCGGAGGTGCTGTCGGCCCTGGAGCAGGCGGCCGGGCGCGGGCTGGAGCTCGGTGAGCTGACCGCCCGCCAGCGTCGCCGCGCCGCCGACGCGCAGGCCTTCACCGAGGCGTACCGGCGGTACTGCTGGCCGACCGAGGGTCTGTCGGGCATCCGGCTGGCGCCGTTCCAGCTGCTGGCCGCGGAGGGGGCGAACCTGGCGGTGCGCCCGCACGACCAGCACCTGGCCTGGATCGACCGCCTGGTGGCGGCCGACGACGAGTCGGCGCCGGTGCTGCACCGCACCGGCCGGGTCCTGGTGGACACCGAGGACGAGGCCTCGGTGGCGGCCGCCACCGCCTGGTGGGAGGAGCTGACGGCGGCGGGCGGCGAGGGCATGGTGGTCAAGCCGCTGGCCTCGATGGTGCGGACGGTGCGCGGCGAGGGCCGCTCGGGCGGTCTGGTGCAGCCGGGCATGAAGGTCCGCGGCCGGGAGTACCTGCGGATCATCTACGGCCCGGACTACACCGAGCACCTGGAGCGGCTGCGGGTGCGCTCGCTGGGCCACAAGCGCTCGCTGGCGCTGCGCGAGTACGCGCTGGGCCTGGAGGCGCTGGACCGGCTGGCGGCGGGGGAGCCATTGTGGCGGGTGCACGAGGCGGTGTTCGCGGTGCTCGCCCTGGAGTCCGAGCCGGTCGACCCGCGCCTGTAGGACTGCCGCGCTCGTAGGAACAGGGCAGCGTAGGAACGGGGCAGCGTAGGACGCACAGGAGGGGAAGTCCCACCGGGGCTTCCCCTCCTTCACCGCCAGTCTGTATAGAAATTCCGAGCGTCGTATACACTTGCCACTTTCCCCCAGTCCCGTCACCCCAGGAGCCCGGTATGGCCTTCAACCTCCGGAACAGGCACTTCCTCAAGGAGCTCGATTTCACGCCCCAGGAGTTCCGCTTCCTGGTGGACCTCGCGGCCGGGCTCAAGGCGGCCAAGTATGCGGGCACCGAGCAGCCCCGGCTGCGCGGCAAGAACATCGCGCTGATCTTCGAGAAGACCTCGACCCGCACCCGCTGCGCCTTCGAGGTCGCCGCGCACGACCAGGGCGCCACCACCACCTACCTGGACCCGTCGGGTTCGCAGATGGGCCACAAGGAGTCCGTCAAGGACACCGCCCGGGTGCTCGGCCGGATGTTCGACGGCATCGAGTACCGCGGGCACGGCCAGGAGATCGTCGAGGAGCTGGCCGAGTACGCCGGCGTCCCGGTCTGGAACGGCCTGACCGACGAGTGGCACCCCACCCAGATGCTGGCCGACGTGCTCACCGTCACCGAGCACACCGCCAAGCCGCTCGCCGAGGTCGCCCTGGCCTACCTCGGCGACGCCCGCTCCAACATGGGCAACTCGCTGCTGGTCACCGGCGCCCTGCTCGGCATGGACATCCGGATCGTCGCCCCGCGCGCCCTCTGGCCGGCCGAGGAGGTGCGGAAGGCGGCGCAGGAGTTGGCCGTCGGGACCGGCGCAAGGATCACGCTGACCGAGGACGTGGCCGAGGGCGTGGCCGGCGCCGACTTCCTCTACACCGACGTCTGGGTCTCGATGGGCGAGCCCAAGGAGGTGTGGGCCGAGCGGATCGAGCTGCTCAAGCCGTACCAGGTGTCCATGGACACCGTCCGGGCCACCGGCAACCCGAACGTGAAGTTCCTGCACTGCCTGCCGGCCTTCCACGACCTCGGCACCGTGGTCGGGCGGCAGATGTACGAGGCGACCGGGATGACCGAGCTGGAGTGCACCGACGAGCTCTTCGAGTCGGCGCACTCCATCGTGTTCGACCAGGCCGAGAACCGCCTGCACACCATCAAGGCGGTCCTGGTCGCGACCCTCGGCTCCTGAAGGCGTGACCGCGTGACCGCGTGACCGCGTGAAGGCCTGAAGGCGTGAACGCCTGAAGCGCTGAGGGGCGGAGGGGCTACCGGTCCAGCTTGACGCAGCCCACCCGGTCGCCCGCCGCGTGCGGGCCGGCCGGGGTGCCCGCGTGCAGCACCAGCGACCGCGCCCCGCCGGCCCGCGGCTGCCAGGCCACCTCGGCCGTGGCGGTGCCGTCGCCCCGCTCGTCGGTGCGCACCACCAGCCGCAGCTCGTTGCGGTCGTTGGCGTAGGCCGGGTCGGCGGACGGCTGCACCGGGTCGACCACGTCCTGGTAGTGCGGCCCGGAGGCGGCCGGGTCGGCCCCGCAGGTGCCGGTGTGCAGGTGCACCGGGAACTCGTGCCCGGCCGCGACTCCGGTGAGCGTCACGGTGAGCACCGTCCGCCCGGGCGCCGAGCGGTCGGTGACGACGGTGGCGTGCGAGCCGTACGGGACCAGGTCCTGGGCGTAGCTGATCGCGGCCGGCGGGACGAAGGCCGTCGCCGGGTCGAAGTCCGCCTCCATGACGGAGACCGGCGCGACGGCGGGGGCGAGCAGCGCGAGCGGCAGCAGGGCGGCGGCGAACGGGAGGGGCATCGGCGGGCCTTCCACGGGCAGGGCGACGGTCACCCTGCTAACGCCGCCGGGCGGCCCGGGACACTCTCAGCCGGCCGCGCTCGGGATGCCCCGGATCTCGCAGCGCGGGCCGCTGGCCCGCATCAGCCGCAGGTCGGCGGTGACCAGCGGCGCGCCGTACCGCTCGGCGACGGCGACGTACGCGGCGTCGTCCGGGGTGAGGTTGTCCTTGAGCTCCCAGATCCGGCCGAGCAGCGGCGCCACCTCGACCTTGCGGATCGCCACCGCGGCCAGCTCGCCGGTGAGTTCGGCGACCCGCCCGGCGGTCAGCTCCTTGGCCAGGTGGAGGCCGCGCAAGGACTGCATCACCTCGATGATGACGTGCTCGGGCGCCAACCACTCGCGGTCGGCGGCGAGTTCGGCCCGGGCGCGCTGCCCGCGCGGCCCCTGGTCGGCGAGCGCCAGCACCAGCGCGGACGCGTCCACCACGATCATCCTCGGCCCCTTCCACCCCGTCTTCCACCCCGTCACGACAGCGGCCACCGTACCGGGCCGGGCCTCACCCGGTGGAGTCGGGTTTCGGGGTCGCCGGGGTGCCGGTCGGCTGGTTGAGCTCCGGGCTGCCGTCGTGGAAGGGCCGGATCGTCTGCTCGGCCCGTTGCGCCTCCTCCGGAGTGGTCCACTCCCGCAGGTCGGCGCCCGTCGCGGCGGCCTGCAGCTGGTCGAGGCTGAGCGGCAGCCCGTCCCGGACCGTCTGGACCTTGGCCTGCCCGGCGACCTCCGCCTTGTTGGTGGCGTCGAGCGTCACCCGGGCCCGGTCGGGCCGCAGCACGTCGACCTCGCGCTGGAGGGCGTCGCCGGTGGCCCGTTCGGTGCGCAGCACCCGGGTGCCGTCCGGGAGCACGCTGTCGGAGCAGTAGCGGAGCCGGCCGTCGGCGTTCACCCTGGCGCAGCTGAACAGTTCGTCGAGGCTGGGGTGGGAGTCGGGCGCGCGGTGGTCGCCGAAGCCGCCCTCGAACCAGAGCCGGACGTTGGCCGGGCCGGAGCCGTCGTCGTAGAGCAGGTCGGCGACGGTCGTCACGTGCTCGGGGTCCGTGGTGCGGGTCCTGCTCACCTGCGAGTACCCGGAGTAGTCGGAGGTCCGTTCGGCCGTGGGCAGTGCCTTGGTGAGGGCGGCCAGCGCGGTGCGGCCGGTCATGGCGACCTTGCCGGTGTTGGGGCCGGTGCCCCGTTGGGGCTGTTCCGGGCTGTCGTCGGTGTGCTCCACCGGTTGCGGGTAGCGCCGGCCGGGGGTCGGTGCGGTCGAGGCGGTGGCGGTGGCCGCGGCCGCGACGGTGCCGCCGTCCCGGGGTCCGCCGCCGGTCCGCAGCGCGACGGTGCCGCCGACGGCCAGGGCGGCGACCGCCGTCACGGCGGCGGCGACGGTCAGCCGGCGGCGGCGCCGGATCGAGCGGCCCTGCCGGGTGCTCGCGGCGACCAGCGTGCCGAGATCGGGGCCGACGCCGGCCATGGTGCGCGCGAAGGTGGCGGACAGCTCCCGGCCGTCCGCGTCGGGCTCGTTCACGGTCATGGGGATTCCTTCCGACAGCAGCTGGGGGGAGGGGGCTCAGGAGCGGGTGAGGTGTTCGGCCGCCTCCGGGCCGAGGACGGCGCGCAGCCGCTTGAGGGCGCGCAGCGACTGGGCGCGCACCGCGCCCGCGCTGAGGCCCAGTTCGCCGGCGGTCTCCTCGACGCTGCGGTCCTCCCAGTACCGCAGGACGAGCACCGCCCGGTCCCGGGGCGGGAGTTCGGCGAGGGCGGTGAGCAGGGTGACCCGCAGCGCCGGGTCGTCGCCGGGGGCGGCGCCCTCGGGGAGTTCGCCGATCGCGGGCCGCTCCCCGCTGCGGCGCAGCCGCCGGTGGGAGAGGTAGCTGCGCACCAGGGTGCTGCGGGCGTAGGCGTCCTGGTTGTCGGCCCGGCGGACCTTCGGCCAGGCGGCGTAGAGCTTGGCGAGGGTGACCTGGGCGAGGTCCTCGGCCAGGTGCCAGTCGCCGCACAGCAGCAGCGCGGTGCGGAAGAGTCGCTGCCCCCGGCTGTGCGCGAAGCTCTCGAACTCCGCGCTCTCCTCGGCCCGTCGCTTCTTCCCGATCACCGCTGTCTCCCCGTGCCCCGCGTGCCGGGCGTCTCCGCCCCTGTGCCCGACTGGACGCCCGAGCCCCAGGCCCGCGTTACGGCCCCAGGACCCGGTGGGCTCAGCCGCCGAGCAGCAGTCCGGCCAGCAGGGAGGCGGCGTTGGCGGTGCCGGAGGCGATCCAGGGCAGCGGGTCGCGCGGGCGCAGCCCGGCGAGGGGGCACAGCAGCAGGGCCTCGACCACGCAGACCGCGGCCTCGCTGAGCGCGAAGCTGGTCCAGTACGCTGCGGCGGGCCCGTCGGTCCAGTGCCGGAGGGTCCACCAGAGCAGCGGGTGGGTCACCAGGTTGACGAGCACGCCGGCGGCCGCCGCCCTCCAGGGGCGGACGTGTCCGATCCGGGCGAGGGCGGCGGTGTAGACGGGTGTCTCGGTCAGCAGGGTGAGGGCGAGGGCCACCGGGTAGCGCACGGCGGGGATCGTGCCACGAGGAGGGGGAGCATGGCGAGCACGGGGATCCGGGCAGCCGCCGGGGCGGGGCCGTGGCCCGCTCCCGGTCCGGCGGTCCGGCTGGGCGGGGCGCCGTTCGCGGGGTTCGCGCTGGCCGCGGTGGCGGCTCTGGTGCTGGCGCTGCGGGCGCCGACCGGTCTGGCGGTGCTGGGTCTGGCGGTGTTCGGTCTGCTGCACAACGTGCTGGAGCTGCGGTACGTGGCCGGGCGGTTCGCGGCGGTGCTGGCCGGTCCGCTGCTGCGGCTGCTGCTGGCGCTGGTGACCGGGATCGTGGTGTGCCGGCTGCTGCCGGCGTCGCGGCTGTCCCAGTCGGCGGAGATCCTGTTGGCCTACGGTCTGCTGGCGGCGGCCTGTCGGTACGGGCTGCGCGGCCGGCCGGGGGCGCTGGCGGCGGCGGGGGTGGGGCTGGCGGCCGCGGCTTCGGCTTCGCTGGCCTTCCCGGCGTACCACTTCGTGGTGCTGGCGCACCTGCACAACGTGGTGCCGCTGCTGTTCCTGGCGGAGTGGTCGCGCCGGCTGGCGCGGGGGCGCGCGGCGTTCCTGGTGCTGCAGTCCGGCTGGGTGCTGCTGGTGCCGGCCCTGTTGCTGAGCGGGTGGCTGGACGGCTGGCTGTCCCAGCGCCCGGGCGGTTGGACGGACCGGCTGGCGGCGGTGTACACCCCGCCGGGCTGGCTGACCCCGCAGGTGGGGCTGCGGTTCCTGGCGGTGTTCGCCTTCCTGCAGACGATGCACTACGTGGTCTGGGTGTGGTTCCTGCCGCGGTACGCGCCGGAGGCGGCGGAGCGCTTCGACGCCCGGGTGCCGGGCCTGCGGGGCGGCCGGGCGTGGGCGCTGGGGGTGGGGGCGGGCGGGCTGCTGGCCCTGTTGTTCGCCGTGGATTACGCCCAGGGCCGCTCGGTGTACGCGGCGCTGGCCAGTTACCACGCGTATCTGGAGTTCCCGGTGCTGCTGGCGCTGGTGCTCGGACTCCGCGACGACCGGGACGCCGACGCCGACGCCGACGCTGACGCTGACGCGGACCCGGACCGGGTGCGGACGGACGGAAAGGAGGTGAAGGTATGAGGACGACGACCCTGTTGGCCGACGTCGCTCCCGAGCCGACCGGCGGCTCGGGTGGTGAGCTCGTGGTGGTGCTGTTGCTGGCCGCCGCGATCGTGGCGGGGGCGGTCTGGCTGATCCGGCTGGAGCGCAAGCGCCGTGGCCCGGACGGCCGCTGACCTGCGGCGAAACGCCCCGGGGCATGCCTGCGGTGGTGATGGCGGCGGCATGCACTATGGTTTATCTCGACATCGAGATAACTGCCCCTTACGATATATCTCGACATCAAGATACTTGCCGAGGGGCGCGCCCGGCGATGCGGCGAGGCCAGCCTAAGTAAGGCTGACCTTACCAGCGTGGCGGCCGGATATCGCACGAAGCACCCAGAAGGAGTCAGTCGTGTCCGCGAACAGCTTCGAAGCCCGCAGCTCGCTGCAGGTGGGCGACGAGTCGTACGAGATCTTCAAGCTCTCCGCCGTCGAGGGTTCCGAGCGGCTGCCCTACAGCCTCAAGGTGCTGCTGGAGAACCTGCTCCGCACGGAGGACGGCGCGAACATCACCGCCGACCACATCCGCGCGCTCGGCAACTGGGACGAGAACGCCCAGCCGAGCCAGGAGATCCAGTTCACGCCCGCGCGCGTGATCATGCAGGACTTCACCGGCGTCCCGTGCGTGGTCGACCTGGCCACCATGCGCGAGGCCGTCAAGGAGCTGGGCGGCGACCCGGCCAAGATCAACCCGCTGGCCCCGGCCGAGCTGGTCATCGACCACTCGGTCATCGCCGACAAGTTCGGCACCAAGGACGCGTTCACCCAGAACGTCGAGATCGAGTACGGCCGCAACAAGGAGCGCTACCAGTTCCTGCGCTGGGGCCAGACCGCCTTCGACGAGTTCAAGGTCGTCCCGCCGGGCACCGGCATCGTCCACCAGGTGAACATCGAGCACCTGGCCCGCACCGTCATGGTCCGCGGCGGCCAGGCCTACCCGGACACCTGCGTCGGCACCGACTCGCACACCACCATGGTCAACGGCCTGGGCGTGCTGGGCTGGGGCGTCGGCGGCATCGAGGCCGAGGCCGCGATGCTCGGCCAGCCGGTCTCCATGCTGATCCCGCGCGTCGTCGGCTTCAAGCTGACCGGCGAGCTGCCGGCCGGCACCACCGCCACCGACCTGGTCCTGACCATCACCGAGATGCTGCGCAAGCACGGTGTGGTCGGCAAGTTCGTCGAGTTCTACGGCGACGGCATCGGCGCCATCCCGCTGGCCAACCGCGCCACCATCGGCAACATGTCGCCGGAGTTCGGCTCGACCTGCGCGATCTTCCCGATCGACGCCGAGACCATCAACTACCTGAAGCTCACCGGCCGCGACGCGCAGCAGCTCGCCCTGGTCGAGGCGTACGCCAAGGAGCAGGGCCTCTGGCACAACCCGGCGCACGAGCCGGTCTACTCGGAGTACCTGGAGCTGGACGTCTCCACCGTCGTCCCGTCGATCTCCGGCCCGAAGCGCCCGCAGGACCGCGTGATCCTGGCCGAGGCCGCCGAGAAGTTCGCCGAGGCGCTGCCGACCTACTCCGCCGAGGCCTCGAAGCCGACCGCCGTCACCGCCCCCGACGGCTCGACCTACGAGATCGACAACGGCGCGGTCGTGATCGCCTCGATCACCTCCTGCACCAACACCTCCAACCCCTCCGTCATGCTGGGCGCCGCCCTGCTGGCGAAGAAGGCCGTGGAGAAGGGCCTGCACGTCAAGCCCTGGGTCAAGACCACCCTGGCGCCCGGCTCCAAGGTCGTCATGGACTACTACGAGAAGGCCGGCCTGCTCCCGTACATGGAGAAGCTGGGCTTCAACCTGGTCGGCTACGGCTGCGTCACCTGCATCGGCAACTCGGGCCCGCTGCCCGAGGAGGTCTCGGCCGCCGTCAACGAGGCCGACCTGGCCGTCGTCTCGGTGCTCTCCGGCAACCGCAACTTCGAGGGCCGGATCAACCCCGACGTCAAGATGAACTACCTGGCCTCCCCGCCGCTGGTGGTCGCCTACGCCCTCGCCGGCAACATGAACGTCGACATCACCAAGGACGCCCTGGGTCAGGACGCCGACGGCAACGACGTCTTCCTCGCCGACATCTGGCCGTCGGAGCAGGAGGTCGCCGAGACCGTCGCCGGCTCCATCGACGAGGCCATGTTCGACAAGGGCTACCAGGACGTCTTCGCCGGCGACTACCGCTGGCAGTCGCTCCCGGTCCCGACCGGCAACACCTTCGAGTGGGACGCCGAGTCCACCTACGTCCGCAAGCCCCCGTACTTCGAGGGCATGGCCAAGACCCCGAGCCCGGTGAGCGACATCGCCGGCGCCCGCGTCCTGGCCAAGCTGGGCGACTCGGTCACCACCGACCACATCTCCCCGGCCGGCAACATCAAGCCGGGCACCCCGGCGGCGCAGTACCTGACCGCCAACGGCGTCGAGAAGCGTGACTTCAACTCCTACGGCTCGCGCCGTGGCAACCACGAGGTCATGATCCGCGGCACCTTCGCCAACATCCGCCTGCGCAACCAGATCGCGCCGGGCACCGAGGGCGGCTACACCCGCGACTTCACCCAGGCCGACGCGCCGGTGTCGTTCATCTACGACGCCTCGCAGAACTACCAGGCCGCCGGCGTCCCGCTGGTCGTCCTGGCGGGCAAGGAGTACGGCTCCGGCTCGTCCCGCGACTGGGCCGCCAAGGGCACCGCGCTGCTCGGCGTCAAGGCCGTCATCGCCGAGTCCTACGAGCGCATCCACCGCTCGAACCTGATCGGCATGGGCGTCCTCCCGCTGCAGTTCCCGGAGGGCGAGAACGCCGAGTCCCTCGGCCTGACCGGCGAGGAGACCTTCTCCTTCACCGGCGTGACCGAGCTCAACGAGGGCCGCACCCCGAAGACCGTCAAGGTCAAGGCGGTCGGCGCGGACGGGACCAGCAAGGAGTTCGACGCGGTCGTCCGCATCGACACCCCCGGTGAGGCGGACTACTACCGCAACGGCGGCATCCTGCAGTACGTGCTGCGCTCGCTCATCGGCTGAGCTCCGCGCTAGCGCCTGAAGGGGCCGGACCGCACACCGCGGTCCGGCCCCCTTCTGCATGCTGCGCCGTTTCCCGACGCCCCCTTGTGCGGCCGGCCGTCGATGGACTAAACCTCTGTGCCATCTGGTCCAGACCATTTGACGCCGCCTCAGAGAACGGGTCCGGTATGCCCACTCGCGCCTCAGCGCTGCTCGCCGCCACCACCGTCGCCGCCCTGCTCGTCGCCCCCACCGCCGCGAACGCCGCGGAGAGCGGCCACCACGGGCCCGGGCTGAAGGGCCAGCGGGTCGGCTACTTCACCCAGTGGGGCGCCGACAGCTCCGCCAAGCGGGTCCAGGACTCCGGCCAGGCCGCCAAGCTCACCGTCGTCAACTACGCCTTCGGCAACGTCTCCGCGGACGGCACCTGCTTCGAGAGCAACGACTCCGGCCAGGGCGACGCCCACGACGACTACCAACGCCCCTTCTCCGCCGCCGACTCGGTGGACGGCGTCGCCGACGCCCCGGGCCAGCCGCTCAAGGGCCACTTCAACCAGCTGCGCAAGCTCAAGGCGAAGAACCCGCAGCTGCGCACGGTCATCTCGCTGGGCGGCTGGAGCTGGTCCAAGTACTTCTCGGACGCGGCCGCCACCGACGCCGCCCGCGAGAAGTTCGTCTCCTCCTGCATCGACCTCTACCTCAAGGGCGACCTCCCGGTCCTGGCCGGCTCCCCGGAGGGCGGCGCGGGCGCGGCCGCCGGGGTCTTCGACGGCATCGACATCGACTGGGAGTACCCGGGCGGCGGCGGGGACGCCGGCAACGTCGTCCGCCCCGAGGACGGCCGCAACTACACCCTGCTGATGGCCGAGTTCCGCCGCCAACTCGACGCGCTGAGCGGCCGGAAGGGCAAGCACTACCTGCTCACCGCCGCCGTCGCCGCCAACGAGACGGTCGCCGACCGGCTCGAACTGCCCGAGCTGAGCCGGCCGGTGGACTGGCTCAACCTGATGACCTACGACCTGCACGGCCCCTGGGAGGGCAAGGGCCCGGCGAACCACCAGGCCAACCTCTACTCCGACCCGGCCGACCCGGACGCCCGGCAGCGCTCCGCGGACAGCGCCGTCACCCACTACCAGGACCGCGGCCTGCCCTCCGAGCAGCTCGTCCTCGGCGCCCCGCTCTACGGCCACGGCTGGACCGGCGTCGCCCCCGGCAAGCGCGGCGGCCTCTACCAGAGCGCCGGCGCCGCCGCCCCCGACCACACCTACGCCGAGCTCAACGCGCTGCCCGGCCGGGTGTACGTGGACCGCGACCACGGCGCGTCCTGGAAGTACGACGGCACCACCTTCTACAGCTACGACACCGCCGAGGTGCTCACCGAGAAGGCCCGCTACGCGCGCTGGAACGACCTGGCCGGGGTGATGGTCTGGTCGCTGGACGGCGACGACGCCAGGGGCAGCGCGATCGCCGCCCTGGACCGCGGCCTGCGCCGGGACTGACCCCTGCACCGGGCCGCCGGGCCGCGCCTCCGCTCGGAGGTGCGGCCCGGCGGCCGCCGTAGTACCACGGAACCATGGCGACGACAGCGGGCACCTGGGGGACGATCCACCGCGAGCGGCGCGCCCTGCTCGCCGACGTGGAGGGCCTCACCCCGGGGCAGTGGGAGACCCCCTCGCTGTGCGCCGGGCGCAGCGTGCGGGACACCCTGGCGCACATGACGGCGACGGCCCGGATGACCCCGCCGGGCTTCTTCCGCAAGCTGGCGGGCTCCGGCTTCCGCTTCGAGACGATGACCGCCCGCGAGATCGCCGAGCTGACCGCCGGGACGCCCGCCGACACCCTCACGGCCTTCCGGGCGCAGCTGGAATCGGTCAGCCACCCGCCGGGCCCGCTGGACAGCTGGCTGGGGGAGACGGTGGTGCACGCCGAGGACATCCGGCGTCCGCTCGGCATCGTCCGCGCGTACCCGCCGGAGGCGCTGACCCGGCTCGCCGACTTCTACCGGCGCTCCAACCTGATCGTGGGCGGCAAGCGGCGGGTGGCCGGGTTGAGGCTGCGGGCCACCGACGTGGACTGGTCGGCGGGCACCGGCCCCGAGGTGAGCGGTCCGGTGCTGGCGCTGCTGCTGGCGGTCACCGGCCGTCGCAGCTCCCATGTCGAACTCGGCGGGGAGGGCCTGCCGACGCTGGCGGCGCGCGACTGAAGGCCGCCGCCGTGGACGACGCCGGGGCCCGCCGGAACGGATCCGGCGGGCCCCAGTGCGGTCGCGTCAGGCCTGGTCGCAGGCCTGTGCCCGCAGGGCGCGGGCCAGGTCGTCCCGGCGCTCCAGCACCAGGCGGCGCAGCGCCGGCGCGGCCTGCGGGTGGCCGTCCAGCCAGGCGTCGGCCTCGGCCAGGGTCTGCGCGTCGGTCTGGGCGATCGGGAAGAAGCCGCCGACGATCCGCATCGCGATCTCGATGGTCCGCTCGGCCCAGACCCGCTCCAGCAGCTTGAAGTACGGCGCCGCGTAGAGGGCGGTGAGGTCGCGCTGGGCGGGGATGGCGAAGCCCGCGCTGTTGGCCTCGACCAGGGCGCTGGGCAGCTCGTCCGAGTCGATCACGGCCGACCAGGCGGCGGCCTTGGCCTCCGGGGTGGGCCGGGCGGCCAGGCACTGGGTGTACTGGCGCTTGCCGCCGGCGGTGTTGTCGGCGGCCAGTTCGCCGGCGAGCTCCTCGTCGCCGGCCTGCCCGGCGGCGGCCAGGGCCAGCCACAGCGACCAGCGCAGCTCCTGGTCGACCTCCAGGCCGTCGATCCGGGCGCTGCCGGCGAGCAGGCCGCGGACCAGGCCGAGGTGCTCGGCGCCGCCCGCGGTCTGGGCCAGGAAGCGGGCCCAGGCGAGCTGGTGGTCGCTGCCGGGGACGGCCTCGCGCAGCTCGCGCAGGGCGCCGTCGGCGAGTCGGCGGGCGCCCTCGGCGCGCCACTCGGGGGCGGCGTACAGGTCGACGGCGGTCTTGGACTGGGCGTGCAGCGACTGCAGCACGCCGATGTTGCCCTCCTGGCCGGCGAAGCGCAGCACCAGGGCGACGTAGTCGCGGGCCGGCATCAGGCCGTCCCGGGTGAGGTTCCAGACCGCGGACCAGGCGAGCGCCCGGGCCAGCTCGTCGCGGATGTCGCCGAGGCCGGTGCGCAGGGTCTCCAGCGAGTCGGCGTCGAAGCGGATCTTGCAGTAGGTCAGGTCCTCGTCGTTGAGCAGGACCAGGTCCGGGCGCCGACGGCCGACGGCCTCGGCGACGACGGTGCGGGCGCCGGTGACGTCCAGCTCGATCCGCTCGGTGCGCAGCAGGGCGCCGTCGGAGTCCCGGTCGTACAGGCCGATCGCGATCCGGTGCGGGCGGAGTACGTCGCCGTCCTGGAGGACGGCGAGTTCGGTGATCCGGCCCTCGGCGTCGGTGGTGACCTGCGGGGTGAGCGCGTTGACGCCGGCGGTCTGCAGCCAGGCGGCGGCCCAGCTCTTCAGGTCGCGCCCGCTGGTCTCCTCCAGCACGCCCAGCAGGTCGCCCAGTTCGGTGTTGCCGAAGGCGTGCCGCTTGAAGTAGCGGCGGGCGCCCTCGAAGAAGGCCTCCGAACCGACGTAGGCGACCAGCTGCTTGAGGACGGAGGCGCCCTTGGCGTAGGTGATGCCGTCGAAGTTGAGCTTGGCGTCCTCGAGGTCGCGGATGTCGGCGGTGATCGGGTGGGTGGTGGGGAACTGGTCCTGCCGGTAGGCCCAGGCCTTGCGCTGGTTGGCGAAGGTGACCCAGGCGGAGGAGTACCGGGTGCGGGCGCCGATCAGGGCGTAGGAGCCCATGAAGTCGGCGAAGGACTCCTTCAGCCACAGGTCGTCCCACCAGCGCGGGGTGACCAGGTCGCCGAACCACATGTGGGCCATCTCGTGCAGCACGACGTTGGCGCGGGACTCGTAGGCGGCGTCGGTGACCTTCGAGCGGAAGACGAACTCCTCCTTGAAGGTCACGCAGCCCGGGTTCTCCATCGCGCCGATGTTGTACTCGGGGACGAAGGCCTGGTCGTACTTGCCGAAGGGGTACGGGAAGTCGAACTCCTCGTGGAAGAAGTCGAGTCCGAGCTTGGTGACGCCGAGGATCTCCTCCGCGTCGAAGTGCGGGGCGAGCGAGCGGCGGCAGAGCGCGGAGAGCGGGATCTCCAGGGTGGTGCCGTCGGCGAGTTCGCGGCTGTAGTGGTCGGTGGCGACGTGGTACGGGCCGGCCACGACGGCGGTGAGGTAGGTGGAGATCGGCTTGGTGGGCGCGAACTCCCAGGTGCGGGCGTCGCCTTCGGCGGTCACGTTCTCGTGCACGGCGTTGGAGCGCACGTCCCAGGCGGCCGGGGCGGTCACCGTGAAGGTGAACGGGGCCTTGAGGTCGGGCTGTTCGAAGGTCGCGAACACCCGGCGGGCGTCGGCCGGCTCGTAGTGGGTGTAGAGGTAGGTCTCGCCGTCCGCCGGGTCGACGAAGCGGTGCAGGCCCTCGCCGGTGCGGCTGTAGGCGCAGTCCGCCTCGACGGTGAGGACGTTCTCGGCGGCCAGCCCGTCGACGTGCACCCGGGCGCCGTCGTAGGCGGTGGCCGGGTCCAGGGCGCGGCCGTTGAGGGTGACCGCGTGGACGGCGGTGGCCAGCAGGTCGAGGAAGGTGGCGGCGCCGGGCTGGGTGCAGCGGAAGGCGAGGGTGGTGGTGGAGCGGAAGGTCGCGGCGGCCGGGTCGGGGGCCGAGGTCACGTCCAGCCGGACGTCGTAGCCGTCGACGGCCAGGATGCCGGCTCGCTGCTGTGCTTCCTCGCGGCTCAGGTTCTTGCCCGGCACGGCGGTACTCCTTTGTCCGGCCCGCACGGTGGTGCGTGGGTGGATGCTGTGGCTCCGTGCGCGGACTGTGGGCCGTGCACGCAGGGGCATCCTTTCACGCCCGCCCCGGCCGGTACCATTGCACAGGCCGCCGCGCCGGGGCCGGAATCAGCGGCGGCGGGCGGGTGTTGGGGTTCGGGTGGGGCGATGCCCCGCCGCCTCGGAAACACCTCACGAAGGACGAGACCCAGTGACGACTGCCGCTGAGCGCAAGACCGCCGACTTCTGGTTCGATCCGGCCTGCCCGTGGGCGTGGATGACGTCCCGCTGGCTGATCGAGGTCCAGCAGCTGCGCCCGGTCGACGTGAACTGGCACGTGATGAGCCTGTCGGTGCTGAACGAGCACCGCGACCTGCCGCAGAACTACCGCGAGCTGCTGGACAACGCCTGGGGCGCGGTGCGGGTGTGCATCGCGGCCGCCCAGCAGCACGGCGAGGAGGTGCTGGGCCGGCTCTACACCGAGCTGGGCCTGCGCTTCCACAACCAGGGCCTGCCGCAGAACCGGGAGACGATCCAGGCCGCCCTGGTGGCCGCCGGCCTGCCGGCCGACCTGGCGGACGCGGCGGACACCGACGCGTACGACGAGGCCCTGCGCGCCTCCCACAAGGAGGGCATCACCCTGGTCGGCGAGGACGTCGGCACCCCGGTGATCGCGGTCGAGGGCGCGGACGGCGACCGGGTCGCCTTCTTCGGCCCGGTGGTCACCCCGGCCCCCAAGGGCGAGGCCGCGGCCCGGCTGTGGGACGGCACCCTGCTGGTGGCCTCCACCCCGGGCTTCTACGAGATCAAGCGCACCCGGACGGCGGGCCCGTCCTTCGAGTAGGCCCCGGCACGCCGTAGCCCCCGGCACACGGAAGGCCCGGCACGCGGAAGGGCCCGGTACCGACCATCGGTACCGGGCCCTTCCGCGTCGTGCCTAGGGCGTGTCTGACAATTCCCGCCGGGCGCGCGACGCCGGGGCACGCACCTCGCCGCGTTGTCGTCGGTCGCCGATGCTCCGCATGGACTCCCTCCTCCGCCTTGCGATGCACGCACCCCAACGCCGCGCGCTGATCCGACGCGAATTGTCAGACACGCCCTAACGGGCGGCGGCCGCGTCCCGCCGCTGCTTGAGCAGCCCGGCCGCGATGAGCAGCGCGACCAGCACCCCGGCCGCGTACAGCTGCTGGCGGTTGCCCTCGGTGGTGGTCATCAGCGCGAGGATGCCGGCCACGGCGGCCAGCGCGACCCAGGTCAGGTACGGGTAGCCCCACATCTTGACGGTGAGCAGCTCGGGCGTCTCGCGCTCCAGCCGGCGGCGCATCCGCAGCTGGACGATGCAGATGAACAGCCAGACCACCAGGATCGCGACGCCGGTGGTGTTCATCAGCCAGGTGAACACGGTGTCCGGCCAGAACTTGGCGGCGAGCACGGCGCCGAAGCCGAACAGGCAGGAGACCAGCACGGCCCGGCGGGGCACCCCGCCGGAGACCTTGGCCAGCGCCTTGGGGCCCTGGCCGCGGCCGACCAGCGAGTACGCCATCCGGGAGGCGCCGTAGATGTTGGCGTTCATCGCGGACAGCAGCGCGATCAGCACCACCGCCTCCATGATCGTCCCGGCCCCGGGCACCCCGAGGTGGCGCAGCACGGTGACGTACGGGCCGTCGGCGACGACCGCCGGGTCCTTCCAGGAGACCAGGGTGACCACCAGGGCCATCGAGCCGATGTAGAAGATCGCGATCCGCCACACGGCGGTGCGCACCGCGTTGGCGACGTTCCGCTTGGGGTCGTCGGACTCGGCCGCGGCGATGGTGACCGTCTCCAGGCCGCCGTACGCGAAGACCGAGGCGAGCAGGCCGACGATCAGCCCGCTGACGCCGGTGGGCAGGAAGCCGCCCTGGCCGGTGAGGTTGGTGGCACCGGGGGCGCCGGGGCCGATCACGCCGGCGACGCCGAGTCCGCCGATGACCAGGAAGGCGATGATCGCGGCGACCTTGACGGTGGCGAACCAGAACTCGAACTCGCCGAAGTTCTTCACCGCGGTGAGGTTGCTGGCGCAGAAGAAGACCATGAACAGCGCGACCCAGACCCAGGAGGAGACCCCGGGTATCCAGCCGTTGACGATCTTCCCGGCGGCGGTGGCCTCGGCGGCGACGCCGCAGCAGAGCATCACCCAGTACATCCAGCCGGCCGTGATCCCGGCCCAGGGGCCGATCTCCTTCTCGGCGTGCACCGAGAAGGAGCCGGAGGCCGGGCGGGCGGCGGACATCTCGCCGAGCATCCGCATGATCAGCATGACCAGCAGGCCGGAGAGGGTGAAGGCGAGGATGATCGCCGGCCCGGCGGCCGCGATGCCGGCGCCGGAGCCCACGAACAGGCCCGCGCCGATGACGCCGCCGAGGGCGATCATCGACAGGTGGCGCTGCTTGAGCCCGTGGCTGAGCTGCTGGCCACCGGACGGCGGGGGAGCCTCGGTGGTCCCGGGCGCCGTGGGCGCGGAGGTGGGGGCCATAGGGGTGGATCCAGACTGTGCGGAATGCGGCATGAGCTGTCCAATATCCGAGGCGCCCGCTGCTCATGCCAACGATCTCCGCCGTGGGCCCACCATGCGGACCGGGTGGTGACCGTACGTGGCGGTGGGTTGACGGGCCGTCGCCGGGAGCCGGTTCCGACAAGCTTCACGGGCGGGGCTTTGTCCGAAACCGTGGCATCGGCGCAGTGGATCACCACGTAGGTTCACAGGTGTTCACTCACCTGGACCCCACGGAGGAGCCACCGATGGCCACTGCCACCACCCCGATAGCGCGCCGCGCCGTCCTCGCCGACCTGCTGCCCACCGCCTCGACCCGCCTCGGCGCCCAGGTCCGCGACCTGGCCCTGGTGGTCGGCGGCGCCGCGCTGACCGGCGTGGCCGCCCAGCTGTCGGTCAACGTCCCCGGCTCGCCCGTGCCGGTCACCGGCCAGACCTTCGCCGCCCTGCTGGTCGGCACCGCGCTCGGCGCCCGCCGCGGCGTCGCCTCGCTCGCGCTCTACCTGCTGGCCGGCATGGCCGGCCTGCCCTGGTTCGCCGAGGGCACCTCCGGCTGGGCGATGCCCTCCCTCGGCTACGTGCTGGGCTTCGTCCTCGCCGCCGCCCTGACCGGCGCGCTGGCCCGCCGCGGGGCCGACCGCTCCCCGGTGAACACCGCCGTCACCATGGTCCTCGGCAGCCTCGCCATCTACGCCGTCGGCGTCCCGTACCTGGCGTTCAGCCTGCACGTCCCGCTCGCCCGCGCCGCCGAGCTGGGCCTCTACCCGTACCTGGTCGGCGACGCGCTCAAGGCCGCCTTCGCCGCCGGCGCGCTGCCGCTCGCCTGGAAGCTGCTCGGCCGCCGCTGAGACCCCGGCCCCCCGTTGTCGGGCCCGGGCGCACCCGCATGCCACACTCATGGCATGCGCGTGTACCTGGGCTCCGACCATGCCGGATACGAACTGAAGAACCACCTTGTGGAGTGGCTCAAGGGGGCCGGCCACGAGCCGGTCGACTGCGGGCCGCACATCTACGACGCCGAGGACGACTACCCGCCGTTCTGCCTGCGCGCCGCCGAGCGCACCGCGGCCGACGCGGACGCCCTCGGCATCGTGATCGGCGGCTCGGGCAACGGCGAGGCGATCGCCGCCAACAAGGTCAAGGGCGTCCGTGCGGCGCTGGCCTGGAGCGTGCAGACCGCCGAGCTCGGCCGTCAGCACAACAACGCCAACGTGATCTCCATCGGCGGGCGGATGCACACCGAGGACGAGGCCACCAAGTTCGTCGAGGTCTTCCTCAACACCCCGTACAGCGGCGAGGCCCGGCACACCCGACGGATCGAGATGCTGAGCGAGTACGAGACCACCGGCGAGCTCCCGCCGATCCCGGCCCACCACCCCCAGGGCTGATCCACCCACCCACCCGTTCCTCCGTGCCGACGGCCGGCCGCACCCTCCCGTGCGGTCGGCCGTCGTCGCTCGCGCCGCCCCCGGCACCGGCGGCACCTGTGGCATCGGCCACAGCACCCCGCGCACCCCGTACCCCCGCACGCGGGGCGCACGCGCCACCTGCGGGCTCCGTATGTTCAACCGGCGCACGCCTCCTGACGGCGCGCCCGCCACCGGCCCGATCGGCCGAAACCCGCTGAGCGGTCCGCGCGCCGGGGCCGCCGCCCGCCCCCGGACCGTCGACGCCGGGCCGCACCCGTGGATAGGGTCGGGCCCCATGGCTGGCAGACCGCCGGGCGAACCGCCCCAGACGACTGCGACGAGGCCCGGCGCCGCCCCGGCGTCCGACCCCGTGACGGCCCGGCTGCGCAAGAGGCTCCGCCGGGCCCGCCGAAAGCTGCGCACGGCCGGTGTCGACTACTTCCGCGGCGGCGCCGCCGACTGGCCGGTGCTCTGCGCGCTGGCCCTGCTCGTCCCGCTGATGATCCTGCTCAACATCTGGATCCCGGACTGGGCCCCGCCCACCGCCCTGGTCCTGCCGATCCTGGCCGGCGCCCTGCTGCTGCGCCCCGGCAGCCTGGTGGTGCTCTACGCGCTGGCCGCCCTCGGCCTGTCCGCCGAGTCCGTGATCCACACCGGCCAGCGGGTCGCCAGCGACAACCCGGAGGCCTACGTCTACGGCGTGACCCCCGGCGCGGCCCTGGTGGTCGGCGCCGCCGGGGTGGGCGGCCTGCTGCTGGCCCAGTTCCGGGCCCGGGTCGGCGTCCCCTGGTGGGGCGGCTCCACCATGCTGTTCGACCTGCGCGAGCGGCTGCGGGTGCAGAGCCGGGTGCCCGAGCTGCCGACCGGCTGGCACGCGGACATGGCGCTGCGCCCGGCCGGCGGCCAGTCCTTCTCCGGCGACTTCGTGGTGGCCGCCCGCACCGGCCCCGGCCAGCGGCTGCTGGAGGTCGTCCTCGCGGACGTCTCCGGCAAGGGCATGGACGCGGGCTCGCGGGCGCTGCTGCTGTCCGGCGCCTTCGGCGGCCTGGTCGGCTCGCTGCCCGCGCACGACTTCCTGCCCGCCGCCAACGGCTACCTGCTCCGCCAGTCCTGGGAGGAGGGCTTCGCCACCGCCGTCCACCTGGTGCTGGACCTGGACACCGGCGAGTACGAACTGCTCTCGGCCGGGCACCTGCCCGGCATGCAGCGGCTGGCCGGCGAGGGGCGCTGGGAGGTCAAGGAGGCCGAGGGCCCGCTGCTCGGGATCTACGACGGCGCCAAGTTCGACGGCGTGCGCGGCCGGCTGAACCGGGGCGACGTGCTGATGCTGTGCACCGACGGCATGGTCGAGGCACCCGGCCGGGACCTCGCCGAGGGCATGGACCGGCTGATGGGGGAGGCCGACCGGCTGGTCCCCGGCGGCGCCCGGGGCGGCGGCGCGGGCGCGGCGGCCGCGCTGATCGAGACGGTCGCCCGGGACATCAACGACGACCGCGCCGTCCTGCTCCTCTGGCGCGACTGAGAAGGTCGGCGTCACGTGCCACGGGCGCATGTGCCACCGGCAGTGCCCTCGTGTCAAGCCTGGCAGCTGATCTTCAGCCATATCGGACGCCCCGTCGGCTGAGCGGATCTGCGGCTTCCGTTCCCCGCCCCCGGGCGTTTCCCGGCCGCTCAGCACCGCCCCGCCGACGATTCGTCAGAACGGCTCCGCTATCGTCCCGGTCGGCGGAAACTCGTCTCGCATCGCAGGATGTCGGCGTTGGGCTGACTGTCAGACCTTTACGCAATCGGCACGGTCGACCACACTGAGTCCGGGCGGGACTGTTCAGGATTCGGGGGATTGGGGGCGACACGTGCGGCACACCAGACAGCGGGCCGACGCGTACTCCCTCGCCGGCGCTTCGCCGGACGGTCCGCGATTCCGCCTCGGGACCGTCGGACAAGCCGGGGTCCGGCTTCGCAGGTGCCGCCGGGCGGCGGCACCACGCTATGAAACGAGGAAGTGAGTCCGGGTGGCACTCTCCGTCTCCGCGCTGGTCCTGTTCGCGATCCTGTGCATCATCTTCATCCGGAACAAGCAGCTGAAGATCCCGCACGCGATCGTCGCCGCCCTGTTCGGCTTCATGCTGCACGAGACCACGATGGCAACCTCGATCAACTCCCTGCTGGCCAACCTGGCGCACAGCATCTCGAGCATCACCGGGGGCTGACCCGGCCGGGCCGACGGACGGCTCCCGCCCACCCCTCCGGTTCGGGGCGAGCGGGCGAGTGGCAGCTACCGGCCGGCCCGCCGGGCCTCCCGCCAGCGGGCGAACAGACCCCGGGGGCGCGCCGCCGCCGGGGCCGCGGCACGCACCGGCGCGGGCGCCGGGGCGCCCGTCGGCGCGGCCGTGACCGGTGCGGCCCGCTCCGCCGTCAGCAGTACGAACAGCCGCGCCCAGCACAGCCGTTCGCCGCGCGGCCAGTCCAGCGCGCGCAGCGCCGCGGAGGCCGCCTCCGACACCTCGCCGCCCACCCGGACCTCGGCGACGTCGTCCCCCGCCTTCCCGCCCAGGAAGAGCTTCACCCCGACCGGCCCCGGCCCGGCCAGCTCCCGGCCGAGCGCAGGCGCCAGCGCGGGCAGCACCCGGTGCTCGGCGAGCCAGGCCGCCAGGTGCTCGTTGCCGAAGCCGAACACCGCCGCCGGCCCCTGCACCGCCCGCCAGCCCGGGAGTTCGGGCAGGTCGGGGCGGTCGGCGTGCACCCCGCGCCCGTCCGCCAGTTCGACCAGCACCGAGGCGGTGGTGGTCGCCCACATCTTCACCGCGTTCGCGAGCTTCTCCTCCTCGGTCTTGCCGAGGCCGGGCGCGCAGTCCCACACCACCGGGGCGTCCGCCCGGCCGAGCTGCAGCACGAAGCCGAGGTCCACGTGCCCGGCGCCGCCGTCCTCCCCGGGGTGCTCGCGCACCGCCACCGCGGTGGTCCCGGGGCCGCGCACCACCTCGCCGTCCGGGTGGAAGTCCTGGCCCAGCCGCGCCATCTCCCGGACCACACAGCGCTGTATGACCGCCAGTCGCTCCTGCGGACCCACCGGGACTCCTCCACCTCGGGAGCGCGGCGCCAGGGGTGGCGCTCGAACTGCGCTCGAACGCCGCCGAGGCTATCGGCCAGACCGCCGTGCGGGAAACCGTGCGGACGGCTTCTCCCTGCGGTCGCGGAAATGTCCGTGATGCCCCAGTTTGGTGAGCGGAACCCGCCCGCCGCCCGCCTGGAGAGCCCGCATGGCCCGCACCGCCCCGACGCCCCCCGCGCCGCACCCGACCGTACTCGCGGACCTGCTGGCGGGCCCGGACGGCTCCGGCCTGGTCGCCGAGGTCGAGGCCTACCTCGCCTCGCTGCCCGCCCCCGCTCGCACCCCGGGGCCGTACGTCTGCCGCTACGGGAGCACCCTGCGCCCCTGGCAGGCCGGCCACCCGGAGCCCCGGGCCACCCTGCTCGACCGGGCGCTGCGCCGTCCCGCCCGGCCCGTCCCGGTCACCGCCGCCGACCACCTGCGGCTGGCCTCCCGCTACATCGGCGTGCACGGCTGGCTGCAGGGCGCGATGTGGGACGGCGCCGGGCGGGTCTGCCTGCTCGGCGCCCAGGCCGCCGTCCTGGCGTACGGCTACGGCACCCCGGCGACCGTGCGGGCGGGCCGGGTCCAGCTGATGGAGGTGCTGCACGCCACCGGCCGCCCGGCGCGCTCCCCGGACGAGTACAACGACCGCCCCACCACCCGGGAGGGCGACGTCCACCAGCTGCTCGACCGGGCCGCCGCCCGGGCCGCCCGGCTGGGGCTCTGAGCGGCACGGCCCCGGGAACGCCGACGGCCCCGGTGCGCTGTTGCGCACCGGGGCCGGACCGGAAGAGCGGGCGACGAGAATCGAACTCGCGTGACTAGTTTGGAAGACTAGGGCTCTACCATTGAGCTACGCCCGCGCGACCCCCCAGCCGTTCCCGGCCGGAAGTTCGGGAGACAGCGTACCTGGTCCGGTCGCTCCTGTGCACACCGCATTCCGCGCGCACCCTCTTCCGGGGTACTCCCGTCGCGCCCCGAATAAGTCGACGAGCCGTACAGGCCCGGCGTGTACGCTTCCTCTCGGCACCACGGGGTGTGGCGCAGTTTGGTAGCGCGTCCGCTTTGGGAGCGGAAGGCCGTCGGTTCGAATCCGGTCACCCCGACAGTGCGGCAGGGTCTCGCCCACCGGGGCGGGGCCCTGTTCTGTTCGGGGGTACGGTGGCGTCTGGCGTCCGCCTTTCGTGGTACCGGTAGGATGGGGCGCTGGCGGTAGTCCCTGTGGCGTCAACCCAGGTCAACCGCACGAGGGCGAGGAGTCAAGCTCACCGTCCACCCACACGGGAGATGCAGCTCCAACCGCGCCCATCGCCCGTCTCGTCCGACCCACCCGTACCGGCTCCGGCCGGGCGTGCGGGACGGGCGGAGACAACCTGACCGCAAGCCATAGGAGACCAAACCGTGAAGAGCGCCGTCGAGACTCTGAACCCGACCCGGGTTCGACTCACCGTCGAGGTGCCCTTCGAGGAGCTCAAGCCCAGCCTCGACGCGGCGTACAAGAAGATCAACCAGCAGGTCACGGTTCCGGGCTTCCGCAAGGGCAAGATCCCGGCTCGCGTCATCGACCAGCGCTTCGGCCGTGGTGCCGTGCTGGAGGAGGCCGTCAACGACGCCCTGCCGCGCTTCTACACGCAGGCCGTCGACGAGGGCAAGATCGAGGTCCTCGGCCAGCCCGACATCACCAACATCGAGGGTGTCGAGAAGATCGCCGACGGCGGTGACCTGAAGTTCACCGCCGAGGTGGACATCCGTCCGGAGATCACCCTGCCGGAGTTCTCCTCCATCGAGGTGACCGTCGACCCGATCGCCGTCTCCGACGAGGACATCGACAAGTCCCTGGAGCAGCTGCGCGAGCGCTTCTCCTCGGTCAAGGACGTCGAGCGCGCCGCCGCCGAGGGCGACATCGTGGTCGTCGACCTGATCGCCAAGGTCGACGGTGAGGTGCCGGAGGACGGCACCGCCACCGGCGTCAGCTACGAGATCGGCTCGGGCCGCCTCATCGACGGCATCGACGAGGCCGTGCTCGGCCTGTCGGCCGGCGCGGAGAAGACCTTCGAGACCGAGCTCAAGGGTGGCACCCAGGCGGGCAAGACCTCCGAGGTCACCGTCACCGTCACCGCCGTCCAGGAGAAGGAGCTGCCGGAGCTGGACGACGAGTTCGCCCAGCTGGCCAGCGAGTTCGACACCCTGGAGGAGCTGCGCGCCGACTCCCGCAAGCGCCTGGAGCGCATGAAGGAGTACGACCAGGCCACCCAGGCCCAGGAGAAGGTCCTCGACGCCCTGCTCGCGCTGGTTGAGATCGAGTACCCCGAGAAGCTCCTGAAGGACGAGATCGAGACCCGCAAGCACAACGTCGAGCACCACCAGCTCGAGCCGATGGGCCTCGACATCGCCACCTACCTGGAGACCCAGGGCAAGACCCGCGAGGAGTGGGACGCGGAGATCGAGGAGCAGGCGAAGAAGGGCATCAAGACCCAGTTCGTCCTGGACCAGATCGTCGCGAACGAAGAGCTGGGTGTTAACCAGGAGGAGCTCACCGAGCACCTCATCCGCCGTGCGGCCGGCTCCGGCCTCACCCCGGACCAGTTCGCCCAGCAGGTCGTCCAGGGCGGCCAGGTTCCGCTGCTGGTCGGCGAGGTCGCCCGCGGCAAGGCGCTGGCCACCGTGGTCGAGGCCGCCAAGGTCGTCGACACCGAGGGCAACGAGATCAACTTCGACGACGAGGACGAGACGGCCGAGACCGTCGAGGCCCCCGCCGAGGCTGCCGCCGAGGAGACCACCGAGGCCTGAGTGCCCCGGTAGCCCCCTGAAGCGCTGCAACGGGCCCGGACGCCGTACGGTGTCCGGGCCCGTTGTCGTCCCCGCCGCGCGTTCCGGCCTCCCCCGCGACCCTGCGCTCACAGCGAACAGTTCTGCGTGAGGGATTCTGCGGCCGGGCCTGCGCGTTAGGGTCCTTGGACAGCAACAATCACGACGTGATACCCGGAAGCTGTGCGACACCGTGACGGCCGCCCGGCGACCGTCCAAATCGACTGAGCAGGTGGCTAAGTGACGTTTCCGCAGATGCAGATGGGCCCGATGGCGCCGCACGCCGCCTCTGGTGACGTGCTCGGCGGCCTGGGCGACCAGGTCTACAACCGGCTGCTGAACGAGCGGATCATCTTCCTCGGCCAGCAGGTCGACGACGACATCGCCAACAAGATCACCGCCCAGCTGCTGCTGCTGGCCGCCGATCCCGAGAAGGACATCTTCCTCTACATCAACTCCCCGGGCGGCTCGATCTCGGCGGGCATGGCGATCTACGACACCATGCAGTACATCAAGAACGACGTCGTCACCATCGCGATGGGCATGGCGGCCTCGATGGGTCAGTTCCTGCTGACCGCCGGCGCCAAGGGCAAGCGCTTCTCGCTGCCGAACGCCAACATCCTGATGCACCAGCCCTCCGCGGGCCTCGGCGGTTCCGCCACGGACATCCGCATCCAGGCCGAGCAGCTGCTCCGCACCAAGAAGCGGATGTCCGAGCTGATCGCCTTCCACAGCGGCCAGTCCTTCGAGCAGATCACCCGGGACTCCGACCGCGACCGCTGGTTCACCCCGGAGGAGGCCCTGGAGTACGGCCTCATCGACGCGATCATGCACAGCGCCGCGGACGTCCCCGGCGGCGGCGGCACGGGCGCCTGAGCCTCGGCCCGGCCCACGAGACCACAGCCACAACGCCCCGGAGGACAAGAACCCCCATGAACATCCCCAGCCTGTCGGCCGCCCAGGCCCGCGTCGAGGACATGCGCGCCGAGGGTCGCTACATCGTCCCGCGCTTCGTCGAGCGCACCACGCAGGGCATCCGCGAGTACGACCCGTACGCCAAGCTGTTCGAGGAGCGCATCATCTTCCTCGGCTCGCAGGTCGACGACGTCTCGGCGAACGACATCATGGCGCAGCTGCTGTGCCTGGAGTCGATGGACCCGGACCGCGAGATCCAGATGTACATCAACTCGCCCGGCGGCTCGTTCACGGCCCTGACGGCCATCTACGACACCATGCAGTACGTCAAGCCGGACATCACCACGGTCTGCATGGGCCAGGCGGCCTCCGCCGCGGCCGTGCTGCTCGCCGCCGGCACCCCCGGCAAGCGGATGGCGCTGCCGAACGCCCGCATCCTGATCCACCAGCCGTACACCGAGACCGGCCGCGGCCAGGTGTCCGACCTGGAGATCCAGGCCAAGGAGATCTTCCGGATGCGCGAGCAGCTGGAGCAGATGCTCTCCAAGCACTCCAACAAGCCGGTGGAGCAGGTGCGCGAGGACATCGAGCGCGACAAGATCCTCACCGCCGAGGAGGCCCTGGAGTACGGTCTGGTCGACCAGATCATCTCCACCCGCAAGACCTCGCTGACCTCCTGAGGCCGGCACCGTCGGGGGGGGGGGCGCGCCCCGGCGCGCGCCCCCCCCCCGCGCGGCGGCGGGGGCGGCCCCCGCCGCGGGGGGGGGGCAAATAGCCCCCGGGGGGGGGGCGGCCCCGCGGCGCGG
>NZ_JBHVUS010000039.1:62021-87401 GCF_042884005.1 Kitasatospora sp. NPDC058162
TTTTACACCCCCCTCCCGCAATCCCCTTCTCACACCCGGGGGGGGGGGTTTTTTTTTTTTTTATCCCCCCGGGGGGGGGGGGGGGGGCCCCCCGGGGCCCCCCCCCCGCCCCGGCTCGTCGGCGGGCGCTGCCACGGCATCTGTTCGGTATCAATTCGCCCAGGGCGTAGGGCAGACCCGGCGAAGAGGACGGAATCACGGGCCCGGCAGAGTACCGTCGGATAGCGAGACCGAGCGCCGTCGGCGCGGACGGTCCACAGCACCAGGCCCCGGAACCCCTGCGGGGCCCCTGGCGAAGGGGAAGCACCTCGTGGCACGCATCGGAGACGGTGGCGACCTGCTCAAGTGCTCGTTCTGCGGCAAGTCGCAGAAGCAGGTGAAGAAGCTGATCGCCGGCCCAGGCGTGTACATCTGCGACGAGTGCATCGACCTGTGCAACGAGATCATCGAGGAGGAACTCGCCGAGACCTCCGAGGTCCGTTTCGAGGAGCTCCCGAAGCCGCGCGAGATCTACGAGTTCCTGGACCAGTACGTGGTCGGCCAGGACCTCGCCAAGAAGGCGCTGTCGGTCGCGGTCTACAACCACTACAAGCGGGTCCAGGCGGGCGAGGCCGGCCGTAGCGGCGGCAACGGCCGCGAGGACGCGATCGAGCTGGCCAAGTCGAACATCCTGCTGCTGGGCCCCACCGGCTCCGGCAAGACCCTGCTGGCGCAGACCCTGGCCCGGATGCTGAACGTCCCCTTCGCGATCGCGGACGCCACCGCGCTGACCGAGGCCGGGTACGTCGGCGAGGACGTCGAGAACATCCTGCTCAAGCTGATCCAGGCGGCCGACTACGACGTCAAGAAGGCCGAGACCGGGATCATCTACATCGACGAGATCGACAAGGTCGCGCGCAAGAGCGAGAACCCGTCGATCACCCGCGACGTCTCCGGCGAGGGCGTGCAGCAGGCGCTGCTGAAGATCCTGGAGGGCACCACCGCCTCGGTGCCGCCGCAGGGCGGGCGCAAGCACCCGCACCAGGAGTTCATCCAGATCGACACCACCAACGTGCTGTTCATCGTCGGCGGCGCGTTCGCCGGCCTGGAGCGGATCATCGAGGGCCGCGCGGGTGCCAAGGGCATCGGCTTCGGCGCCAACATCCGTTCCAAGCGCGAGTCGGACGCCAGCGACCACTTCCGCCAGGTGATGCCCGAGGACCTGGTGAAGTTCGGCATGATCCCCGAGTTCATCGGCCGTCTGCCGGTGATCACCAGCGTGCACAACCTCGACCGCGAGGCGCTGCTGCAGATCCTCACCGAGCCGAAGAACGCGCTGGTCAAGCAGTACCGCAAGCTCTTCGAACTGGACGGCGTGGAGCTGGAGTTCTCCCGGGACGCGCTGGAGGCGATCGCCGACCAGGCGATCCTGCGCGGCACCGGCGCGCGCGGTCTGCGGGCCATCATGGAGGAGGTGCTGATGTCCGTGATGTACGAGGTCCCCTCGCGCCAGGACGTCGCCCGCGTGGTGGTCACCGGGGACGTCGTCTCCAAGCACGCCATCCCCACCCTCGTCCCGCGCGACATGATCAAGCGCGAGCGCCGCGACAAGAGCGCCTGAGCCGTCGGCTCACAGCCCTGAAGGGGCCCCGCACCGGAATCCGGTGCGGGGCCCCTTCGGTTCGCTACTGCCGTGCGGGCGGGCCTACTTGGGCACCTCGGCGACCGCGCGCAGCTCGCGGGTGTCGGCGGCGAGCTTGTCCAGGTCGGGCCGGGTGCCGGGGAGCGGCACCCGGCCCACCAGGATCACGCTGCTGCTGTCCGCCCAGACGCACAGGCCCGACTGGTGGTTGGACCTGGTCATCACGGCGCACTCCATGGTGCCGCCCTTGGGCCCGGCGTCCACCGTGCGCCGCTGGCTGATCGCGTCGGCCTTGCCGCCGCCGGCCCCGGCGAAGGCCTGGTCGAGCTCCTGCTTCGGCATCAGGACCTTGCCGTAGCCGCCGGCCACGATGAGCTGCTGCCTCGACTGCCCGTCCTGGTACACCCCGGCCACGCCGATGGGGTTCCAGCCGCCGTCGCCCTGGCCGAAGCTCTTGGCCATGCTCCGTTCCATCTCGGCGGTGACGGCGCTGTCGTTGTCGCGGGTGAGGTCCTGGAAGGTCTCGGGCAGGACGACCTTCTGGGTGCCCGCGCTGTTGGCCGCGTCCCAGACGACGTACCCCAGCGCGCCGCCGCCCAGCAGCACGACGGCGCCGATGGTGCCGAGCACGATCCACAGGGTCCGGTGGGACCGGCGCGGCGGCGGGACCGGTGCGTATCCGCCGTAGTAGGGCGGGTAGGCACCGGCCGCGCCCGGCGCGCCCGGGTAGCCGGGCGGCGGGGCCTGCGGCGGGACGCCGTAGCCGTGGTCGGCCGCCGGTGGTGGTGCCGGGAACCCCTCCCGCGGCGGGCCGAACGGGTTCTGATCGGACATGCGGGGCCCCTTTCCGGGACGGCGGGCGTGGGGATGGTCGCCGGTGGCCCCGGCGGGGCCGGAGCCGGTCCGGGTGTGCCAGGACTACTTGGCGACCTTCATGGCGTCACGGACGGTGCGGGCCTTCTCCGCGGCCTGGTCCGGGGTGATGCCCGGGCTGGTGCCGTCGCTGCTCAGGCTGAAGTGGCTGAAGGTGACCCGGCCGTAGGTGGACTTGTCCGCCCACACGCAGACCGTCGGGCCGGGCTTGCCGATCATGCTGGTGACGCCGCAGCTGAGCTTGCCGTCGGAGGCGTGGCTGTCCTTGGCGGGGAAGTCGGCCATCGGGGTGGTCCAGGTCAGGCCGCCGCTGTCCTTCTTGGAGTCGGCGATGATCTGGCTCGGGTCGTTGATGCTCCCGTAGATGCCGATGACCGACAGCGAGTCCATGTTCTTGACGTCGCTGCCCTTGCTGTAGCTGGCCACCACGCCGTGCAGGTCCGTGCCGACCTTCGCGACCTCGGGATTGCTCATGTCGGCGGCCTTCTCGGTCGCCGACTTCTGGACGTAGCCGTCCAGCAGCGTCTGCGGGGCGGCGAGCTTGTACTGGCCGCCCGAGTCGCTGCCGCCGAGGAACTTCCAGGCGGCGAAGCCGCCGCCGCCGAGCACCAGCGCGCCGATGACCAGGCCGATCACCAGGCCGCCCTTGCCCTTCTGCGGCGGCGCCGGGTAGCCCGGCTGGCCGTACGGGGCCTGCGGCGGCATGCCGTACTGCGGCTGCGGGGCGCCGTAGGGCTGCTGCTGGGGCGGGTACCCGTACTGGGGCTGCGGGGCGCCGTACGGCTGCTGCGGTGGCGGCGCGCCGTAGGGCTGGCCGCCGTAGGGCTGGCCCTGAGGCTGCGGATACTGCTGTCCCTGTCCCTGGCCGTACATGTGTCCTCGTGCTCCCCCGCCGCACCTGCGGCCGATCTTCGTATGGGTAGGTCCGTGTGCGTCCGGTCACCCGGACCAGTGCCCGGGCACGGTACCGCACGGCGCGCGCGGCGGGAGCGCCCGGTCGGGCCGAGCCCGCGGACCGAAAGCGGTTCGTAACCAGCGCCCCCGGTTACGTAAACTGTGCGTCGTGACCGACACGACGAACCAGCGCCCCGTGAGCACCACCGGGGACGATGCGGCAACCCTCCCGACGACCTACACCCCCGCGGACGTAGAGGGCGAGCTGTACGAGCGCTGGGTAGACCGTGGCTACTTCACCGCGGACGCCAAGAGCGACAAGCCCGCGTACACGATCGTCATCCCCCCGCCGAACGTCACCGGCGCCCTGCACCTGGGCCACGCCTTCCAGCACACGCTGATGGACGCGCTGACCCGCCGCAAGCGCATGCAGGGCTTCGAGACGCTCTGGCTGCCCGGCATGGACCACGCCGGCATCGCCACCCAGAACAAGGTCGAGCAGCAGCTCGCCGAGTCGGGCCTGTCCCGGCACGACCTGGGCCGCGAGGCCTTCGTCGAGAAGGTCTGGGAGTGGAAGCAGAACTACGGCGGCCGCATCCTCGGCCAGATGCGCCGCCTCGGCGACGGCGTGGACTGGTCGCGCGAGCGCTTCACCATGGACGAGGGCCTCTCCCAGGCCGTCCAGACCATCTTCAAGAAGCTCTTCGACGACGGCCTGATCTACCGCGCCGAGCGCATCATCAACTGGTGCCCGCGCTGCCTCACCGCGCTGTCCGACATCGAGGTGGAGCACGAGGAGGTCCCCGGCGAGCTGGTCTCGATCCGCTACGGCGACGGCGACGACTCGATCATCGTCGCCACCACCCGGGCCGAGACGATGCTGGGCGACACCGCCGTGGCCGTCCACCCGGACGACGAGCGGTACCGGCACCTGATCGGCCGGACCATCAAGCTGCCGCTGACCGACCGGGAGATCCCGGTCGTCGCCGACGAGCACGTCGACCCGGAGTTCGGCACCGGCGCCGTCAAGGTGACGCCCGCGCACGACCCGAACGACTTCGCCATCGGCCAGCGCCACAACCTGCCGAACCTGACGGTGATGGACGAGCGCGGTGCGATCACCGTGCACGGCCCCTTCCTCGGCCTGGACCGGATGGAGGCCCGCTCGGCCGTCGTCGGCGCGCTGCGCGAGCAGGGCCGGATCGTCGCCGAGAAGCGCCCGTACATGCACGCCGTCGGCCACTGCTCGCGCTGCCACACGGTGGTCGAGCCGCGGCTGTCGCTGCAGTGGTGGGTCAAGGTCGAGCCGCTGGCCAAGGCCGCCGGTGACGCCGTCCGCGACGGCAAGGTGGAGATCCACCCGAAGGAGCTGGAGCGCCGCTACTTCGACTGGGTCGACAACATGTACGACTGGTGCATCTCGCGCCAGCTCTGGTGGGGCCACCGGATCCCGGTCTGGTACGGCCCGGACGGCGAGGTCGTCTGCGTCGGACCGGACGAGCAGCCGCCGACCGGCGAGGGCTGGGTGCAGGACCCGGACGTCCTGGACACCTGGTTCTCCTCCGGCCTGTGGCCGTTCTCCACGCTCGGCTGGCCGGAGAAGACCGCCGACCTGGAGAAGTTCTACCCGACCGACGTCCTGCTGACAGGCCACGACATCATCTTCTTCTGGGTCGCCCGGATGATGATGTTCGGCCTGTACGCGATGGACGGCGAGGCGCCGTTCAAGACCGTCGCCCTGACCGGCCTGGTGCGCGACGAGTTCGGCAAGAAGATGTCGAAGTCCTCCGGCACCGCCGTGGACCCGCTGGACTGGATGGACGCCTACGGCGCCGACGCCGTCCGCTTCACCCTGGCCCGCGGCGCCAACCCGGGCGCCGACGTGCCGATCGGCGAGGACTGGGTCAAGGGCTCGCGCAACTTCTGCAACAAGATCTGGAACGCGACCCGCTTCGCGCTGATGAACGGCGCCACCGTCGAGGGCCCGCTGCCCGCGCCGGAGGAGCTGACCGCGGCCGACCGCTGGATCCTGTCGCGGCTGAACGCCACCGTCGCCGAGGCGGACGCGCTGTACGACGACTACGAGTTCGCCAAGGTCTCGGACGCGCTGTTCCACTTCGCCTGGGACGAGGTCTTCGACTGGTACGTCGAGCTCTCCAAGACCACCCTGGCCAAGGGCGGCCCGCAGGCCGACGCCTCCCGCCGGGTGCTGGGCGAGGTGCTGGACGTCACGCTGCGGCTGCTGCACCCGGTGGTGCCGTTCGTCACCGAGACGCTGTGGACCCGGCTCACCGGCGCCGAGTCGCTGGTCGTCGCCGAGTGGCCGAAGGACAGCGGCTTCCGCGACGCGGCGGCCGAGGCCGAGGTCGCCCTGGTGCAGCAGGTGGTCACCGAGGTCCGCCGGTTCCGCATCGACCAGGGCCTGCAGGACCGCCAGCGCGTCCCGGCCGTGCTGGAGCTGGCCGGCACCGCGCTGGTCGACCACGAGGACGCGATCCGCTCGCTGCTGTGGCTGACCGCCCCGGCGGAGGGCTTCGCGGCCAGCGCCTCGCTGCCGGTGGCCGGTGCCACCGTCGCGCTGGACCTCTCCGGCACGATCGACGTCGCGGCGGAGCGCAAGCGCCTCGCCAAGGACCTCGCGGCCGCCGAGAAGGAGAAGACCCAGACCACCGCCAAGCTCGGCAACGAGGCCTTCCTGGCCAAGGCGCCGGACGACGTGGTCGCCAAGATCCGGGGCCGCCAGGAGGCCGCCGAGGCCGACATCGCCCGGATCACCGCCCAGCTCGCGGCGCTGCCGCAGGGCTGACGCACTGCCCCCGGAGGGGCCGCACCCCGCGCGTCGCGGGGTGCGGCCCCTCGGCGTTTTCCCGGCGCGCCCGTTTCCCGCGCGCCGTTTTCGTCGCGTCCGAAAGGACGGCCACTACGCCTAATAGAGCAGCAACATTGCTCCCTTCCGGCGAATATTCATCCTGGACCGGGTGAGGTCCTATTCCGAGCGAATTGATTCCGGTCTTGCCCGCGCGCGTTCGCGGAAGTTTCCAGGTCGGATGTGTACGGTGTGCTCGGAGTTTCCGAAGGTGTTTCGGCTGAGCGTTCCTGCTGAGCGACGGACGGGAGGGCATGGCGTGGTGGTGACCCAGGAGTTGGCCGAGGAACTGCCTGCCGAGGCGGTCGAGGAGGCCAAGGCCAGGGCGGCGACCCTGCTGCTCGCCTTCCGGCACGGCAACCAGCTCGCGTTCGACCACGAGCTGGACCTCCTGCTGGCGGAGAACGCCGAGCGGGAGGTGACCGCCCTGCTCACCTGGATCGCCGCCGAGGCGGTCCGCAAGGCCTACGCCCCCGAGGTCGGCGACCGGGTGCTGCGGGCGATGGCCCGGCGGGCCCCGGAGGACAGCGCCGCGGTCCAGGTGGACGAGGAGACCGCGAACGCCGCCCAGTTGATCGAGGCGGTGGCGGACGGCCGGGTGGCCGAGGTCCGCGGCCTGGTCGCGGCGACGGCGGACACCACCTACCTGCTCGGCGGCCTGCTGCAGGGCGTCGCGATGATGCTGCCGCTGCTGCCCGAGGGCGAACTGGCCGAGATCACCGCCGAGTTGCGCCGCCGGCACGGCGGCGCCGCGCACGTCCCGGAGGCCCGGGCCGGGGTCTGACCCAAGTCCCCTTCAGGAAAGGGGACTTGACTCGCCAGACGGGATGGGCGGGCCCTACGCGGCCAGCGGGGCCGCCGCCGCGGCGTCGCGCTCGGCCAGTGCGGCGGTCAGTGCGGCGATCCGGGCCGAGGCGAGGCCGTCGCCGTACGGGCTCGGGGTGGCGGCGAGCCGGGCCAGCCGCTCTGGGGTGTCGGACAGCCAGGCGCGGGCCAGACCGCCCAGCTCCTCGCCGGGCCGCACCAGCGCGGCGAAGCCGGCGTCGACGGCCTCCGGGCGCTCGGTGGAGCGGCGCACCACCAGCAGCGGACGGCCGAGCACGGTGCACTCCTCCTGCACGCCGCCGGAGTCGGAGACCAGCAGCGCGGCATGGCTCGCCAGGCCCAGGAAGTCGCCGTAGCCGACCGGCTCGGTGACGGCCAGGCGCTCCAGCAGGGCGTCCAGCCCGAAGCGTTCGACGGCGGCCCGGGTGCGCGGGTGCATCGGGAACAGCACCGGGGTGCCGGCCCGGGCGATCCGGTCCAGCTCGGCCAGCACGGCGCCGAGCGCCTCGGCGGTGTCGGTGTTCTCCGGGCGGTGCACGGTCGCGAGCACGTACCCGTCCGGGCGCAGCCCGTGCGCGGCGAGCAGCGCGGCCCGGGCGGCTGCGTCCGGCAGCTGACGGCGGACCACCTCGACGACGGTGTTGCCGGTGAGCTCGATCCGCCCCCGGTCGAGGGACTCGGCGCGCAGGTTGGCGACGTTGTCCTCGGTGGCGGCGCAGAGCAGGTCGGAGACGTGGTCGACCATCACCCGGTTGTGCTCCTCGGGCATCGCCCGGTCGAAGCTGCGCAGCCCGGCCTCGACGTGCACCAGCGGGATCTCCCGGGCGTTGGCGGCCAGCGCTCCGGCGAGGGTGGCGTTGGTGTCGCCCTGGACGACGACGGCGGCCGGGCGGTCCTCGGCGAAAGCGGCGTCCAGCTGGCCGAGGGACTGGGCGATCTGGCCGGCCCGGGGGCGGCCGCCGACGCCGGTGAGCAGCTCGGGCTCCGGCAGGTCGAGGTCGCGCAGGAAGCGGCCGGACATCGCCTCGTCCCAGTGCTGGCCGGTGTGCACCAGCCGGGTGGCGTCGCCGAGCTCGTGGATCAGCGGGGCGAGCTTGACCAGCTCGGGGCGGGTGCCGAGGACGACGGCGACGCTGTTCGGGGGCAGGCACATGCTCATGCGGGGGCTCCGGTGGGACGACGCGCGGGTGGGGGAGTGGGGGCTCAGGATTCGAGCGCGGTGGGGGCGCCGACGGCGACCTTCTCGGCGTTGCGCCGGGTCTTGGCCCAGCCGTTGCGGCCGAGCAGCAGTCGGACGGCGGCCCGGGTGGCGACCACGAAGAGGTGGTAGGCGTAGAGCCAGACCAGGACGCCCCAGAGCAGTCCGGTGAGCCGGCCGCGGTCCGGGTGGGCGACCCTGCGGTAGGCGAGGCCCCAGAACACCATCGGCAGCGCGGCGAGCGCGAAGGCGAGCAGCATCCACGGGCCGAAGCGGAGCTGGAACGCGGCGGTCTCGGCGGGGAAGAGCACCAGTCCGGCGGTGGTGATGGCGAGCGAGAGCGGGAACAGCAGCACCAGCAGCACGCAGACCACCGGCTGCAGGAAGGTGTAGAGCACCTCGGCCTTGCCGGAGGCGGTGTAGTGCGGGGAGCGCAGCACCCGGCCGGTGTAGCGCAGGCACTGCATGTTGCCCTGGGCCCAGCGGGTGCGCTGGGTGAGGAAGCGGCGCAGCGAGATCAGGCCCTCCTGGGAGACCTGGGCCTCGGTGACGTGGGTGAGCCGCCAGCCGGCCAGCCGCAGGTCGAGGCCGGACTCGTAGTCCTCCAGCAGGGCGCGCTCGGGCCAGGGGCGGCCGGCCCGGCCCTCCTCGGCGGTGAGCGAGTCGAGGGCGGTGAGCCGCACGAACTGGCCGTTGCCGCCGAGGCCGACGCTGCCGGTGCGGCGGCGCAGCAGCTGCATGCCGGCGTTGTTGGCCTGGAACTCGACGTCCTGCATCCGGACCAGGGCGCGGGCGAGGGCGTTGGCGGTGCGGCCGCGGCTGGGCAGCGGGCGTTCGTCGTCGGCGTTGCGCATCCGCACGCCGATCTGGACGGCGCCGGTGTCGGGGCGGCCGAGGGCCTTGGGGTTGCTGACCTGGCCGAGGGTGCCGGGGTCGAGCTGCCCGTCGGCGTCGACCACGCCGACGACCACCCGGGAGCGGTCGGTGGACGGAGGGAGCCAGGCGGAGATCTCGCGGTAGGCGGCGTTGAGCGCGGCGCCCTTGCCGATCCGGGCGTGCGGGCGGCGGCGCTGGACGAGGTGGATCCGCTGGTCGCGGGCCGCGGCGGCGAGCACGAGGTCGCGGGTGGCGTCCTCGCTGTCGTCGTCGATCACCCACAGGTGGGCCTCGGGCGCGACGGCCCGCAGGCCGTCCAGGGTCTGGGTGACCACGGCCTCCTCGTCGCGGCAGGGGATGACGAGGTGCCACTGGAAGGCGGCGGGGTCGCCGGGTGGGGCCGGGCGGCTGTGCTTGAAGGCGTGGCGGGAGCCGGCCCAGTAGACGAGGAAGCGTCCGAAGACGAAGGCCATGTATGCGACGAGGGCCAGGGAGATCAGTCCGGCGAACCAGACGACGGCGTCCTGGCGGAGCACGATCCAGTCGTGCAGGGCGTCGGGCATGGCGCAGTGCTCCTCGTGATCAAAGGCTGTCAGCTCCTGTGGGTTGCGAATCGATGCTTCATTGCCGTCAAAACTCGCCAAATCGATAGTAAAGGGAGCAAACTCAAGAAGCAGGGCAAAGCCGGGGCAAAGTGGCCGTTCTCACCCCGCCACCCGCCGTGCCGCGCTCCCAGCGCGCGCCGTCGCCCTCGCCCTGTGAGGACGGGCCGCCACCGCTCCGTAGACTGTGGTCGTGAGCGACAAGGCCGACCCGAATCCGTACACCCTCCGCCCCGCCGACGGCGACACCGGCAGCACCGGCGACGCCCTGCGCGACGTCGAGCTGGAGCTCTCCAAGCGCTGGCCGGAGAACAAGCTGGAGCCCTCGCTCGACCGGATCGAGGCGCTGATGGACATCCTGGGCCAGCCCCAGCGGTCCTTCCCCTCCATCCACATCACCGGCACCAACGGCAAGACCTCCACCGCCCGGATGATCGAGCAGCTGCTCAACACCTTCGAGCTGCGCACCGGGCGCTACACCAGCCCGCACGTGGAGAGCGTCACCGAGCGGATCAGCCTGGACGGCCTCCCGATCAGCCCGGAGCGCTTCGTCGAGGTCTACCGCGACATCGAGCCCTACGTGCAGATGGTCGACGCCGCGCAGCCCGTCCCGATGTCCTTCTTCGAGGTGCTCACCGCGATGGCCTACGCCGCCTTCGCCGACGCCCCGGTGGACGTCGGGGTGGTCGAGGTCGGCATGGGCGGCTCCTGGGACGCCACCAACGTCATCGACTCCGCGGTGGCCGTGATCACCCCGATCGGCCTGGACCACACCGACAAGCTCGGCAACACCACCGGCGAGATCGCGGTCGAGAAGTCCGGGATCATCAAGTCCGGCGCCGTCGCCGTGGTCGCCCAGCAGCAGCTGGACGCCGCCCAGGTCATCCTGCGCCGGGCCGTCGAGGTGGACGCCACCGTCGCCCGCGAGGGCATGGAGTTCGGCGTGATCCGCCGTGAGCTCGCCGTCGGCGGCCAGCTGGTGACGCTGCGCGGGCTCGGCGGCGAGGAGTACGAGGACGTCTTCATCCCGCTGCACGGCGAGTACCAGGCGCACAACGCCGCGCTGGCGCTGGCCGCGGTCGAGGCCTTCTTCGGCGTCGGCGGCGCCCGCGGCGGGCAGCTGGACGTCGACAAGGTCCGCCAGGGCTTCTCCGGCGTCTCCTCGCCGGGCCGCCTGGAGATCGTCCGCCGCAGCCCCACGATCATCCTGGACGCCGCGCACAACCCGCACGGCGCCCGGGCCACCGTCTCCGCGATCAACGAGTCCTTCGGCTTCACCCGCCTGGTCGGTGTGATCGGGACCTCGGGGGACAAGGACGTGGCCGGTGTGCTGGAGGCCTTCGAGCCGATCCTGGCCGAGGTCGTCATCACCCAGAACTCCACCCACCGCGCGATGGACGTGGACGCCCTCGCGGCCCTGGCCGTCGAGATCTTCGGCGACGACCGGGTCCAGGTCGAGCCCCGCCTCGACGACGCCATCACCGCGGCCGTCACCCTGGCCGAGGAGGAGGGCGACCTCGGCGGTGCCGGGGTGCTGGTCACCGGTTCGGTCATCACGGTGGGCGAGGCCCGCCTGCTGCTCGGGAGGAAGTGACATGAGGACGCTCTGCTCCTCGACGCTGATCGGCGAGGCGTTGCTGGTGCTCTTCGCGGCGCTGGTCGCGATGCAGCTCTCCAGCGTCTCGACGGCCACCGTGTGGATCGTCAGCGGCATCGCGATGGCGCTCTGCATTGCGCTCTGCGGCATGATCAACCGCCCCGGCGCGGTGCAGATCGGCTGGGCGCTGCAGATCGGCCTCATCGCCAGCGGCTTCGTCCTGCCGACCATGTTCGGCCTCGGCGTGGTCTTCGCCGGCCTGTGGTGGTGCTCGGTGCACTACGGCCGCAAGGTCGACGCGTTCAAGGCCGCCCGCGCCGCCGCCGAGGCCCAGGCCGCCTGAGTCGAGGCCCAGGCCGCGTGACGCCGGTCGGACGGGGGCGGCCTTCACCAGCTCGCTGCCGACCGGTCGTTCACGCAAGGTAACCTCTGCCCCATACCGCATGCCGTACCAAATCCCCAGGAGACGCACCGTGTCCCAGCGCACTCTCGTCCTGCTCAAGCCCGACGCCGTCCGCCGCGGCCTGGCGGGCGAGATCATCAGCCGCATCGAGCGCAAGGCCGGCTGGCAGCTGACCGCCGTCGAGCTGCGCACCTTCGACCGGGAGACCCTGGAGACGCACTACGCCGAGCACGTCGGCCGCCCGTTCTACGAGCCGCTGCTGGAGTTCATGACCTCCGGCCCGTCGATCGCGATGATCGTCGAGGGCGAGGAGGTCGTGAAGGGCATCCGGATGCTGGCCGGCGCCACCAACCCGCTGGAGGCCGGCTCCGGCACCATCCGCGGCGACTACGCGACCATCACCCGCGAGAACCTGATCCACGCCTCCGACTCCCCGGAGTCCGCCGAGCGCGAGATCAAGATCTTCTTCCCTGCGAACGCCTGACGCCGGGTCCGTTCCCGGGCGCCACGCCCCGGCAGGACCTTGGTACTGCCCCGGTCGGGACCATTGGCCCGGCCGGGGCATTCTTATCGTGAAATAGGGAACTGGGAACGCCGACACGGCGTCCCAATGCTCGGAGAAGCGATCACGCTCCGGACAATGGACGGTATGCCCCGCGTCGATGTCCGTGCCGTGCGGCGTGACTACGATGGACGCGACTCAAGGGCCCGGTAAGGCAGCTCAGCCGACTCCGCCCAAGCGAGGGCGTGCATCCGTCCACCCCCCAAGAACTCCGAGCCCGGGAAGGCACCCACACCCCATGGCGAGCAACCTGTCGTTCATCGGCCGCGACTTGGCGATCGACCTCGGAACAGCCAACACGCTGGTGTACGTCAGGGGCAAGGGGATCGTCCTCAACGAGCCGTCCGTCGTCGCGGTCAACACCAACACCGGCGGCATCCTGGCGGTCGGCGCCGAGGCCAAGAAGATGATCGGCCGCACGCCCGGCAACATCGTCGCCATCCGCCCGCTCAAGGACGGCGTGATCGCCGACTTCGAGATCACCGAGCGGATGCTGCGCTACTTCATCCTCAAGATCCACCGCCGCCGCTACCTCGCCCGCCCGCGCGTCGTGGTCTGCGTGCCCTCCGGCATCACCGGCGTCGAGCGCCGCGCCGTCATCGAGGCCTCCTCGCAGGCCGGCGCGCGCCAGGTGCACATCATCGAGGAGCCGATGGCCGCCGCCATCGGCGCCGGCCTGCCCGTCCACGAGGCCACCGGCAACATGGTCGTCGACATCGGCGGCGGCACCACCGAGGTCGCCGTCATCTCCCTCGGCGGCATCGTCACCGCCCAGTCCATCCGGGTCGCCGGCGACGAGCTGGACAACGCGATCGTCCAGCACATCAAGAAGGAGTACTCGCTCCTCCTCGGCGAGCGCAGCGCCGAGCAGATCAAGATGAGCATCGGCAGCGCCTTCGGCATGGAGGGCGAGAAGGACGAGCACGCCGAGATCCGCGGCCGCGACCTGGTCAGCGGCCTGCCCAAGACCGTGGTCATCTCCGCCGCCGAGGTCCGCGCCGCCATCGACGAGCCGGTCAACTCGATCATCGACGCGGTCAAGACCACCCTCGACCAGTGCCCGCCCGAGCTGGCCGGCGACGTCATGGACCGCGGCATCGTGCTCACCGGCGGCGGCGCCCTGCTGCGCGGCCTGGACGAGCGGCTGCGCCGCGAGACCGGCATGCCGATCCACATCGCCGAGAACCCGCTCGACTCCGTCGCGCTCGGCTCCGGCAAGTGCGTCGAGGAGTTCGAGGCGCTCCAGCAGGTACTGGACGCCTCGCCGCGCCGTTAGCACCACGACGACAAACCGACACTCAACTGAACGGGCTGCCGCCCGGGCCCCACAGCCCCGGGCGGCCGCCAGGTACGAAGGGGCAGTACCAGCACCGTGAGGGACACACGAGAGAGCCGGCTGCTGCTCATCCTGCTGGTGGCCGTCGCCTTCGCGCTCATCACCGTGGACATCAAGGGCGGTGAGGACTCCCCGCTCGGCCCGGCCCGACACGCCGCCGCCAGAGTCCTCGGCCCGGTCGAGCGCGGCGCCGCCGACGTCGTGGACCCGGTCGCGAACACCGTCCGCGCCTTCCGCGACGCCGCCACCGACAGCGGCCGCACCGACCAGCTCGCCCGCGAGAACACCGAACTGCGGCAGAAGCTCGCCTCCTCCGACATGGCCGCCGGGCGCACCAAACAGCTGGACGACCTGCTGCGCACCGCCGGCGCCGGCGGCTACACCGTCAAGGCCGCCCAGGTCATCGCGATCGGCCCGGCCCAGGGCTTCTCCTGGACCATCACCGTCGACGCCGGCAGCGACGACGGCCTCACCCGCGACATGACCGTCATCAACGGCCAGGGCCTGGTCGGCCGGATCACCACGGTCGGCCCGACCACCGCCACCGTGCTGCTCGCCTCCGACCCCGGCTTCACGGCCGGCACCCGGCTGGAGGGCAGCGGCGAGATCGGCTTCGCCTCCGGCGGCGGCGACAGCCCGATGAAGGTCTCCCTGCTCAACGGCAAGGCCCAGGTCAAGGCCGGCGACCGGCTGGTCACCTTCGGCTCGCAGAGCGGCCGCCCCTTCGTGCCCGGCGTGCCGGTCGGCAAGGTCACCGAGGTCCAGGCCAACGCGGGCCAGCTGACCAAGACCGTCCTGGTCGAGCCCTTCGTCCAGTTCACCCGGCTGGACCTGGTCGGCGTGGTGGTCGTGCCGCCGCGCACCGACCCGCGCGACGCCGTGCTGCCGCCCGCCCCCACCCCGGGGCAGAGCCAGGCCCCGGCCGCGCCCGCCCAGCCGCAGACCTCCGCGCCCGCCGCGCCGCCCGCCAAGCCCACTGGGGGGAACTGAGCCATGCGCCTCGCCCGCATCCCCGTCTCCGCCGTCCTGATCCTGCTCGGCCTGATCCTCCAGGTCAGCGTGTTCGGCCGGCTCCAGCTCCCGGGGGCCACCCCGGACATACTGCTGCTCGTCGTGGTCGGCCTGGCCATGGTCTACGGGCCGACCGGCGGCTGCCTGGTCGGCTTCTCGGCCGGCCTGCTCGCCGACCTCGCGCCGCCCTCCGACCACGCGATCGGCCGCTACGCGCTGGTGCTCTGCCTGATGGGCTACGCCGCCGGGCTGCTGCGCCCCGAGCACGGCCGCCAGCGCTCCGTCTCCAGCGCGCTGCTGGTGGTCGGCGCCGCGGCGATCGCCTCCACCCTGCTGTACGCGATGGTCGGCGCCCTGGTCGGCGACACCGCGGCCCGGCACGTCGGCCTCGGCGGCCTGGTGATCAGCGCCCTGCTGTACGACCTGCTGCTGGCCCCGTTCGTGGTGCCGCTGGTGATGCTGCTCGGCCGCCGCTTCGGGCGCGACCCGGTGACCGCCGCCAGCGACGACGACGAGGGCGGCCCCGGGCTGGGCTCGCTGGCCCGCTACCGCACCACGCGCGACGTCTCCAGCGGACCGTCGTACAAGAAGCGGCGCGTGCCCGGCTTCGCCCGGCGCCCGTAACCCGGCCGGCCCGGGCCTCCGAGCCCTCGGGCCCCTCGGGCCCCTCGGGCCCCTCTGGCCGTTTCGGCCCCAGACCTCTTGACCCTCCCGCACCCCTGGAGCGCACGAGACGTGAGCAACATCCCCGAGACCGGCCGTACCCGGCGGGTGACGATCCGTCTGGTGGTGCTGCAGATCCTGGTGCTGTCGCTGCTCGCCACCCTGGGCGGACGGCTCTGGTACCTGCAGATCCGCAACGCCAAGGAGTACACCGCCAAGGCGACCGGCAACCACATCCGCGAGGTGGTCGAACCGGCCGTCCGCGGCGAGATCCTGGACGCCTCCGGGCGGATCCTGGCCGGCAACGAGACCCGGCTGGTGGTGTCCGTCAGCCGCACCTCGCTGCTCCAGCAGAAGGACGGCGGCAAGGGGGTGCTCGGCCGGCTCGCCGAGGTGCTCGGGATGCCCGCCAAGGACGTCCAGGAGAAGGTCCGGCTCTGCGACGCCAAGACCCAGCAGCCCTGCTGGAACGGCTCCCCGTACCAGCCGATCCCGGTCACCAAGGAGGCGACCACCCAGCAGGCGATGCAGATAATGGAGCGCCGCGAGGACTTCCCCGGGGTCACCGCGCAGCCCACCGCCGTGCGCCGCTACACCGGCGCCGAGGGCGCCAACATGGCCCAGGTGCTCGGCTACCTCTCGCCGGTCACCGACGAGGAGGTCAGCAAGACCGCCTCCAAGAGCGGCCTGGACCGCTACCTGCCGGCCGACCAGATCGGCCGGGCCGGCCTGGAGTCGGTGTACGACCGCGACCTGCGCGGCACCGCGGGCATCACCAAGCTGGCGGTCGACAACCTCGGCCGGGTGATCGGCACCGCCGGCAGCGTCGCCCCGCAGACCGGCGACAACCTGGTCACCAGCATCGACGCCCGGGTGCAGAAGGTCGTCGAGGACAACCTGGCGCAGGCCATGACCGACGCCCGGAACACCTTCGACAAGGTCACCAACCGCAACTACGAGGCCGACTCCGGCGCCGCCGTCGTGATGGACGTGCACACCGGACGGATCGTCGCGATGGCCAGCGCCCCGACCTACGACCCCAACCTGTGGGTGGGCGGCATCAGCGGCAAGGACTACCAGTCGCTGACCAGCAAGGACTCCAACTTCCCGCTGCTGAACCGGGCCATACAGGGTCAGTCCGCCCCCGGCTCGACCTTCAAGGTCGTCTCCACCACCGCCGCCGTGCAGGCCGGCTACTCGCTGGACGGCACCTACGCCTGCCCCAAGAGCCTCACCATCGGCGGCCGCGAGTTCAAGAACTTCGAGAGCGAGAACTTCGGCTCCATCTCCCTGGAGAAGGCGCTGGAGGTCTCCTGCGACACCGTCTTCTACGGCCTGGCGTACGACCAGTGGATGAAGGACGGCGGCATCAAGCCGAAGAACCCGGGCGACTGGTTCTTCAAGACCGCCCACGAGTTCGGCCTCGGCGCCAAGACCGGCATCGACCTGCCGGCCGAGGTCCCCGGCCGGGTGCCGGACCGGCAGTGGAAGCAGTCCTTCTACGACAACAACAAGGACGCCTGGTGCGCGCAGGCGCAGAAGGGCGGCAACAGCTTCTCGGACCAGATCGCCCGGGAGAACTGCGTCGACGGCTACCAGATGCGCGCCGGTGACGCCGTCAACTTCGCGATCGGCCAGGGCGACACCCTCGTCACCCCGGTCCAGATGGCCCGGATCTACTCGGCGCTGGCCAACGGCGGCACCTTCTACCGGCCGACCATCGCCAAGGCGGTGATAAGCCCGAGCGGGGACCTCGTCCGCGAGATCGCCCCGCACGAGGACGCCAAGTTCCCCGGCGACCAGAAGCTGCTCAGCTACATCGACCAGGCCACCGCGGGCGTCATCACCAGCGGCACCGCCGCCTGGAAGTTCGCCGGGGCCGGCTGGCCGCAGAACAAGATCGAGCTGCACGCCAAGACCGGCACCGCCGAGGTCGAGGGCAAGCAGACCACCTCCTGGCTGACCACGTACAGCAAGGACTACGCGGTCGTCATGACGATAAGCCAGGGTGGCACCGGCTCCGGCGGCTCCGGCGACGCCGTGCGCCGGATCTACCAGGCGCTGTACGGCGTGGACGACAAGGGCAACATCGACAACAGCAAGGCGCTGCTGCCCGCGCCGCAGAGCCAGCTGCCGAAGTTCAACCCGGACGGCACCGCGATCATCAAGCCGGCCTCCTACGACGCCGGTGCGGTGCCGCCCGCCCAGGCCGCCCAGGCCGTCCAGCTCGCCCCGCTCGCTCCGGCGCAGGCCGGCGCGGTCGCGGCCGCGCAGGTGGACTACGACCCCGCGGTGGCCTTCCTCGACCCGACACCACCGGCCGGCAGCCCGGCGTCGTACACCGCGGTCGACGCCGCGCTCGAACCGAACCGCCCGGGAAGGGGACGGGCATGACCTCCTACGGCTCGTACCGGCAGCTGCGGCTGAGCCCCCAGCGCAGCGGGGTCTCCAAGGCCCTGGCCAAGGACTCCCCGCTCTGGCGGCTGGACTGGATACTGCTGCTGGCCGGCCTGGCCCTCTCGCTCGTCGGCTCGCTGCTGGTCTGGTCGGCCACCCGCGGGCGCGACAACCTCACCCACGGGGACCCGCAGTACTTCCTCTACCGGCACCTGACGAACTTCGTGATCGGCCTGGTGCTGTGCGCCGTGGTGATAGCGATAGGAGCCCGGCGGGTCCGCACCCTGGTGCCCTTCGTCTACGTCGGCGTGATCCTGCTGCTGCTGGCGACGCTCAGTCCGATCGGCTCGACCGTCAACGGCGCCCACTCGTGGATCCAGCTCGGCGGCGGCTTCTCCGTCCAGCCGGCCGAGTTCGCGAAGATCGCCATCATGCTGGCGATGGCCGTCGTGCTGTCGGACCAGGTGGACGCGGGCGAGCGGGAGTTCCCCTCGCACCGGGCGGTGTTCCGGGGCCTGATCTGGGCCTGCCTGCCGATGGGCCTGGTCCTGCTGATGCCGGACGCCGGGTCGGTCATGGTGATGTCCGCGATCGTGCTCGGCATCCTGCTCGGCTCCGGCGCCGCCAACCGCTGGGTGCTCGGCATCCTCGCGCTCGGCGTCGGCGGCAGCATCGCGATCTGGAAGCTCGGGCTGCTCAGCCAGTACCAGATCGACCGCTTCGCCGCCTTCGCCAACCCGCAGCTCGACCCCAACGGCGTCGGCTACAACACCGCCCAGGCCCGGATCGCGATCGGCTCGGGCGGGCTGACCGGCAAGGGGCTGTTCCACGGGACGCAGACCATCGGGCAGTTCGTGCCGGAGCAGCAGACCGACTTCGTGTTCACCGTCGCCGGTGAGGAGCTGGGCTTCGTCGGGGCGCTGGCGATCATCTCGCTGGTCGGCGTGATCCTCTGGCGGGCCTGCCGGATCGCCCGCCAGGCGACCGACCTGTACGGGACGATCGTGGCGGCCGGGGTGATCGCCTGGTTCTCCTTCCAGGCCTTCGAGAACATCGGGATGTGCCTGGGCATCATGCCGGTCGCGGGCATCCCGCTGCCCTTCGTCTCCTACGGCGGCTCCTCGATGTTCGCGGTCTGGATCGGCATCGGGCTGCTCCAGGCGGTGCGCAGCCAACGGCCGATAGCGGCCTGAGAATTCGGCTCCCAGGGCCGGTCCGGATTCCTCCGGACCGGCCCTTCTCCTTACCCTGGAAGGGAGTTGACGGACCGTCAGGCGGGTTGGCTGTGCAGCAGGCAGTCCGCGGCGGTCAGCACCGCCCGGGTCTGGTGGGCCAGCTGCTCCTGGACCGGCACCCAGCGGGCGCCGAAGCGGTGGCGCAGCCGGTCCAGGCTGTCCGCGACCACGGCGCGGGCGCGCTCCCGGGTGTCCTCGGCGGCCGGGCCGCGGACGTCGGCGAGCAGCCGCAGCAGGACCGAGGCCACCCGCAGCGGCAGCCGGGCGGCGACCAGCCCGGCCGTGGTCGCCCGGGCGGCGCTCAGCGGCCCGGTGCACCACAGCTCCAGCCACTCGGCGGCGACCCGCGGGGCCACCGCCAGGTTGAACTCGGCGGTGCGCAGCAGCGGGCCGTACTCCTCCCGGGCCTGCGCCGGGACGCGGGCGAGCAGCGCGGAGAGCTGCTCGGTGCGGACGGTGAGCTCGCGGGCGGCCTCGCCGACGGCCCGCGGCCCGGCCGGGTGGACGCGGGCGTCGCCGACCGCGTCCACGGCCCACATCGGGACCTCCAGGACGGCGGTCACCGCGCCGTACCGGGCCGCGTAGGACCAGGTGGACAGCTCGGGCTCGTCCGGCAGGGCCCGGGGCGTGCCGGTGCTGCCGGGCGCCGGCATCAGATAGGTGCCGGGGGCGGGGCTGGACCAGCCGACGGCGTCGTAGGAGTCCACGTCGAGCGGGATGCCGGCCCGGTCGGCGGAGCGGGCGAAGCGCTCGGCCAGGCCGTGCACCGGGCCGGTCAGCTGGACGAAGGCGCCGCCGAAGTCCACCCCGTGCAGCGAGCACTGCAGGAAGGGGCGCAGCTCGTCGATCAGTCCGGTCAGCGCCAGGCTCTCCGGCATCGGCGGGCGGCCGGAGCCGGGGGCGGGCAGCAGTTCGGGCTGCTCCTCGAAGGCGGGGCGGAAGAAGTGCTCGTAGTGGCGGCGCATGGTGAGCGGGCCGTCCAGCCAGCCGGCGTTGAGGGCGGCGCCGTCCGGGTCCAGGCACAGCAGCAGGTGCCAGGACAGGCCGGGCCGGGCGGGGCGCTCCAGCAGCACCTCGGCCAGCCGGACGGCGGCGGCGGTGCCGATCGGCTCGTTCGGGTGCGGGCCGCCGACCACCAGGGCGGCGCGCGGCCCGCGGTCCACCGAGAGCAGCAGCAGCGGGCGCCCGGCCCGGGAGCGGCCCACCTCGCGCAGTCGGCAGCGGTCGGGGTGGCGCAGGGCGAGGCGGCGGGCCGCGCACTCGGCCTGGGCGGGCGTGGGGTAGCGGGTGGGCCGGGCGTCGGGGGTCCGCAGGGTCAGGGGCCGGACCCGCCGACCGGTGTCGGTCATGGTTCTCCTTGCGACCGGTCGCACGGTCGCCGGGGCGCGCGGGGGTGCCGCGCCGCCGGACGCGGCCTGCGGGCCGGGACGGGCTCTGCGGGGCCGGGGGAGGGGGCCGCGCGGGGACGGGGGAGGGCGTGCTGGGGCGAGCGGGCCGCCGGGGAATCGGCGTTGGCCGAGCGTACGACCCAACTCCCGTCTCCGGAAGGGGCGCAAGGCCTCGGGCAGGGCCCTGTCAGTACCGCACGGGCCCTCCGGGCGTGTCAACGGCGGACGGCGCCGGCCCGCCCGCGCGCACCGCGCGTGCCGGGGCGGTCACCGGTGGGCGCGGAACGCACCGGAGCGCGCGGGCGGGCGACCGGCCGTTCCCCGGATTGGGCTACCCTTGAGGGTCACCCCTCCCGTGCCGACTCGCGGCACCGAATCACGTCGTAAGGGTTCCTAGTACATGACTGTCGAATCGGTCTTCCCACGCCTGGAGGCCCTCCTCCCGCACGTCCAGAAGCCGATCCAGTACGTCGGCGGCGAGCTCAACTCGACCGTCAAGGACTGGGACGCCTGCGACGTCCGCTGGGCGCTGATGTACCCCGACGCCTACGAGGTCGGGCTGCCCAACCAGGGCGTCATGATCCTCTACGAGGTGCTCAACGAGCGTGAGGGCGTGCTGGCCGAGCGCACTTACAGCGTCTGGCCGGACCTCGAGGCGCTGATGCGCGAGCACCGCGTCCCGCAGTTCACGGTGGACGCCCACCGCCCGGTCAAGGCCTTCGACGTGTTCGGGCTGTCGTTCTCCACCGAGCTCGGCTACACCAACATGCTGACCGCGCTCGACCTGGCCGGCATCCCGCTGGAGGCCAAGGACCGCACCGACGAGGACCCGATCGTCCTGGCCGGCGGCCACGCGGCGTTCAACCCCGAGCCGATCGCGGACTTCCTGGACTGCGCGGTGATCGGCGACGGCGAGCAGGCCGTCCTCGACATCACGGAGATCATCCGCGCCTGGAAGGCCGAGGGCCGTCCGGGCGGGCGCGACGAGCTGCTGCTGCGCCTGGCGCGCACCGGCGGCGTGTACGTGCCGAAGTTCTACGACGTGGAGTACCTGGCCGACGGCCGGATCGGCCGCGTCGTGCCGAACGCCCCGGGCGTGCCGTGGCGGGTGTCCAAGCACACCGTGATGGACCTCGACGAGTGGCCGTACCCCAAGCAGCCGCTGGTCCCGCTCGCGGAGACGGTGCACGAGCGGATGTCCGTGGAGATCTTCCGCGGCTGCACCCGCGGCTGCCGCTTCTGCCAGGCCGGCATGATCACGCGCCCCGTGCGGGAGCGAAGCATCACCGGCATCGGCGAGATGGTCGACCGCGGGCTCAAGGCGACCGGCTTCGAGGAGGTCGGCCTGCTGTCGCTGTCCAGCGCCGACCACACCGAGATCGGCGACATCGCCAAGGGCCTGGCCGACCGCTACACCGAGGACAAGATCGGCCTGTCGCTGCCGTCCACCCGCGTCGACGCCTTCAACATCGACCTCGCCAACGAGCTGTCCCGCAACGGGCGCCGCTCGGGCCTCACCTTCGCCCCCGAGGGCGGCAGCGAGCGCATGCGCAAGGTGATCAACAAGATGGTGTCGGAGGAGGACCTGATCCGCACCGTCGCCACCGCCTACGGCAACGGCTGGCGCCAGGTGAAGCTGTACTTCATGTGCGGCCTGCCCACCGAGACCGACGAGGACGTGCTCCAGATCGGCGAGATGGCGAAGAACGTCATCCAGAAGGGCCGCGAGGTCACCGGCCAGAACGACATCCGCTGCACCGTCTCCATCGGCGGGTTCGTGCCCAAGCCGCACACCCCGTTCCAGTGGGCCCCGCAGCTGTCCGCCGAGGCCACCGACGCCCGCCTGGCCAAGCTGCGCGACTCGATCCGCGGCGACCGCAAGTACGGCAAGAACATCGGCTACCGCTACCACGACGGCAAGCCCGGCATCGTCGAGGGCCTGCTCTCCCGCGGCGACCGCCGGGTCGGCGCGATCATCCGCGCGGTCTACGAGGACGGCGGCCGCTTCGACGGCTGGCGCGAGTACTTCTCGTACGACCGCTGGATGGCCTCCGCCGAGAAGGGCCTGGCCGGCACCGGCGTCGACGTCGACTGGTACACCACCCGCGAGCGCTCCTACGAGGAGGTGCTGCCCTGGGACCACCTGGACAGCGGCCTCGACAAGGACTGGCTGTGGGAGGACTGGCAGGACGCCCTGGAGGAGGTCGAGGTCGACGACTGCCGCTGGACGCCGTGCTTCGACTGCGGCGTGTGCCCCCAGATGGACACGGCCATACAAATCGGCCCGACGGGCAAGAAGATGCTTCCGCTGACGGTCGTGAACAGCCCTGGCCAGTAGGAATGCATGGTGGCGTGGGTGACACGGCGAGCGAGCTGTGTGACCTACTTCACAGCCTCTCGGAGGGTGAGCGGGGGCTCGTCCTGGGCGCACTCGGTATGAGCTCCGCCCCGGGCGAGTCTTCCGCCCCCTCCGGGGAGACCCGGCAAGGCGGCCGGAGGACCCCTCTGCCCGCCGCCCGGAGTGCCCCGGGCATCGAGTCCTCGATCGAGTGGGTCTGAGGCTCTGGAGCCACGCGTAGAGCCCTCCCTGGATCTTCCGGGGAGGGCTTCTGTGTGTGCGGTTGCCCCGCCACGGCGGTGGGCGGCGCCGAAAGGGTTAGTCCGCGGAACAGCCCCAGTACGCGATCTCTACCGGCTCGTCGTGTCGGTACAGCACTGTGCACCGGCCGACTCCGCGGCCAACCGGGTCCAGCAACTGGCGCATCGAGGCCTCCCATCGCTCGTGTGTGGGTCGGCCATCGGGAGCCCAGCTGCGGATCTCGTTCTCGGTCAACGGCCGCATCACGGCGATGTCGTCGTCGGCTTCGGCGTCGATCAGTGCGTAGAAGTCGAGCACCGTGCAGGTTCCTCCGGTCAGGATGTACTCCTGCCAGGCTTCGTCCCTCCACAGCTCCGTGATGCTCTGCCCCGGGAAGCCGTGATCGTCCGCCGCCAACTCCTGAGCCTGCGCCTGACGAAAGGCCGCTTCAAGATCCTGCTGGTAGGGCCCGGTCGCTGCCCATTCATTGCCGCCCACGCAACACCTTTCCTTGATCACTGTCCTTCGGCTGCGCCGCACGCTAACGGTTACCGCTGACAGGACCATCCAGTGCCTTGGCGGGATCGCCCACCTTCGAGTGGCGACCGGCAGCTGTCAGCTACCTCCTATGAGTGACAGGTGGGCGGCGGCCGACTTGGACAGGCTCTCCAGCATGGCCTTGCCCTTCTCGGCCGTGCCGAGGGACGGGCGGCCGATGATCCCGTTCTGGGTGTAGCCGGCCATGCCCACGGTGAGGAGGTGGGGGCGCTCCGGGGCGTCGTGGTCGTCCTGCTCGATTCCTGCGCGGACGAGGTGGGGCGCGCCGTGGAGGAGGAGCGACACCTCCAGCTCGCCGCCGTGCATGTCCTCGGCGCCGCTGCTCTCCAGGGCGGCGGCTTCGCGGGCCTGGTGCCAGTCCTCGCGGACCGGGAAGAGGGCGACGCGTGGGCCCTCGGTGTTGGCCTCCTGGACCACGTTGGAGAGCACGTAGTTCCCGCCATGCCCGTTCACGATCAGCAGGCCTGGGACGCCGGACGCCCGGAGGGACTTCCACGTGTCGTTGATCACGGCGTAGAGCGTGGCGGCGCTGATGCTGACGGTGCCCGACATGTGGGCGTGCTCGTGGGAGCAGGACAGCGTGATGGGCGGCAGGAGGAACAGGTCGTAGTCGGCGGCGATCCGCTGGGCGATCAGGCTGGCTACGACGGTGTCGGTGGTCAGGGGCAGGTGGTCGCCGTGCTGCTCGAAGCTGCCGACCGGCAGCACGGCGATCTTGGCGCCGCGCCGGCGTTCGTCTGCGGAGGTGGCGGCCGTGATCAGTGCGTCCATGGGCCCAGCCTCTCTCATGAGGTCAACGGCGGTCGAGAGGGGATCCGCCGCTCATCAGGGTCAAGCGACCGGTGAACGTGGCTACTTCGGGTACGGCTCTCCACTGCTGGAGTGCCTTGCCTGCTGCGGACAGTTCGGACATGGCCCGGGCGGACTCGGTGTCGATGGCGATCGACAGTGCCCGGTCTGCCGCTGCGGCGGCCTGCTCGGGTTCGCCGGACACCGCGTAGGCGCGCGCCAACCTGGAGAGGTACACGCCCTGGTCGTTGCGGTAGATCGACGGCAGGATCTGGAGCTCGGCTTCGAACATGTCCACGGCCGTTCGTGGGTCGCCGAGTTCGAGCAGGCAGTTCGCGCGCTGCATCTCGATGTAGGTCGGGGTGCAGTACGCAAGATCAAGCGCGTCGTCCGCGTGGGAGTCGTCCGGCTCGGCGGCGAGTTCGTGGGCCTCGTCGAACTTGGCCTGGGCGAAGCGCTGGTTGCCAGTGAGGGTGTGGCCCTGTGCCTCCTGCTGAGCGGCAAGCGCGCGGATGCGGAGGGTGGCACCGGCAGCTCGTTGTGCGGCGCGAGCGAGGCTGATGGCCTTCTGGGCATCGCGCCGGGCGGTGGCCTGGTTGCTCTTCCGGAAGAGCACGTAGGCGGCCATGACGTCATCGCCCGCTTCCTGCGCCCATTCCATGGCGCGGTCCGACCAGTAGAGGGCCTGGTCGAAGTCGCCGAGATCCTGGTTGAGCCAGCCCAGGAACTCCGCGGTGCGGGCGCCGATGATGAGGAGATCGTCCCGGGCACGCCCGGCGGCGTTTTGCTGAATGCGGTCGAGCAACCGGACGTGTCGGGTCACCGCGTCGAGCGCGTGGCGGGAGCCGAGCAGGTTCGCGGCCCGGTAGTGGCCGGGCATCAGGCCGCGCAGGTGGCTGACGAAGAACTCGGGGTCGATCGGTGAGTTGAGGCCCTGCCCGGTAGCGGACGGCTCCGGCACGCGGCGCCTGGGCGAGGGGAGGGGCGTCTCCTGTTCCCACTCCCTGGCGGCCAGCCCGAGCATGCGTCCGGGGATGTGGAGGCCGTCCGCGATCCGTTCGATGAGGTCGATCTTCTCGATCTTGCGCTTCCCGGAGGCGATCTCGCC
>NZ_JBHVUS010000040.1:0-80510 GCF_042884005.1 Kitasatospora sp. NPDC058162
TCCGAGCCGATGCCCGTCGCGGCCACCTTCGCCTTCGCCCGCGACGACGGCGCCACCCTGGGCGACGTGGCCCGTCTGGACACCATGGTCACCGTGGTCGACGCCGTGAACTTCCTGCCCGAGCTGCGCGGGGGCGACGAGCTGACCGCGCGCGGCCTCGACCAGTACGAGGACGACGAACGCACCGTCAGCGACCTGCTGATGGATCAGGTCGAGTTCGCCGACGTGCTGGTGCTGAACAAGACCGACCTGGTCACGGCCCAGGAGGCCGACCGGCTCGCCGCCACGCTCGCCCGGCTCAACCCCGCGGCGCGGATCGTCCGCGCGACCGGCGGCCGGGTCCCGCCCGCCGAACTCCTGGGCACCGGCCTCTTCGACCTGGCCAAGGCCCAGGAGGCCCCCGGCTGGGTGGCCGAGCTCAACGGCGACCACGTGCCGGAGACCGAGGAGTACGGCATCACCAGCCTGGTCTACCGCGCCGAACGGCCCTTCCACCCCGGCCGGCTCTGGAAGCTGGTGAGCGAGCGCCTCGACGCGGGCGAGTTCGGCACCGTACTGCGTTCGAAGGGCTTCTTCTGGCTCGCCTCCCGCCCGGCCGTCACCGGCCTGTGGTCCCAGGCAGGCTCGGTCGCCCGCTTCGAACCCTCCGGCCTGCGCTCCACCATGAGCCCGCCCACATACCTGGCCGGTCTGACCGATGCCACGGCGCTGACCGGTCTCGGCGACGAGCAGGTGCACGGCGGCCAGGAGCTGGTCTTCATCGGCACCGGCCTGCGCAAGGACGAACTGCGCGTCGCCCTCGCCCACTGCCTGCTGGACGACGCCGAGCACGCGGCCGGGCCCCACGTCTGGACGGCGTTCGAGGACCCGTTCCCCGCCTGGGACGAGTACGCGCTCCAGCAGGACCACGACCACTCCCACGCGTAACCATCCACCCACCAGGAGGAATCCGCCATGGCCGTCCCCAAGCGCAAGACGTCCCGCAGCAACACCCGGCACCGCCGCGCCAACTGGAAGGCGACCACGCCCCAGCTGGTGCCGATCACCATCGACGGCCGCGAGCACCTCGTGCCACGCAACCTGGTCCGCGCCTACGAGCGTGGCCTGCTGACTCCCGGGGTCTGAGACGCCATGCCTGTTCACCGGGGTAGTTGATGTGTGCGTCTTCAGGAGCAGGCGCAGTCGCCTGGGTCGGCCTCGGTGGCAGGGAGGCCGCAGCAGGCTTCGCCGCGCCAAGCCTGTCGGCCCTCCTTGACCGCGATCGCGGCGATCGCCAGGGCGGCGACCGGGTCGGCCCAGGACCAGCCGAGGGCGGCGTTGGCGAGCAGGCCGGCCAGCAGGACCGCCGAGAGGTAGGTGCAGAGCAGCGTCTGTTTGGAGTCGGCGACCGCCGAGGCCGAGCCGAGTTCACGTCCGGCGCGGCGCTGGGCGGCGGAGAGGACCGGCATCACGGCCAAGGACGCGGCGGCCAGCACGAGCCCAGGCAGCGAGTGCTGCGGGTGACTGCCGCCGTAGAGCGTGAGGACGGCGTCACTGCTCACGTAGGCGGCCAGCGCGAAGAACGACAGTGAGATCATCCGCAACGTGATGTGCTCCCGTGCTTCGCGCACGGCGTGCTCGCGGGCGGAGAACTGCCAGGCCAGGGCGGCGGCGGAGGACACCTCGACGAGGGAGTCCAGGCCGAAGCCGACCAGCGCGGCAGAGGAGGCCAGGCCGCCTGCGGTGATGGCGACGACGGCCTCGACGACGTTGTACGTGATGGTGGTGGCGGCCAGCAGCCGTATCCGGCGGGCCAGGGCCTCGCGCCGATCTGCGGACGGCATCAGCAGCACTTCTGGTCGTCGGCGTCCGGGCAGCTGCGGGCTTGGTCGACGGTGACGACGGCGGTGCGAAGGTCGTCCAGGGCGTGGCCGAGCCGGGGGTCGGCGAGCTCGTACCGGATACGGCGCCCCAGCGGGACGGCCACCACCAGGCCGCAGTCGCGTAGGCAGGCCAGGTGGTTCGAGAGTCGTGTCCGGGAGATCCCCAGCGCCTCGGCCAGATCGGCGGGGTGTGCCGGGGCATCGCGCAGGGTGAGCAGGAGGCGGCAGCGGATCGGGTCGGCGAGTGCGCGGCCGAACCGCACCAGCACGTCGACGTCGGTGGCAAGGGTTGGCATGCGCCTCACGGTAGTTCATGCATCTCTGAATTCATAGATCTATGAACTATGTGTGAGGGCCAGTCAAAGTTCGGCAATGATTTTCATCTCAAAGTAAAACAGCCTGGTTCTGAAAATCGTTTCCGACTAGCGTGGGAGACGTCCAGCCGAGACGGGAGACGGGCCCTTCCCCAGGGGGTCCGCACGCTCGTGATGAGTAACAGCCTCAAGGAGTACCCACGCCATGCGCGTCGTTCTGCCCCGCTCCATCTGCAGACACCCCGCCCGCCTCTCCCTGAGCGTCGCGGCTGTCGCCGCCCTCGCGGCCACCAGCGCCTGCTCGACCTCCTCGCCGGCGAAGACGAGTCCGTCCAGCACGGCCGGCTCCAAGACCATCCAGGTGGTAGCGGCGGAGAACTTCTGGGGCAGCATCGCCACCCAGCTCGGCGGTGACCACGTCAAGGTGACCAGCATCATCACCAACCCGGACACCGACCCGCACTCCTACGAGCCGACCGCCGCCGACGGGCGGACCATCGCGGGCGCGGACTACGTGATCACCAACGGGATCGGCTACGACGCGTGGTCGGAAAAGCTCCTCGCCGCGAACCCGGGACCGAACCGGACGGCGCTGAAGGTCGGTGACCTGGTGGGGAAGAAGGAGGGCGACAACCCGCACCAGTGGTACTCGGCCGAGAGCGTCACCAAGGTCATCGACCGGATCACGGCCGACTACAAGAAGCTGGACCCGGCCGACGCGGCCTACTTCGACAGCCAGGAGAAGACCTTCACCACCCAGACCCTGGCCACGTACAACAAGCTGGAAGCCGACATCAAGGCGAAGTACGCGGACACCCCGATCGGCGCCTCCGAGTCGATCGTCACCCCGCTCGCCGATAGCGTGGGCCTGAAGATGCTCACCCCGGAGACCTTCCTCGACGCGGAGAGCGAGGGCACCGACCCGACCGCCGCCGACAAGGCGGCCATCGACCAGCAGATCTCCGGCAAGCAGATCAAGATCTACGTGTACAACAGCCAGAACTCCAATCCCGATGTGGTGGCCCAGGTCGACGCGGCCAAGAAGCAGGGCATCCCGGTGGCCCAGGTCACCGAGACCCTCGCCCCCGCGAACGCCAGCTTCCAGGACTGGCAGACCCAGCAGCTGCAGGGCATCGCGGACGCGCTGAAGGCGGCGACCGGCAAGTGAGCATCCACCCGACCGAAGAGGTCCGTACGACCATGGGCCCCAGCATTCGATCAACTGGGTCCGAGTCAGGCGCCGAGCCGGTGCTGTCGCTGCGCGGCGCAGCCGTGCGCGTCGGCGGGCGGAGCCTCTGGTCGGGTGTCGATCTGACCATCGGGGCCGGGGAGTTCACCGCCGTCCTCGGCCCCAACGGGGTCGGCAAGTCCACCCTGGTCAAGGTCCTGCTGGGGATCCTTCCGGCGGCGGCCGGTGAGGTGCGGGTGCTCGGCGGCACGCCCGGCGCGCGCAGCTCGGCCGTGGGGTACCTGCCGCAGCGGCGCAGTTTCGACGCGAGCGTGCGCATCCGCGGGGTGGACGTGGTGCGGATGGGCCTGGACGGGGACCGGTGGGGGATCCCCGTCCCGGGCCTGGGCCGGGCCAAGCGCAGGTCTGCCCGCGACCGCGTCGCAGAGGTCGTCGAGCTGGTCGGCGCGAGCGCGTACGCGCACCGGCCGATCGGGCAGTGCTCGGGCGGCGAGCAGCAGCGGCTGCTGATCGCCCAGGCGCTGATACGGCGCCCGCGCCTGCTGCTCCTGGACGAGCCGCTGGACAGCCTCGACCTGCCCAACCAGAGCGCCATCGCCGCACTCCTCGGCCGGATCTGCCACCAGGAGGGCGTGTCCGTGGTGATGGTCGCCCACGATGTGAACCCGATCCTCCACCACCTGGACCGGGTGGTCTACATCGCCGAGGGCGGCGCCGTCGCCGGCACGCCCGCTGAGGTGATCACCTCCGAGACGCTGACCCGCCTCTACCGCACGCCCATCGAGGTGTTGCGCACCTCGGACGGGCGGCTGGTGGTCGTCGGCCAGCCCGAGGCGCCGGCGCTGCACAGCGACCGACACTCCGAGCCCGGCGCGGGAGGTGGCCATGTTTCTGGCTGACGCCTCATCGCCCGCCTTCTCCTGGAACCTCCTCGCTGACTTCCAGGAGATGTGGGCGTATCCGTTCATGGTCAACGCCTTCCGGGCCGGCGCGATCGTCTCCGTGGTCTGCGCGGTGGTGGGCTGGTTCATGGTGCTGCGGCGGCAGACCTTCGCCGGACACACCCTGTCCGTCGCCGCCTTCCCCGGCGCCTCGCTGGCGATCCTGATCGGCGTGAGCACCAGCCTGGGCTACTTCGGCTTCTGCGTGGCCGCCGCCCTGGTGATCGCCGCGCTCGGGCGCAAGGGCCGGGACGCCGGCGCGGAGGAGTCCGCCGTCACCGGGACCGTGCAGGCCTTCGCACTCGCCTGCGGCTACCTGTTCATCAGTCTGTACAAGGGACTCCTGGAAGGGCCCACCGCTCTGCTCTTCGGCAGCTTCCTCGGCATCACCACCGGCCAGGTGACGCTGCTGGCGATCGTCGGCGCGCTCGTCCTCGCCGTCCTGGCGGTGATCGGACGCCCGCTGCTCTTCGCCACCGTCGACCCCGAGGTCGCCGCCGGACGCGGAGTACCCGTACGCCTGCTGTCCACCGTGTTCCTCGTCCTCCTCGGGGCGGCGACCGCCGAAGCCAGCCAGATCACCGGCACGCTCCTGGTCTTCGCGCTGATGGTGATACCCGCCGCCACCGCCCAGAAGCTCACCTCCCGACCGGGCCGTAGCCTGGCGCTCGCCGTGCTGATCGGATTCGCCTCCTGCTGGCTGGGCCTGATCGCCGCTTACTACCAGCCCTACCCGCTCGGCTTCTTCGTGACCACCATCGCCTTCACCGGCTACGTCCTGGCCCACCTCGGCCGTGCTCTGCACGAGGTGCTCGGCCGGTCCCGCTCCCGCGGCCGGACACCGCTCTCGATCGGAGGTACGGCATGAACGTGCTCACCCAGCCCTTCTTCCAGCACGCGTTGCTGGCCGGTACCGCGATCGCGCTCGCGGCTGGCCTGGTCGGCTACTTCCTCGTCCTGCGCGCCCAGATCTTCACCGGCGACGCACTCAGCCACGTCGCCTTCACCGGCGCGATGGCCGCCCTGGCCGGCGGCTACGACCTGCGGCTCGGGCTCTTCGCCGCCACCATCGGCGTCGGCCTGCTCATGGCCGGCATCGGCCGCCGGGGCCGTCCCGACGACGTGGCGATCGGCAGCGTCTTCGCCTGGATCCTGGGTCTCGGCGCCTTCTTCCTCACCGTCTACACCACCTCCCGCAGCGGAGCCCAGGGCGGCGCCGGAACGACCGTCCTGTTCGGCTCGATCTTCGGGCTTAGCACCGGCCAGACCCAGCTCGCAGTCCTGATCGCCGCCGCGATCAGCGTCGTGCTGCTGCTGATCGCCCGCCCGCTGCTCTTCGCCACCCTGGACGAGGCCGTCGCAGCCGCCCGCGGCGTGCCCGTACGGCTGCTCGGCTTCGGCTTCCTCGCCCTGGTCGGTGCCACCGCCGCCGAAGCCACCCAGGCGGTCGGCTCCCTGCTGCTGCTCGGCCTCCTCGCCGCCCCGGCCGGCGCCGCGATCCGCCTCACCGACCGTCCCTTCCACGCCCTCGCACTCTCCGCCGGCCTCGCAGTCGCCGAAATGTGGGGCGGCCTCCTGCTCAGCGCCGAGGCCCCCGAACTCCCGCCGAGCTTCGCCATCATGGCCACCGCCAGCGCGGTCTACGCCGCGACCTTCCTGATCCGCCCCCGTCGCACGGCCCTCCCGGCAGCGGCCTGACCACCATGCCGCAACGGGGGAACAACACGAACGGCACACGGGCCTCCGCCCTCGCGGCGGCGTTCGACCGCAGCGAAGGCACCGCCGCCTGGCCAGGATGCCGCACTGCCGACGCCGCGCCATCGGCGCCTCCAGGTGAGGTCGAACTGATCGGGAGGCCGACGCGACAGCGCACCGAAGTCCTGCAAGCCCTGGCCCACTGCCAGGAGTTCATCAGCGCCCAGCTGCTCCATGTCGGGCTGCTCGCGGCCGGCTCGCGCGTGGGTTTGAGCACCGTCTACCGCACCCTTACTGCACTCGTCGCGGTCGGCCGCGCCGAGGTGCTCCGCGACGCCAACGGCGAGCGGCTCTTCCGCTACCGCCCCGACGATGACCACCGCCACTACCTGCTCTGCCGTCAGTGCGGGATCAGCATCCCGGTGGACGCGGACCCGGTCGAGACCTGGGCCGACCACATCGCCCGAACCTCCGGCTTCGCCGACGTCCAGCACACCGTGGAGCTCGTCGGGACCTGCACCGGCTGCACTACGGAGCGGGCCGACCACTGAACTCCCGGACCGAGCGGAGCCGCCTGGGCCGTTCTCACCCCAGCTGCACCGGTGCTGTGGTCTACTTCCTCGTGGTCAAGGACGCCGTAGCAGTGAGGCCAGCGCCCGGCTCGATCGCCCCGACAGACAATTCACTTGCTGATTCGGCCGGCTGACCGATGATTCCTCCAGGAGCATGACGGCACGGGAGGACGGCAGATGGCGAATCCGAGCGGACTTCCCGACTTCGGCGACCGCCGGGCCGAGCCCACCACGCATGAACTCTCCGAAGGCACGGCCGGACTGCTCCGCGAGGTCGACGTCGCGCTGTCCTCCAACCGGTGGGCGATGCTCGACACCGGATCGGCGACGGTGAAGCTCAGGCTCTACGAGGCGGCTTCGCTGCGCCACTGCTGTCTGCTCCTTGGGGAGCTTGCCCAGGCCGCCGGCAGCAGAGCCGAGCTGACCGTCCGGATACTCGGGCGATGCCTGGTTGAGGCATTCCTCCGAGCGCTCTACCTCCACTACGGCGGCCAGGACGCTCTGGTCCGCCTTGCTCAGGACACGCTGCATCAACACATCAAGATGCACGAGAACATCCAGGACTCCAACCAGCGCCTCGTCAGGGACCGCCGGGCAGCTCGAAGGCGTCTCGCGAAGGTCCGGGCCACGAACAGGGGAATCGCCCGGCGGAACGCCGAGCAGCCGAGCAAGGCGCCGCTGCCACTCCATCCCGAGCCTTACGTTCCCAGGCTGGCGCCGAGCGGGCTCGACCTGAGCGCAACCATCGCGGAGTTCGGCGCACTGACCCCGCAGGCGCTCACCGTTGTCGAGACCGTTGACGCACTGACGAACCTCGGGCCCGAGAAGGGATTCAGCAACGAGGACCTCGCACCGATGTACCACCTGTACCGTGGCCTGTCCGCCCGCGGAATACACCCGTCGTTCGCGGTGTACGAGTTGTACCTCCTGCACGGGCACTTCCTCCGCACCGCACCGGATCTCGGCCCACCGGCCATGACGAACGCCGAGGTCCCCGGAGGGCGATGCTGGCAGCGGCGCGGCGCTGTTCAGAGAGGGCCCGGGTAAAGGAAGTGGCTGCGACGCCGCCGACCACGATGAGGGTGTCGATGCCGTGCCGGTGCAGGCACGGACGGCCTTGCGGGCGAGGCGGGTTGGCACGCGGAGGCGCCCGAGGGCTGGTTCCCCGGCTGGCAAGGCCCGCGGCGACGCCTGCGCCGGGTGGCGGTTACGTCCTAGGGGGGCGTGTCCCGGTACGGGGCGTGCGGCTGGGGGACGGTGTGCTGCTCGGAGACGTCGATGCGTGGCGCGGCGGTGGCGGGGGCGTCGGGGGTGGGCTTCCAGGTGCCGGTGAGGTCCACCCAGCTGTCGGTGGCGGGGGCCGGATCGTCGGCGTGTACCAGGACGCGCAGGCGGCGGGCGTCTGCCGCGCAGCAGCTGACGACCAGCCGGTTGAGGTACCACTCGCCGGGCTGCGTGCCGGGGGAGACGAAGCCGGTGAGACGGACCTTGCGGCCCTCCAGGCTCCGCTCCGGGTTGTGGCTGCGGCCGATGAACTCGGTGAGCGACATCGGGGTGATCACACCGGCCCAGGGGTCGGAGGTGGTCCCGGACGGGCCCGGGGCCGGCGGCGCTGCCAGGGGGGTGTAATCGGTCTGCTCGACGACGGCGTCCGTGCCGTCCCGGTTCGCGCTGAACGAGCCGAGAGGGGGCGGGGCGAGGCAGAGCAGCAGGACGGCGGGGACGGTCAGCAGCCACGCCACCCTCGGACCGTGCCCATGATCGTGCCCGTGTGCGTCGTGGTCGGTGGGCCGGTGCCAGACCGCGTTGCCCTCGGCGTCGCGGCCGAAGCTCATCACCGGCTCCTGCCGGCGCTTTGTCAACCTCCCTAGCACACCCGCGATCCCAAGCCCTACCAGGATGATCCCCGAGGCGATCAACGGGAGGCGCAGGCCCTCCTTCACGTACTGCAGAAACACATCGCTGCCGACGGTGACCCGCAGCAGCGCCGCGCCGACCAGGGCGACGAGCAGGGACGGGGCGAGGCCCCGGACGGTGGTCTTCACAGCAGGACCCCTCCGATCAGGATGCTGGCGAGGACGGCGACCGCGAAGGTCGCGGAGGAGAATCGGACGGCGAACCCCCGCCCGAAGGCGCCCGACTGGAGGGCGATGAGCTTGAGGTCGACCATCGGACCGACGACCATGAAGGCGAGCCGCGCGGTGGGGGAGAAGCCGGTGAGCGAGGCGGCGACGAAGGCGTCCGCCTCGGAGCAGACCGCGAGCACCACGGCGAGGCAGGCCAACGCCGGTACGCCCAGCCAGGGTTCGTCTGCGAAGAGCCGCAGCGCTGACGGTGGGACGAGCACGTTGAAGGTGGCGGCTGCCGCGGCACCGACCACCAGGAAGCCGCCGGCGTTCAGGAAGTCGTGCTGGAGGCCGCGCCGAAACTCCTCCAGCGGGTTGCGCGCGCCCCCGCCGTGACCGGTCGGGCCCTTGGGCAGCCGCAACCACTCGGGCCGGCCGAACGCCACCCAGAGCCAGCCCATCACGACCGCCGTGAGCAGCGAGGCCACCAGACGGGCCAGCACCATCTCCGGCTTGCCGGGGAAGGCGATCGCGGTGGCGACCAGTACCACCGGGTTGACGGCGGGTGCGGAGAGCAGGAATGCCAGGGCTGCGGCCGGGGCCACCCCACGTCTCATCAGACTGCCGGCTACCGGGACGGAAGCGCACTCGCAGCCCGGCAGTACGGCGCCGGCCAGTCCGGCCACCGGTACGGCGAGCGCCGGGTTGCGCGGCAGTACCCGGATGAACACCCGCTCCGGGACGAACGCCCCGATCGCGGCCGAGACCACGGTGCCCAGCACCAGGAACGGCACGCCCTGCACCACGATGGCGACCATGACCGTCCGCCATGTCTGCACGCCGCCCACGTCCCACACCCGTACCAGGGCGGCCGTCGCCACAGCCGCCGCCACTGCCCCGAACAGCAGCGCGGGCCTCCAGCGGCGCGGGGTCTCCGCCGGTGCCGCCGGGAGGTGCCGGGCGCTGCCGAGACTCGTCTCCACCATGGTGTCCGCCCCTCAGCCCGCTCGCCGCCGATCCGCGGCGATGCCTGTCTGCTCACCGTCAAGTGGGGGAGCGGAGACAGAGTAGCGGTGATAATCATCTTCATCTAGACCTTCCATCCCCGGCACTCCGTGGATACCCTGCATCCACGGAGTGTGCCGAACTCCCGGCGGGGTGCCCCGCGCGGGCTGTCGGAAGCCTTCGGCGACACCGGCGCCTCTGGCAGCTCCCTGGCGTAGCGTCGGCGCGGGCGCCGGGTGTTCGCCCCTCGTCCGGCCCGGTGGTCATTGCGGGGCCGTCCTGCTGGCGGGCACCCTTCCGGGAACCGCGCCCGGCGACCGGCGCCGTTGCCGAGAACATCCGGCTCGCCCGCCCCGACGCGACCGATGTCGAAATCCGGGCCGCGGCCGAACCCGCTGCGGCGGACGAGTTCATCACCCGTGAACTGCCCGAGGGGTACGACACCCTCCATGCAAGCACAGTTCTGATGATCCATCAGAAGAGTCAGCAAATAGTCAGCATCGATCCGATTGAACGCTGTCACACACGTCCAGACGTGAGACTGCGCAGATCTTCGGTTCGGGTCCGTCGAGAGGCTGGCCACACTGCTGGGTCACCGGGGCGGCAGTCCACCCCAGTGTGGCGGCCAGCGGGGAATGTGCGCCTTCACTGCCAAGCGTTTCTGCAGGTCAGTCCGCTCTCCCTCGTGTGAACAGCAGCATGGGGACGACCTCCGGAGCACGCAGGTGGGCGCAGTCGTAGCCGTGTACCTCGCCGAACAGGGAGCCCTTCTCTCCGGCGTTCCGTGCCAGTACGATCTCCGGACCGGATCGGACGATGAAGTTCCACTGCCACATCGCCGCCCACGAGGACCACGGCATGATGAGCTTCATCGACGTCGTCCGCTGACCCCCACCCGCCCCGCAGCACCCGCGGCATGGGGCGTTCTCCGAGGACGGCGAACACCCCATGCCGTGCCGGTCCGAACCCAAGGCCCGCCACTGCCGTGATCCCCTCGCGCGAGCAGCTCAAGGTGCCTGGACTGCACGGTGAGGAGCGTCCCGGCTCCGTGCTCGTGACGTGGTCACCGGGGGCAGCCTGCTCCTCCGTCGACTGCCTTTACAGCTCAGTCGCGGGAATCGGATGTCCCAGGCGCGGTGCTGCCTCGGCCGCCGCTGTGTGTCGCCCGCGCCACCACGGCGCAGGTGCCGACTTCGCCTCCACCTGGTTTCCGCTGCCGAGTATCTTGACGGACTCCGTACGCACGGGCTCCGAGTCTTGACACGTTCTTGTCCCCACCTCTGCGGGACGATTGAGCGGGGGCTGGTGCGATGGCTGGCGCGTGGATTTCGTCAAATCGGGTGCAGGGGGATGCGGTTCCGTCGTCCTCCTCGCGTAGTGTCCGGTCGCGGTCGGATAGTTCGAGTGTGTGAACTGGGTTCCCACCTCCACCCCGGTGTGGCAGCGTCGCTACGAGCCGAGCAGGGCACTGCCCAACTTCTCCCCGCACCAGATGCCGTGGGCGGCCGGCGGCTCAGCCCTGGGAGTGGCCGTCGACCAGTAGCCGTGGCGGAGCCTCGACCCGTGTGAGCCGTCACCCGCGGGCCCCCGTGGTCCGCGCCCGATCACGGGACCGGCTCGGGCACCCGCGGGCTCGGCGCCTTGCTGCGCCGCACCGCCCGTTCGAGGTCGTCCAGCGCCTGCATCAGCAGGCGCGTCGCGGCGCGGACGACCTCGACCTGCTCGCTCGGATCCCCGGCGGCCACCGCTTCGTGCGACTCGCGCAGCCGCCGTTCCCAAGCCCGCTGTTCGGCCCGCAGCCCGCTGAAGTCCACCGGACGACCGTCCAGGATCGCCGCCGCCGCGCCTGCGGTCGCCTCGGCGAGGGAGGTCGCGAACGCCTCGGCTCCCGGCACCGGCGCGGCGTCCTTCGCGGGCACGTGGGCCTCCAGCAGCAGGCCCACTCTGCTGAGCAGCCCGACCGCGGTCCGCGCCTTCTCCACCTGCTTGTGCGACAGCTTGCGCATCGACTCGGGCACCGGCTCCACCTCGGCCCGCTGCATCGCCTGCAGGAACTCCGAACGCGCCTCCCGGGAGTCCAGCAGCGCCGTGCGCACCTCCCGGTCGCTGTGTGCGGCCGGGTCCCCGTACACGGCCAGCACGGCGGCTCCGTAGCGCCCGGCTGCGGCGATCCATTCGGCCAGCCGCTCGCCCAGCCGTGCCGATTCCCAACTGGGGAAGAGCGCGTAGGTCAGCAGGGCCACCACACCGCCGACGAGCGTCAGGCCGACCCGCTCGACGGCGGTGGCCAAGGAGTTCCCCGGCTGCACCAGGCCGAGCAGGAAGACCACGTACCCCGACACGCACGCCGTCATCAGCGCGTAGCCGGTGCGGTTGGTGAGGTAGGCCCCGCAGACGCAGAGCACCGCGAGCACCGCCGACAGCCACGCACCGGGGTTCAGCACCAGGACCACCGCGGTGGCGAGCGCCACTCCGACCACCGTCCCCGCAAGCCGGGCCACGCCCCGGCTGAAGGTCTGCGCGAAGTCCGGACGGATCACCATCGCGGCCGTCAGCGCTGCCCAGTAACCGTGGTGGAGCCCGGTCAGGCGTCCCACCAGGTCGGCCACCGTGACCACGGTCGCCAGCCGTACCGCGTGCCGAAGCACCGTCGATCCGGGGCGGATCTGGCGTCGTACCGCGCTCAGCACCGGAGCCGCCATGCCGAACAGCGAGGGCCGCGACAGCGCGCTCCCGGCATCGGTCACCGGTGTGCCGAGGGCGTCGGGGGAGGCGCGGTCGAGGACGTCCACGGCCTGGCCGAGCAGCGAGGTCAGCCGGGCCGCCGCCGCCCGGGCGGGCCCGTGCAGCATCGGCTCCTCGGTCCGCGGGGCCAGTGTGAGCGACGGCGCGGAGCGCGGCAGGTGCAGCGGCTCGCCCGAGCGGATCGCCGCGGCCAGCGCGTCCAGCACCTCGGCGGCCGCGGCCAGCAGTTCCCGGGCCCGGTCCAGTTCCGGCCCCTCGGCGGGCGCCCCGATCCGGGGGTCCGCGATCGCGGTCAGTACGGGCCGCACCTGTTCGGCGAGACCGCGCAGTCCGTGCAGCTCGGCCGGCCGGTGGCGCTCCTGCCAGGGGGTCAGCTCGGACGCGTGCCGGGCCGTCATCAACGGCTCCGGGTCCGCGGGCGCGGCCGGGTCCTCGCGCAGCTGACGCGCGTGGTCGGCGAGGGAGGTGTACGCGTCGGCGAGTGCGTCGCGCTGCGCCCGCCAGCTGTCGATCGGCCACAGGGTGATCAGCAGCGCCTGGACGGCGCCGCCGGCCGCGCACAGCAGGCCGTGCCCGAGCGCGGTCGGCACGCTGACCGGCAACTGGACGACCACCAGCATCACCGACACCGTGGTGGCCGCGACCACGCCCGCGGTCACGCCGACCGCCCACGCCAGCCCGGCCAGCAGCGCCCAGACGGCGAGTACCACCGGGAACAGGCCGGGGACGGAGATGGCCAGGTAGCCGATGAGGGTGCTGGTGCCCAGGCCGATCCCCGCCGCGACGGCGAGCGAGGGGCGGGGCCGGAAACTGCGCTGGAAGGTGGCGGTTCCGGCGATGAAGGCACCCATCGCCGCCGAGGTGGCGAGCTGCGGACCGGCCAGCGCCAGCGTGGGGAGCAGGACCAGGGCCACCGCGATCGCGCCGCGCAGCGCGCGCTTCGGGTTGGTGAGGGTCCGGTCCAGGTGCAGCCCGGTGCGGGCGGTGTCACGGAGCGAGGCGAGCCAGGGCATGGCGGTCAGTCTAAGCGGATGGTGATCGTCCGCTGGCCATGCCCCCGACAAGCCCGCCGACCCTCCTCGGTCCGCCCGCACCGGGGGTGGGGACCTCCTCGCCGTGCACGTGGCGCGCGAGGGTGGCCTCTCCGGTGCCGACTCCGAACTGCTGGACTGGCAGCGGGAGTTGGTGGAGAGCCTGGGCCGAACCCCCCACCGGGTGCTCGGTGAGGACGTCCCCCGTACGCTGCTGCGCTTCGCCCGGGAGCGCGACGCCACCCAGCTCGTCCTCGGCGCCAGCCGCCGCGGCCGGCTCAACCGCTTCCTCGCCGGCCCCGGCCCCGGCATCGGCGAGACCACCGTCGACCTGTCCGGCGACATCGACGTCCACATGGTCACCCACGAGTCCGCCGCGGGCGGCCACCACCACGGCGACGGGCCGCAAGGATCGCGTTAAGGCCTCTCCGGGCGCTTGCGTCCGGTCCACGGGCTGCTACACCGGAAGGGAGGAGGTGCGTGATGCCCCGGTTCGTTCGGTACGTTCACGAGTTTCGGCGCCTGATGGCGGGACCGCTCTCGCTGGTGGTGGCCGTGGTGGTGCCGCTCGCGCTGGGCGCGGTGCTGCTGCCGGCGCGCGGGCACCTGGCCAACACCAACGTCGCCCTGCTGCTGGTGGTCGCGGTGGTGGCGGTGGCGGCCGTGTGGCACCGGCTGGCGGGTGCCGTGGCCGCGCTGAGCGCCGCCGCGTGGTTCGACTTCTTCTTCACCCGCCCCTACGAGCGGTTCAGCATCAGCGACTCGTCCGACATCACGACGGCGGTGCTGCTGCTCGCGGTCGGCTTCGCGGTCTCCCAACTCGCTGCCCGGGCCCGGCGGTTCGAGGTCATCGCGGTCACCGACGCCGGCCACCTCACGCGGATCCACGACGCGGCCGTGCTGGCCCGTTCCAAGCCCGCCCCGGCTGTCATGGACCACGTCCGGGCAGAGCTCGTCGACCTCCTCGGTCTGCGGGCCTGCCGGTTCGAGTACGGCTCCCTGATCGGCCACCCGCCGCGCCTGGAACACGACGGCTCCGTCGTCGTCGGCCGCAAGCCCTGGCCGACCGAGGAGCTGGGCCTGCCCGCCGAGGACGTGGAGCTGCGGGTGTTCGCCAGCGGGAAGTACGTCGGCCGCTTCATGCTCACCCCCGCCCCCGGCAGCATCCCGGACCGCCAGTCCCTCCTTGTCGCCGTCACCCTGGCCGACCAGGCCGGTGCCGCGCTGGAGACCAGCGCGGGCCACGTGACGGCGGCCTGACGGTCGCCCGGGGCATGAGTGCTCCGTTGGCACGGAGGCGCCCGGCCTGACCGGCCGGGCGCCACCGTGATCGGTCATCTCCCCGTCGTCCGGCCCGGACTGTTACCCGAAGGGGTTGCAGACGAAGCCGCCCGCCCCGATGGTGCCGAGCCAGTAGATGTAGGTCCAGCTGTTCTGGTGCTGGCAGACCTGGATCCCGCCGGCGATGACGCCGAGCGCGGCGGCGACGGCTCCGGCGTACGGACCGCCGCCCAGCGCGGCCACCAGGCCGGAGATCCCGGCACCGGTCCAGAAGCCGCCCTCGACCTTGTTGGTCAGCCAGGAGTCCAGGCCGACCTCGACGCCGTACCAGTGCGTCTTGATGTAGCCGTGACCGCCGCGCCAGGTGGCGTTCGGGCTCGGGTGGCCGGGCCGGCCGGTCGGCTGCCCGACCTCACCCGCCAGCGCGTCGGTGGGCACCGCCACGCCGTCCGGCGACATTTCGAGCTTCCCGCTCCTGATGTTGGCGTTCACGTCCGCCACGTACGACCGCAGCTGTGCGAGCTGCGCCGCCGGCACCTTCGTCAGCACCGACGCGGGAGCGTCGATGGAGTACCCGGACGTGGAGAAGGTGACGTAGCCGTTGAGCAGGTGCAGCGGGCTGGACTGCGGAGCGAGCTCGCTGCTGGGAAGGCGGCTGCCCGTCGCCGTCCCGTGCTGCGCCTTCGGGTCGACCTGCACCTGCTGCGAGCTCGCCGGGGCGGCCGAGGCCGCCGGAGAGATCGTCATCAGCAGGCCGGTGGCCGCGATCAGTGCGACTCCGCCGAGAGAGGCGCGCCTGACAACACTCTTCAATTTGACCCCCATGTGATGTCGCGCCGGAATCGGCCGGCGCGCCCCAATCGTCACACCAGTCCCACCAGTTGGGCGAGTCAGGGAACCGTCAATTCCGCATCGAACCCTGGGGGCGGCGGGCTCGACCGGAAGTCTCGGACATTCCTTAGCCGCGCCTCTGCTTCGCCGGCTGGGCGTCGGGAGCGGCCCGCGAGGAGTGGCTGAAGGACCTGGCCGAGATTCTGATCTCCCCGGGGTACGAGGTCTGGGGCTCAGCTGGGGACAGGCCGATCAGCGCAAGGACCGGATCAGCCGGCTGATCCCCGAACTGCGCTTCGTCGACGGCGACCTGATGGACCGGAGCAGCCCGGTCTCGGCGGTCGACGCGATCCAGCCCGAGGAGGTGTACCACCCCGGGGCGATCTCCTTCGTGCCGATGTCCTGGCGGCAGCCGGAACTGGTCACCGAGGTCAATGACACCGGGGTGCTGGAGGCCATCCGGATCGTCAGCGGCATCAACCGGCCCTCCGGCGACTACGCCATCGGCACCGGCCGGATGCACTCGGTGCGGGATGCGGCCCGGATCGCCTTCGAGTGCCTGGGGCCGGACGGGGAGGAGTACCTCGCCGTCGACTGGGCGCTGGTGAGTCGAGCGGCGTGACCGGGCAGGGGGCGGCCGAACCGGACGCCCCCTCACTTCACGCCTGCGGCGGACGGGAGAGCCACAGGATGGCCGGCGCGATGCCCGCGCCGGGCTCGCCAGGCCGGAGACGTGGCGGCGCAGCATCGCGTTCTCCCGCTCAAGGTCGGCGTCTGGCCGCCCAAGGTGGTCGAGGGCTTCATCGAGTGACCAGGCTCCCGGCGTCCCGGCTGACCGGGACGCCGGGTGCATCACTCGGTGTCGGTGGCCACCGGGACCTCGTCCTCCCGAATGATGATGTGGTCCTCGCCGTCGATCTTGATCTCCGTGCCCGCGTAACTGCCGGACGGAGTCTTGCCCTTGGCGGACTCCGTCGCCTTGCTGTCCTCGGCCATGTCTCCTCCTTCCGGTCGACACGGTGCCGACCCGCACCGATCCTGCCATGACCAACCGTCATCGGGCTATCACTCATGGTTTCGAACCTGCTCGACCTCGGCCGACTGCGGGCCGGGCGGGTTCGGTCTCCGTCGGGCCGTGGCGGCAAGCCCCGGTCAGGCGGCCCGGTGTGCCCCTGCGGCGAGGGGGATCGGCGCGCCGCACCGGGTGGCGAGCTCCAGGCTGCGCAGCAGGTCCGACGGACGGACGGTGACCACCGGGCCCGCGTCGGGCGGGCGGCCGCTGACAGAACCATGACGCCCGGGGAGCCGCTCTTGGCGGCTCCTTGGCGACAGCCGACAGTCGGTCGGGGCGATCCCTCAGCGGGTGAGGGCGGGGCCGGTCCAGTACACGACCTCGTCGCGGACCGGGCGGAAGCCGGCGGCCACGGCCAGGGCCCGGCTCGCCAGGTTGACCCGGGAGGCGGCCCAGGTCGGGGTCAGGCCCGCGGCGCGCGCGGCGTCGGCGGCGGCCGTCACGCAGGCGAGGGCGAGGTCCAGCCGACGGAACGCCGGGTCGGTGGCGACGGCGATGTCCAGGTGCCGGCGGCCGACGAGGTACCCGCAGGCCACCGCTGCCAGGCAGGGGCCGAGGAACGCGCCCCAGGCGAAGCCGCCCGCGGCCAGTCCCGCGTGCCCGTCCCAGGTCCTGGCCAGCCAGTGCGGCGGGCCGGACGTCGGCCCCGGCGGCGTGGAGCGGGCGGCGAACCGCTCGAACCGCGGCACGTCCCGAGGGGTCAACGGTCGTACCCAGTCGGCGATATGAGGTGATACGGGCCGTGGCGCGGTGTGCTGGACGTAGACCGTGCGGACCCAGGGGGTGACGTGGGTGAAGGTCCGCCCGAGCAGCGGGAGGAAGCGCTCCGGCGCCGTGAACTGGCCGCGTCCGAGCGGGGCCAGAGCCGCCGGGTCGAGGTGCCGCGGGTCGCCGCGGAGCAGACGCTCCGGCCCGCTGTGCACCAGGAGCACCCGGGCGGAGTCGGGCCGGTCGACCCACCAGCTGCCGTGGCCGGTGCGCTCGACGTGGGCGGCGATCGCCTCGGTGCCGGGCTCCTCGAACGGCAGCAGGGTGGTGAAGGGCAGGAGCGCGGTAGTAGCGGACACCGTACCAGTGGCTCACCCGGGTCGGTCGCGGTGCACCGGGTTGACGGAAGCCTGGCGCCGACGGGACTGGCCCTGACGAAACCCTGACGTGGGGCCTGGCCGTCAGCACGCCCTCCTGCCGACCTGCGACGGGTCCGCCGAGCAGCAACGGACGATCACTCGCCGAGGCACCGCCAATGGTTCATCAAGATGGCCGTCGGCGGCGTCAAGGAGCCGTCAGGGCGGGCGGACGGGTGTTCGGTCGCACCTAGCGTGAGCTGCGAGGAAACGGTTCGCTGCCCGGGCGTGGGGCCTGGCGGCGGACCGTTTGCCGAATCCCGACCCCCGGAGGGTTGCTCCGGGGGAGGTTCGGTGGCCAGTGAAGAACAGGGGAGGGGGCGCGCGGCGATGCCAGCGGGACCGTCGGGCGGTACGGCTGTCATGGGGAAAGCGGTCGGGTCGGAGACGGCGCGACCGGAGACAGCCGTACCACTCCCCGTGCCGCGCGCCCCCCGCCACCGGCCCAAGCGGTCCTGGCAGCGCCGGGCCTGGTGGACCACCCCGCGTCTGCTGCGCGGGCTCACCGGCCTCTGCCTGGCAGCGCTGCTCGTCGCCGCAACGGTGACCGCCGCCGTCCTGGGCGGCGCCCGGGACGGCACGGACGTCATCGGCCACCAGGCCGCCCCGCAGGTGGTGCACTCGGCGGACCTGTACTTCGCGCTCAACGACATGGACGCCCAGGCCGCCAACCTGCTCCTCTTCGGCGCCGACCCGGACTACACGGTGCTGCGCAAGGAGACCCTGGACACCTACGAGCAGCGCCGCGCCCAGGCCGACACCGACCTGCAGCGCGTCACCGAGGCAGTGGCGGGTGACCAGGCCGGGCAGCGGGCCGTGCAGTCCGTCATCGGTGAACTCGGCCGCTACGAGGCCCTGGTGGCCCGCGCCCAGCTGCTGGAGGACCAGGCCCACGCCCCGGCCGGACGGCCGTCCGCGGCCGCCCTCGCGGCCTACCAGCAGGCCACTGACCTGCTGCGTCAGCAGCTGCTGCCGGCCGTCGACGAGGTGACCAAGGCCAACGCCGCCGTGGTGGAGCGCAACTTCACGGACCAGCGGAGCGCCCTGGCCGGCGGCTGGTGGTGGATCCTGCTGACCGGTCTGATCGCCCTGGCCATGCTCGGGCTGCTGCAGCGGCTGCTGGCGGTGCGCTTCCGTCGGCTGGTGAACGTGCCGCTGGCCGCCACCACCCTGCTCATCACCGTCGGCCTGGTCACCGCGCTGACGCTGACCTCGCGGGCGGACCACCACCTGGTGGTGGCGAAGAGCAACTCCTTCGACTCGGTGATCGCCCTCAGCCGGGCGCGCGCCGTGGCGTACGACCTCAACGCGGACGAGAGCCGGTACCTGACCGACCCGTCCCGGACGGCCGCCTACGAGCAGAGCTTCCTCGACAAGACCCAGTCCTTCGCCCGGGTCGACGGTGCCACCTTCGCCACGTACAACGCCGCGCTCGCCGCACTGGCCGACCAGCACCGGGCCGACCATGCCAAGGTCGGGTTCGGCGGGTACCTCGGCGACGAACTGCGCAACATCACCTTCGCCGGCGAGCAGGACGCCGCGGAACGGGTGCTGGCCGCCTTCCAGCAGTACCAGCGGGACGACCGGAAGATCCGCGAGCTGTACGCCCAGGGCAAGCTCAAGGAGGCCGTCACCTACGACACCGGCCTCACCCCCGGCCAGTCCAATGCCGACTTCGGCGTGCTCGGCGCCGCCCTCGACGACACCCAGGCGATCAACCAGCGGGCCTTCGAGGCCGCGGTCGCCACCACCGACGGCGACCTCGACGCCACCACCGTCGGCCTCGGTGCGGCGGTCCTCGCGGCGGCGCTCGCCCTCACCGCGCTGGGCGTGCGGCCGCGCCTGCGCGAGTTCGCCTGACGCGGGAGGCGGGAGGCGGTGTACCTGAGGGATCCGAAGACCAGGGCCGGGCGGTTGTGCGCTGCGCCGGTCCTGGCGTTCGCGGGGCTCGCCATGATGCTGGGCGGCGTTGCCCTGACCGCCGTCTGCCTGCTCACCATCGGCTATCCGCTGCGACTGGCCGGACAGCCGGGCCTGTTGACGGTCACCGGCTGCCTCACCGAAGGCAGCGGCAAGCAGGCGCACACCACCTGCTTCGGCGACTTCACCCCGGACTCGGCCACCGCCGTGGCACACCCGGCCTCGTACGACGGCAGCCTGCGGGTCGGGGCCCGGGTGCCCGTGCAGTACGTCGAGTCCGAGGACATCTGCTACCGGGTCGGCGTTGCCTACACCGGAGTCCGGGTCCTCGGCAGCTCCGTCGGGCTGTTCGCCCTGCTCGCCGGCCCCGTCGGCATCGCGCAGGCCGTCGGGCTGGCCGCACCCCGGCACACGGCACGCTGGCGCGAACGCCGCCTGCCGCGGACGCTGTGGCGGGTGGCTGTGGTCCTGTTCAAGGGCCTTGCCGCGCTCGCGGCGGTCTCCGGGCTGATCAGCCTCGTGACCTATCTGGTGACCGGCTGACCGCCGTCGCGACGACTGGCCGTGAGCGGCACCGGTGCGCCTACACCTCGATCTGCGAGCCCATGATGACGGTGCGCTCGCGGGGGAGGCCGAAGTACTCGGCGGCGTCGGCGGTGATGTAGGAGGTGGCGATGAACAGGCGTTTGCGCCAGGGCGCCATCGTCGGTTTCCGCCCGCGGCGCAGTTCGATCTTCGACAGGAAGTAGGACGTCCGGTCGAGCCGCAGCGGGCCCTCGGCTTCGGTCGGATCGAGCAGCGCCAGCGTGGCGGGCACATCGGGTGTCTCCATGTAGCCGAACCGGGCGGTGACGTGGATGATCCGGTCGTCGGCGTAGCCGAGGTCGTCGACGGTGATCCGCTGATCGGCGGGGACGCGCGGCACGGTCTCGGTCTCGATGGAGAGGATCACGACGTGGTCGTGCCGGACGTGGTTGTGCTCGACGTTGGCCCGCAGGGCCAGCGGTGCGGTCAGGTCGCCCCGGTTGAGGAAGACGGCGGTGCCGGGGACCTGGAGCGCCGGCACCTTCCCGCTGTGGAGGTCGTCGACGAACGCGCGCAGCGGGCCTTCGTGCCGTGCCCGTTCGGCGGTGACGATCGCGCGGCCGCGCTGCCAGGTCGTCATGACGGTGAACGCGGTGATGCCGATCAGCAGCGGCAGCCAGGCGCCGTGCAGGAGCTTGGTCGCGTTGGCGGCCACGAACAGCAGGTCCACGGCGAGCAGCAGCGTCGCACCGATCGCGATGAGCCACATCGGTGTGCCCCATCGGGCGCGGGCGACGTAGAAGAACAGCAGGGTGGTGATGGTGATGGTGCCGGTGACCGCCATGCCGAAGGCGAACGCGAGGGCGGCGGAGCTGCGGAAGGCGAAGACCAGGGTGAGGACCGAGACCATCAGCAGCCAGTTGATCCAGGGAACGTAGATCTGACCCATGGTCGACTCGGAGGTGTACGCGATCCGCAGCCGCGGCAGGTAGCCGAGCTGGGCGGCCTGGGAGGCGACCGAGTACGCGCCGGTGATGACGGCCTGGGAGGCGATCACGGTCGCCGCCGTGGCCAGGACGACCATCGGTAGCCGTCCCCAGCCGGGTGCCAGCAGGAAGAACGGGCTGCTGGTGTTGTGCGGGTCCTTGAGGATGAGCGCGCCCTGGCCGAGGTAGCTCAGCACGCAGGCCGGGAAGACGAGGAACAGCCAGCCGCGGGTGATCGGCCGACGGCCGAAGTGCCCCATGTCGGCGTAGAGCGCCTCGGCGCCGGTGACCGCGAGCACGACCGCGGCCAGGGCGAAGAAGGCGGTGCCGAAGTGGCCGAACAGGAAGCCCAGGGCGTAGCCCGGCGACAGGGCTCTGAGGATCTGCGGGTGGTCGGCGATGCCGGACACTCCACACGCGCCGATGGCCGCGAACCAGACGATCATCACGGGCCCGAACACCCGGCCCACCGCCGCGGTTCCGAGGCGCTGGACCAGGAACAGCAGCACGATGATCGCTGCGGTGAGCGGTACCACCGCACCCCCGAGTGACGACTCCACGACCTTCAGCCCCTCGACCGCCGACAGCACCGAGATCGCCGGGGTGATCATGCTGTCGCCGAAGAACAGCGAGGCGCCGAAGATGCCCAGTGCGGCCAGCACCGCGGTGGCCTTGCGGCCCTGGGACGGACTCCATCGCCGCAGCAGGGTGATCAGCGCCATGATGCCGCCCTCGCCCTCGTTGTCGGCGCGCATCGCCAGCAGCACGTAGGTCACCAGCACGATGACCACCACCGACCAGAAGACGAGCGACACCACCCCGTAGACGTTCTCGGTGGTGACCGGGACGGGGTGCGGGTCGTCCGGGTTGAACACGGTCTGGAGCGTGTAGATCGGACTGGTCCCGATGTCGCCGAAGACCACCCCCAGGGCACCCACGACCAGGCCGAGGCGCGCCGTGTTCCGCACGCCCGGATTCCGTACCTCCGTCGGCTGCCGCGCGGCGCCGTGACCGGCCAAGGGGTGACCTCCTCCGTGCGAGCTGCTGCGACGCGGCCCGGGCGCGTCAGTGCGGACGATGATCGCACGCGCAACCAGCGGGGCAGGCGCACCGCGTCGTCGAGCTTCTCGAAAGCCGCTACCTGGCCGGATCCGCGGAGTCAGCCGGCACGGTCACCTTGATGGAGCGACCCCCGGTGACGTGGCGGCGAGTCACCGGGGGCGAGAACACTGAGGGATCGGGGCCTGACGGCCCACCGGCCGACGCGGGTCGGCTCGGGCTGAAGTGTGATCCCGGTTGCGGCCGCTACCTGGGCGGCGAGATCAACGAGCGCCTGGTCGAAGCCTGCGGCTGTGGCTTCTCCGTGAGCGGTGATCGTAAGGTTCGACGTTCCGAACAGCGCACGCCATCGGCGATCCTTTGGCCGGGTCGGCAGCCGTCCGGCTCGCCGAGGCGTGCGGCCACATGGTGGGAGAAGTCCTGTGGTACTAGCCGACCACCGCCGGGGAGCGGGGCGCCTCGGCGGCGGCCTCCGGCTGGTAGAACTCGGTGTGTCCTTCGACGTGGAGGTGGGGCAGGCGGCGGTCCAGCCAGGCGGGCAGCCACCAGTTGCCGCGGCCGAGCAGGTGCATCACGGCCGGTACCAGCAGCAGTCGGACCAGCGTGGCGTCGATCAGGATGGCCGACCCCATGCCGACGCCGATGACCTTGATCGGCAGGTCGGGCGCCGGGACGAAGGCCGCGAACACGGCGACCATGATGGCCGCCGCCGCGGTGATCACCCGCGCGGTGCCCGCCAGTCCGCTGACGATGGACTCCGCGTTGTCGTCGGTGCGCAGCCAGGCCTCGCGCATCCGGCTCACCAGGAAGACCTCGTAGTCCATCGAGAGGCCGAACAGGACGGCGAAGGTCAGCACCGGGACGAAGGCCGGCAGCGGGGTGGGGCTGTCGATGCCGATCAATCGGCCGGCGGTGCCGCCTTCGAGGACGAGGGCGACCACGCCGTACGCGGCGCCGACGGAGAGCAGGTTCATCACAGCGGCCTTGAGGGCGACGGCGAGGCTGCGGAAGGCCACCAGGAGCAGGAGCATCGACACCGTGACCACGCCGCCGACCAGCAGCGGGATGCGGCGGGAGATGTTGTCGGTGCTGTCGATCGCGCTGGCGGTCGCCCCGCCGACGTGCACCCGGACGCCGGGGCCGACCGCAGCCGGGATGACGTGATCGCGGAGGTCGCGGACCAGGGTCTTGGTGGCGCTGGATTGCGGACCGGTGTCCGGGACGACGGTGAGCAGCAGCGATCGGCCGTCGGCGCCGGGCACCGGAGGGGTCACGGCCGTGACGCCGGGCACCGCCTTCAGCGCGGTGGGCAGCGAGGCCGTCGCGTCGGCGGGGGTGCCCGGCGCCAACTCGGCGACCAGGACCAGCGGTCCGTTGCTGCCTGGTCCGAAGCCGGCGGCCACCGTGTCGTACGCCAGCCGGTTCGAGCGCCCGGTGGGGTCGTTGCCCGCGTCGGGGAAGCCGAAGCGCACGCCGAGGAACGGCGCCGCGAGCGCCAGCAGGACGACGACCCCGACGACGGCACCGAGGACGCGGTGACGCTCGACGAGCCTGCTCCAGCGCAGCCAGCCGGCGCCCACCGGGCTCCCGCCCCGGGCGGCGCGGCGCTGGGGCAGGGGCAGCCGGAGGCGCTCGATGTGTCGGCCGAGGTAGCCGAGCAGGGCGGGGAAGAGAGTGGCGGACGCGGCGATCACGACGAGCACGGAGAGGATCGCCGAGACCGCGGCGCCGCGCATGAACGACAGGCCCATCGCGAACAGCCCGAGCATGCTGACCACCACGGTCATTCCGGCGACCACGACCGCGCGGCCCGCGGTGTCCAGCGCGGCGACCGTGGCGGCCTCGGGTTCGAGCCCCTCGGCGCGCCACTCGCGGAACCGGGTGACCAGCAGCAGCGCGTAGTCGATGCCGACGCCGATGCCCAGCATCGCGGCGAGCGAGGTCGACCAGTCCGGGACCGGCATGATCGCGGCGAGGACCGGCAGCAGGGCGCTGCTGACCGCGAGCCCGCCGAGGGCGGTGAGCAGCGGCAGGCCGGCGGCCACGACCGAGCCGAAGGTGACCACCAGGATCACGGCGGCGGCCGCGATGCCGATGCCCTCCGAGCCGATCGCGCCCTGCTCGGCCTGCTGGACCGTCATGCCGCCGAGGTGGACGCGCACGCCGCCGTCGACGGGGCGGGCGAGGTCGAGCAGCCGCTGGGTGTCCGCCTTCGGCATGTCGGGGGCGACGGCGACGTCCAGGTGGATCTGGCCGAGGGCGGTGCGGCCGTCGGCCGACACCTTGCCGCGCGGGCCGTACGGGTCGTCGATGCCGCTGACGTGCGGCACCTCGGCCATCCGGGCGAGCAGGTCCTTGACCCGGTCGCGCGTGGCGGCGTCGGTCACGCTGCCGTCGGAGGTCAGCACCAGGCTGATCGCTTCACCGCCCAGCCCGGGGAAGTCCCGTGCCAGCAGCTGCTGGGCCTGCTTGGAGTCGGAGCCGGGCGCGGTGTAGTCGGCGCTGTACTTGCCGCCGAGGCCGGCCGAGAGGCCGAAGGTCGCGCCGGCGGCGAGCAGCCAGAGCAGCACCGTGCGGCCCCGGTTCCGGAAGCTCCAACCGGCTATTCGGCCGAGCGGGCCGGGTCTGTGCGGCCCGCTCTCCCCGGCGGCTGTCCGCCGATCCTCGCGCAGTCCCTGGGACATGTGGTCCTCCGTACGTCGTCAGGGGCCCCGCCCCCAGGCAAAGCGTTACGCTTCATAACGCACCTTATGAAGCGTAACGTTTCCCTCGACGGGTACGGATTGTCAACGTGGTGACTGGCACAGCGAGCCGATGGAGATGCGATGACGGGTGGGTCGACGGATGAGAGCGGGGGGCGGAGCCGCCGGGAGCGGCTGCGCGCCGACACCGTGGAGGAGATCAAGCACGCGGCCCTGGGCCTGATCGTCGAGCGCGGCGCCGCGAACCTCCGCTTCACCGACATCGCCCGCAGCATGGGGATGACCCCGCCCGCGCTGTACCGCTACTTCGCCGACCGGGACGAGCTGCTCACCGCCCTCGTTGCCGACTCCTACGACAGTCTGTCGGACGCGTTGACGGCGACCCACGAGACCGTGCCGCGGGACGACCTGGACGGACGCTTCGTGGCCACCTGCACCGGCTACCGGACCTGGGCGCAGCGGAATCCGGAGCGCTTCGCCCTCATCTTCGGCTCCCCCGTGCCCGGGTACGCGGCCCCACCGGACGGACCGACCGTGGTGGCCGCCCGGCGGGCGATGGAGCACATGGTCGAACTCGTCGCCGACACGGCCGAACGCGGCCGGCTCGGCAGCCCGCTGGTGCCGGACGCGGCGGAATCCCTGATGCTGGCCTGGGCCACCGTGCACGGCTTCGTCGCCCTCGAGGTGCACGGCCACTTCCACGCATTCGACCAGGACGCGCGGGACCGCCTCTTCGCAGTCCAGGCGGGCGTCGCCGCGCGCACCGCGGGCCTGTCGCCGGCCGCGGACCAGTGGTGATCAAGTCCCGCGCGGCAGCCGTTGACGTACCGCCACCCGTCCGACGGGTGTCCCGGTCATTCCTCGGTGGGGCCGAGGTCGGGTAGCTCACGCAGGTCGATGGTGGGGGCGGGGTGGGCCGCGTGCAGTTCCAGCACAGTGATCTCGTTCGGCCCGGGGTGCAGGACGGGGCCGGGCAGGTAGAGCGAGCGTTGGGGGCCGCGGGACCAGAACCGGCCGAGGTGGAAGCCGTTGACCCAGACGTTGCCCTTGGTCCAGCCGGGCAGGTGGACGAAGGTGTCGGCCGGTGTGTCGAGCTCGAAGGTGCCGCGGTGGAAGGCCGGGCCGATGGCGGGATCGGCGCCGCTGGTGAAGGCGAGGCCGGTGAGTGTGGTGAGGGGGAGCGGTCGGCTGGTCCAGCCCGCGAGTTCGGTGCCGTTGAGGCGGACCTTTCCGAGGAGTCCCTTGCGGTCGTGGATGCCCGGTCCGTAGTTGACCCGGCCCTGGTTCTCCACGAGCAGGCGCAGGACGCCGCCCGGGCGGGGGGGGTGAGCGCGATGGCGTGTTCGTGGTTCTCGCGTTCCAGGACGCCCACGGGCTGGCCGTCGATGAAGACCTGGGCCCGGGCGCGTACTTGGCGATGACCCGTCGGAACGCCTCGTACTTCTCGGTGGGGTCGCCGCTCTCGTCGAGGGGGGCGTCGTAGTCGTAGGAGGTGACGGTGGGGCGGTAGGTGTGCTTGTCGTTGGCGCCGTTGGTGAATCCGAAGCTGGTGCCGCCGTGGAACATGTACAGGTTGACCGAGGCGCCCGTCGACAGGAGGTCGTCCAACTCCCGTGCGGCATCGTCGGCTTCGCGGACCACGTGACGGCCGCCCCAGCGGTCGAACCAGCCGTTCCAGAACTCGCTCGTGGCGAGCGCGTTCCGGAGGACGTCAGCGTCGTCGGCTTCGACGACATTGCCGAGGCCTCGTCCTTCATCCCCCCGCTGACCACCATCCACCAGGACTTCGGTGAGGTCGGTCGCCGGTGCGTCGAAGGCGTACTGCACCAGATCCGCAGCCAGACCGCGGAACAGGGCACCACCCTCGTCCCCACGCGGATGGTCGTGCGGGCCAGCACCGCTGCCCCGCCACCCGGTCGGTAACGTCCGCAACGTGGGCTCGGCACCGCCGAATTCGGACCGTTGGACCCCTGGATCGGCGATCTGCGGCAAGATGGCGGCTATGAGCGGCACGGTGGTGATTCTTACTGCGCTGGGGCTGGAGTACGAAGCGGTCCAGGAGTACCTGACCGACCGGGAACTGACCCAGCATCCGACTGGGACGCTGTTCGAGGTGGGCACGCTCACCGGGACGACTCTGCGCGTGGCGCTCGCCGAGACCGGGCCGGGCAACCGCTCCGCGGCCGTCATCACCGAGCATGCGCGACAGCTGTTCGATCCCGAGGTGCTGTTCTTCGTCGGCGTCGCCGGCGCCCTGAAGGACGACATCGCCATCGGGGACGTGGTGGTGGCCACCACCGTGCACGCCTACCACGGCGGCAAGGACGACGTCGAGGGGTTCCTCGCCCGGCCGGAGGGATGGCCGGCCTCGCACGCTCTCGTCCAGATCGCGCGCCACGCGCTGCGCGGCCCGGGACATCCCCACCAGGTGCACTTCAAGGCGATCGCGGCCGGCGACGTCGTCCTCAATTCGTCCGGCTCCCCGCTCCGCGATCAGTTGCACCGGCACTACAACGACGCCGCGGCCGTCGAGATGGAGAGTGCGGGGATGGCACACGCCGCCCACGTGGGCGGGATCGAGGTCCTGACCATACGCGGTATCAGCGACCGGGCGGACGGCAAGAAGTATGCCGCGGACGACGCCCGGAACCAGCCGCGCGCAGCCGCGAACGCGGCTGCGGCCGCTGTCGCCGTCCTCCGGCGCATGCCGCCCCCTGCTGGGAACGGAGAGCCCGGACCGGAGCGCGTACCCCTGCGGTGGCAGCACCTGGACAAGCCCGTGCAGGTGCACTGGCGCTCGGAGCTGCGTCTCCGTCAATACCGGTCGGCGGCGGCCTTGGAGCTGCACGTGCTGCCCGTGGCGGCACAGGAACGTGTCCAGATGCGGCGGCTGCAACAGCTCGCGGACGAGCTGATCGCCTGCGGCCGCGATCATCTTCTGTTCACCGCGTCCGAAGAGGTCGTCCCGCAGGTGGAGGACCGGGTCGTCGCCGTGGTCGGCGCCCCCGCCCGGCGCGGGCCCGCGGGTCTGGCCGTGTACCGCGATGGTCAACGCTCGGCCTGGCAGCCGTTGCCGGGGGACTCGCTGGGCGCGATCCTGGATCCCGAACACTTGGTGGAGCAGATAGCGGGCCTGCTCCGGGCACTGCTCGCGGTGCCGGTGGTCGCGGCTGAGACGGTGGCCCTGGCCGTGGGCGTGGACCCCGCGAACATGCTCAGCGAGGATACGGTCGGCCCGGTCGAGCGCAACCGCGCCACCATGGGCTTCCCGCATCGGGAACACCTACGCGTCGAGGCGGATGACTCCTTGGCCTGGCGTGCCGTGCAGGACAACACGGCCGACGTCGCCGAGGAGCTTGCCGCCCGCCTGCTCCAGGCGTTCCGCGCCCGATCCTGAGATGGCCGCAGCCCCGTCCGCCGAGGCCGTGATCCTGACCGCCTCAGCGTTGGAGTACCAGGCGGTGCGGACGTACCTCGGCGACTGCGAGTGGATCCGCCACGGGACCGGGACCCTGTTCGAGGTGGGGACGCTGGAGGGGACCGCCTGGCGGGTGGCGCTGGCGGAGACCGGTACGGGAGGTCGGGCCGCGGCGGTCATCACCGAACACGCCCGCGAGCAGTTCGGACCCGAGGCCGTGTTCTTCGTCGGGGTGGCCGGCGCCGTGCGGGACGTGCTCACTCTGGGGGACGTCGTCGTCGCCACTCTCGTCCATGCTTATCAAGGAGGAGAGGACAGCCCGGAGGGTTTCCTCGCCCGCCCGGAGAGTTGGCAGGCTCCGCACACCATGCTGCAGACCGCCAGGCACGCCCTGCGCGGCTCCCGCTGGCATGCCCTGGTCCGCCCCCCGATCCCGCCGGGTGCCGCGGTTCCGCAGGTGCACTTCGCGCCGATCGCGGCCGGAGACGTCGAGCTCAACTCCTCCGCCTCCCCACTCCGGGATCAACTGCACCGGCATTACAACGACGCCGTGGCCGTGGAGATGGAGAGCGTCGGCATGGCCCACGCCGCCCATCTGGGCGAGTTGCGGGCCCTTACCGTACGTGGCATCAGCGACCTGGCGGACGGTTCGCTGCATGCCGACACCAGCGCCGAGCAGCGGTCACGCGCTGCCGCCCATGCAGCCGCCGCCACCGTCGCCATCCTGCGCGACCTCCCCCGGCGGGCGGCGCCGGTCGACCGAGCCGACGGCGCTGTCCCCGGTCCTGCTCTGCCGCGCGTTCTGGCCCCCGACCGTGTCTCGCTCCAGGCGTACAAGTTCCCGCCGGTCGCCCGTCATGACCTTCTCGACGCCGCGCTGAGAGCGCGGGACCTGCAGCAGGAACACGGTGCCGGATCCCGGGTCGCCCTGGTCCTGACCGGCGAGGGCGGGATCGGCAAGAGCGTACTGCTCGGTCAACTGCTGCAGCGGCTCGAACGCGACTCCGGCGCGGTCGTCCTGGTGTCGTGCGCACAGTTGTCGCATGACGCCGTGTCCGACGGGCCCGTCGGGGCCGACCGAGCGCTCGGCGCGGGCGCCAGGCCCGTGGACGCTCTGGGAATCATCGAGATCCTCACCCGTCTGCGTGCCCGTCACGGGCATGTGACGCTGCTCGTCGACACGCTCGACCTGATCCTCGACCGCCGCACGGTGCCCGGCCTGTCGGCGGTGCTGACGGAGGCGCTGGACATCGGCGACGTGGTCATGACCTGCCGCGACCACGAGTACCGGACGTACCTGCAGCAGGCCAGGCAGAGCGCACCCAGGTTGGCGGGGCGGCTCGTCCGGTTCGGGGTACCCGTGCTCCTGCCCGAGGAGATCGTCGGCTGGGCCCGGAACCACCTGCGTGCGACGAACCCGGAACCGACGGCGTCCGACCAGGCGTTCATCGGAGTGCTGGAGGGCAAGGTGGCGAGGCCGGGCCCGCTCCGCCAGGTCTGCGCGCTACCCGTGCGCCTGGCGATGGCCTGCAGTGTCTACGCGGGCGAAGGCCACGTGCCGGAGGAGCTGACGGCCACGCGGCTGTACGACGACTACTGGCACGCCCGGGTGCGAACCGTCGGCGGGATGGAGGACCCGACCAAGGAACGGGCGGCACTCGAGTTGGCCAGGCTGCTGGTGACGGCCAGTGGCACGCTGACCGTCCGGGTGCCGAAGGGCCTCCTGGGCACCGACCTCGACCACGGGATCGGTCTCCTGGTCAGCGAAGGCGTGGTCCGAAGCCTGCGCGACCACTGGGAGTTCTTCCACCAGAGCTTCGGCGAGTACGCGCACGGGCGCCACCTGCTCGGCCAGGGGCTGGACTGCGCGGGCATCACGGACCTCGCCCGGGCCCTCGGCGCCGGCTACACCAACCTGTGGCCCCTGGCGAAGTCGCTGCTCTCCCAGGTGGTGGATGACGATGACTACCGGGAGCTCGCCCGATCGCTCCCGGCGGACAGTCCGGACGGTGCCCAGGCGCACGTCGTAGCCGCGTTGGGCCGTCAGCAGGACGTCTTCCTCGGCAGGGTCCTCGACAAGGTGGAGCAGAGTTGTGCCCTGATGCAAGCCGTCGTTCCGATGCTCGGCGAGGCGCCCGACCGCCATCTCGGAACCGCCCAGGACGCCCTCGTCAGGTCGCTGGTCGCGTACCCGGCCGAGCTGGCGCTGCCGGCGGTCGCCGCACTGGCGTCACTGCTGCCCCGCGTCCCCGCGGGCGACCTGCCGTCCCGGCTGAGGGCGGCCCTCGGTGCCTCCTGCGAGGTCCGTAGCCACCTCGACCCCCACATCTGGGAGAGCCTGCCGGCACGGCTGCTCAGCGGCCTCTCGGACACCCGTCTGTCCGACAGCGCGCTGGAAGGGGTCCGCGAGCTGTATCCGCGGCTCGGGGCGCTCGCCCGTCGGGAAGCGATCAGGGCACACCTTCGCTGCGACCTGCCTGCCCCGCGGATGCCGGACTTCGCCCGGGTCATCCTGGCGGTCGCGCTCCCTCCCTCGCTGGGTGACGAGGAGGCGGTGGAAGTGATGCGCCGGCTGTGGGACTCGCCGGAGGTGCGCGACGAACACGGATGGTGCTCGTGGCGGGAGGTGTTGACCGCGCGGCTCCCGAAGGCCTGGGACAACGCCCAGGTCAAGTTCGTGGCCAGGGTGGCCGTCGACGACGTCGACACCTGTCGGGAGATCCTGGAGGACATCCTCGACGGTGGCGCGGAGCTGACCCGGCATGTCAACGTTCTCGCCCTGCTCACCGAGCACCACGCCGAGTTGATCGCCAGGCACGTACTGGACCGGCCGCAGCCCGGACGCGCGGGGGCCGGCAGCGTGGCCTACACGATGAAGGGCATCGCGGTTCCGGCCGAGACCCGGCTCCGGTTGCTGGACTGGTTCGTCCCGGCCCGGAGCTCGGCCGCGAAGAACGTCTGGCCCGCCCAGATCGCCCTCGCCGGTGATCTGGTGGAAGGCCACGTGCGGATCCTCGACGACCTCGCGGCCTCGGAGGTACCACGGCCCGTCGTGGACAGCATGCTGCGGGCCTGGGTGCACAACACGCCGACACCCGTGCTGGCCGTCCTCGCCGGACGGCTGCGCCCGCTGATCGCCGACGGCGGTAGTCGGTTCCTCGAGGTTCGGGCTCGGCTGGAGGGCAGGCTCGCGCTGCAGGATCCACGAGCGCGGGTGTGGCTGGAGGAGGCGTTGCTCCGGGGCCACAGTTCGAACGTTGCCGGCACGGCGGTCAAGACCCTCCAGGATCACCGGGGCGCCTGGCCTCCGGATCTGGTCCGATGGCTGGTCTCCGTGCTCGGCACTCCGCACACCGACGCCGCCATGCGGCTGACGACGATCCTGGCCGACGATGACCGGGTCGGCGCCGAGGCCCTGACGGCCGTGACGTCCGTGCTGCTGGAGACCGCGATTCGCCGGATGCGCCTGGCCGTGGAGGGGGACGAGGACGCCAACCTGGTCCGCAGCCTGCTCACGCTCATCATCCGCGTGGACACGCTGGTGCCGCTCAGCCGGGACCTGGTGAACGAGGTGTACTCCGTCACCAGAGCGCGGTTGGTGCAGGGGTCTCGAACCGACGAGAGCGGACGCTGCTCCGCGGCCCTGCGCGACCTCTCCACACTCTGCGGTTCCCTGCTGCCCGGCAGGTTCAGCCGCGAGGAGATCCGCGAACTGTTGACCGAACTGCTCACGACCGACGTCACAGCCGTGGGACGGAAGATCCGATCCGCGCTCGCGGCGCTCCTGACCGGGGTCGGACGCCGCGATCCCGGCGCCCTCGACTGGCTGGAGGAACTGTTCGGCGACCCGAACATCTCGCCCGGTACGCAGGATGCGATCGCCAACGCCGTACTGAGCCTCGACGGTGCCGAAGCCGGGGGTCGGGCGGCCCGGCTCCGCGCTCATCCTGCCTGCCCGCCGGACGTGGCGACGTTCATCCTCAATGCGCTCTCGACCGCCCTGTGAACCCGATGCACGTTCCTGGTGCCGGACGTGGTTATCGAATCGCGACGGAGCTTGCGCGCTGCCCAACGCCTACCGGGCGTCGGCCTTGGGAAGGCTGCTACCGGGCTCGCTCCGGGCACAGGGAGGGGTCCGACGACCTGGGCACACCACAACGGGGCGAAGGGGGAGCCATGAGTGGTACCGAGGACGTGTCCACGGGACGGCTGCTCATTCTGGAGTACGAGCGGATCAAGGACGAGCAGCGAGCCAGGATCGGATTCCGGGACAACTTACTGTACGCGACGCTCGCTTCCATGGCCGCGGTCATCGCCGTCGCGGTCCAGGCCGGTGTCGCGCTGTTGCTGATCCTGCCGCCCGTCTGCCTACTGCTCGGCTGGACCTACCTGGTGAACGACGAGAAGATCTCGGCCGTCGGACGCTACGTAAGGGCCGAAATCGCTCCTCGGCTGCAGGCCTTGACGGATGATCAGGCGCCGGTGTTCGGGTGGGAGGTGGCGCATCGCAGCGATCCTCGGCGAGTCTCGCGCAAGTACCTTCAGCTCGGAGTCGACCTGCTGACCTTCTGCGGCGGGCCGGTCGCGGCCGTCCTGGTCTTCTGGGCCGCCGGGGGCGTCTCGATACCGTACGCGGTCCTGTCCGGGGCCGAACTCCTCGGGGTTGCCGTGCTCGGCTGGCAGATCGCGCTCTACGCGGATCTGGGCAGAAGCGATCCGGTACCCGCTCCTTCCCCAGTCGATTGAGTGATGCCGGCAGGACACGACGGGACGGACGGTGCGGGCCGGGCCACTATGGGAGGGGGCCTGCGGGTTTCACTGGTCGGCTCGAACGGGGTGCTCGTGATGGGCGTGCCATGGCATCGGTCGCCGGGGCCCGGACGCGAGGCCGCCGAGGTTCCGGCCGGGCGCGGACTGGAGGAGGCGGCGCGGATCCTGCGGTCGGCGCCGGCCCGGCTCGACGCGCACATCGGCGGGCTCTACCTGTTGTCGGAGGACCGGCAGGTGCTCGAGCTGGCCGTGACCCTGGGGGCCGCCCGGCAGTTCACCAGGCCGTGGCAGCGCGTCGGCCTCACCGCACCGGTACCGGTGGCCGAAGCGGTGCGCAGCGGCCTGGTCGTATGGGTCGGCGGCACGGAGGACATGGCGCGCAGGTACCCGAGGGTCGCGGTGGCCATGCCGTACGCGTTCCGCCTCGCGGCTGCTCCGCTCGTGACGCGGCGGACCGCGTACGGGGCCGTCTTCGTGCTCTGGCCCGCCGCGCATCCCCCCGAGCTGTCGCCCGGTGAACGGGACCGGTTCGACGCGTTCGCCGATCGCCTGGCCGAGGTGCTGGCGGACGCGGCCCGGGCGGGCCGACCGGTCCGGGCCGGGCAGCGCCCCGGGGTGGCGGAGAGTGGCTCCTCCGCCCCCCTCGCCACGATGGCGGAACGGCTTCCGGAGGGCGTGTGCGAGATCGATCTGGACGGCAGGCTGGCGGCGGTCACCCCGGCCGCCGCCGAGTTGCTGGGTGTGCCGGTCGAGCGGCTGCTGGGCGCGCGGCCGTGGGCGGTCCTGTCGTGGCTGCGGGATCCGGTGTACGAGTACCACTACCGGGCCGCGGTGATCAGTGGGCAGTCCACCTCCTTCGTCGCGTTGCGGCCGCCGGACCGGTGGCTGTCGTTCGAGCTCTTCCCCGACCCGTCCGGACTGACCGCGCGGATCACCGCCGCTGACGTCGACGCCGCCGACCGCGACCGGCCCGTCGGGACCCCGCCCGAGCGGGCCACGCACACACGTCCCGGAGCGCTGTACCACCTCCTCCACCTCGCGGGCGCGCTGACCGAGGCCGTCGGCGTGCAGGACGTGGTGAGCATGGTCTCCGAGCAGATCGTGCCGGCTTTCGGCGGCCGAGCCGTGGCGGTGCTGATGGCCGAAGGGGGCCGACTGCGCATCGTGGGCCATCGCGGCTATCCGCCGGGCCTGGTCGACCAGTTCGACGGCACCCCGCTGACCGAGTCCACCCCCGGCGTCCAGGCGGCCACCAACCCCGTGCCGGCGTACTTCGAGACCCGTGCGGAGCTGGAGCGGCTCTACCCGGGCCGCCAGGAGACCCAGGACGGGATGGCCGCCTGGGCGTACCTGCCGCTGGTGACCTCGCGAAGGCTGATCGGCACCTGCGTGCTGGCCTTCGCCGAGCCGCACCACTTCGATCTCGAGGAACGCGCCGTCCTCACCTCGCTCGGTGGACTGATCGCCCAGGCCCTGGACCGCGCCCGGCTGTACGACACCAAGCTCGGCCTCGCCCAGGGCCTCCAGGAGAGCCTGCTGCCCCGTGCGCTGCCGGACGTTCCGGGCCTGGAGGTCAGCGCCCGCTACCTGCCGTGCACCGAGGGCATGGACATCGGAGGCGATTTCTACGACCTCATCCGGGTCGGGCCCGACGACGTGGCCGTCGTGATCGGCGACGTCCAGGGCCACAACGTCAACGCCGCCGCGCTGATGGGCCAGGTCCGTACCGCCGTCCGGGCCTTCGCCGCAGCCGACGCCGATCCGAGCACCGTGCTCTCCCGGACCAACCGGCTGGTCGCCGACCTGGACACGGACCTGCTGGCCAGCTGCGCCTACCTTCGCGTCGACCTCGCCCGCCGGGAGGCCTGGCTGGCCGACGCCGGCCACCCCGTGCCACTGCGGTACGGCCCGGACGGCCGGGCGGGCGCGCTGGAGCCGCTCATCGGCCTGGTGCTGAACGTCGACCCCGCCGCCGACTACCCGCAGATCCGCGTCGACCTGTCGATCGGTACCACTCTGGCCCTGTACACCGACGGCCTCATCGACACGCCCGATGTGGACCTGGACCAGGCGCTGGCCGACCTGACCGCCACGCTGGCCCGCTACGGTGGCGAACCACTCGACAGGCTGGCCGATGCTCTCGTCGACCGGGCGGGTCACGGGGAGTACCGCACCGACGACGTCGCGCTGCTGCTGATCCGGTCCGTGCCCCGGTGAGCCGGGACGGGGGCCGGACCGCCTCCGCGGTCGGCGGGTGCGGTGGACCCGGGGCGCTCCGGTCAGGGCCCGGTGCGCCGTGTCCCGTTCGCGCCGGGGCGGGACCATGGGTGTATGGCGAGAGACATGGGCCCCGGTCCCCAGGCTCCGGGCCGAGCGGGTGGTCGGCGTGGCCGGCAGTATCCACGTCCGGTCCCGGGGGATCCTTCGGTGCGGCGTCTGCGGTCGGTGCTGAGCATCCGCAGTGTCGCCGGTCAGATGTTCCTCCTGCAGGTGTTGATCGTGCTGCTGCTCGTGGTGGTGGCGGTCATCGCGCTTTTGATCGAGTCCCGCAGCGACCGGTTCTCGGCGGCGCGCGACCGTTCGCTCGCCGCGGCCGAGGCGTTCGCCCACAGCCCCGGTCTGGTGGCGACCATGCAGGGCCCCGATCCCAGCGCGGTGCTGCAGCCGCTGACCGAAGCAGCCCGTAAGGACGCCAAGGTCGACTTCATCGTGGTGACCGACCGGAACGGCATCCGCTTCACCCACCCCGAGCCGGAGCAGATCGGCAAGAAGTTCGTCGGCACCATCGGGCCGTCGCTGCAGGGGCAGATCACCGTCGAGCAGGTGCACGGCCCGCTCGGCCTGGAGTACCAGGTGGTGGTCCCGGTGGAGGACACCCACGGCGGGGTCGTGGGCATCGTGTCCGCCGGGATGAAGGTCGCCAACGTGAGCAGCGCGATCGACCGCCAGCTGCCGGTCGTCCTGGGTGCGGGCACCGTGGCGCTGGGCCTGGCCACGGCCGGAACGGCGCTGGTGGGCAGGCGGCTCCTGCGGCAGACCCACGGCTTGGGACCGGAGGAGATGACCAGGATGTACGAGCACCACGACGCGGTGCTCCACGCGGTGCGTGAAGGCGTGGCCATCGTCAGCGGCGACGGCCGGGTCCTGCTCGCCAACGACGAGGCGCGCCGACTCCTGGACCTGCCCCCCGACGCGGAGGGGCATGCGGTCACCGACCTCGGCCTCGACCCCCGTACGACTGAACTGCTGCTGTCCGACAGCGCGGTCACCGACGAGGTGCTCCCCGTGGGCGGCCGCCTGCTGGCCGTCAACAACCGCCCCACCGACAGCGGGGGAGGCCCCGCCGGCAGCGTCACCACGCTGCGCGACTCCACCGAGCTGCGCGCCCTGGCGGGGAGGGCCGAGGTCGCCCGCGGTCGGCTCAGGTTGCTGTACGACGCGAGCATGGCCATCGGAACCACCCTGGACGTTCGCCGCACCGCCGAGGAACTCGCCGAAATGGCCTCCCGGGAATTCTGCGACTACGCCACGGTCGACCTCGCCGACGAGGTGCTGCGCGGTGAGGAACCGCGGACCCTGACGGCCGGTGCCACGGTGGAGCTGCGGCGGGTGGCGGTCGCGGGCATCCGGGACGATTCGCCGCTGTACCCCCCGGGCGAACTCGTCCGGTGGGCGGGCAGCACCCCGCAGGCGGCGGGCTTCGTCAGCGGGCGGTCCGCACTCGTCCCCGAGGTGGCGACGGACGCCGGGTGGCGCAGGCAGGACGCCGAGCTCACGCAGGCGGTGCTGGACTTCGGCCTGGCGTCGTTGATCGCCGTTCCGCTGACGGCACGGGGTGTGCTGACGGGCGTCGCCTGCTTCTGGCGCGGCCGGGACCGGGGCCCGTTCGAGGACGACGAGCTGTCCCTGGCCGAGGAGCTGGCCGCCCGCGCCGCAGTGTCCGTCGACAACGCCCGCCGCTTCACCCGCGAGCACACGATGGCCGTCACCCTGCAGCACAGCCTGCTGCCACGCGCGTTGCCCGAACAGAGCGCCCTCGACGTCGCCTACCGCTACCTGCCCGCCCAGGCAGGGGTCGGCGGCGACTGGTTCGACGTCATCCCGTTGCCGGGTGCCCGGGTCGCGCTCGTCGTCGGCGACGTGGTCGGCCACGGCGTGCACGCGGCCGCCACCATGGGCCGCCTGCGCACCGCCGTCCAGAACTTCTCGACCCTCGACCTGCCGCCGGACGAGCTCCTCGGGCACCTGGACGAACTGGTCGCCCACCTGGACCAGGAGGCGGCCGCGGCCGGGGGTGCGCTCGCGATCACCGGCGCCACCTGCCTCTACGCGATCTACGACCCCAGCACCGCCACCTGCGCGCTGGCCCGGGCCGGCCACCCCCCGCCCGCCCTCGTCCACCCGGACGGCACGGTCGAGCTCCTCGACCTCCCCGCCGGTCCGCCGCTCGGCCTGGGCGGGATGCCCTTCGAAGCCGTGGAGCTGCGACTGCCACCGGGGAGCAGCCTGATCCTCTACACCGACGGCCTCATCGAGGACCGCACCCGTGACATCGGTGTCGGCCTGGACGTCCTCACGAGCGTCCTGGCCCGCCCCGACCGATCGCCCCGGGAGATCTGCGAGGCCGTGATCGACGCCCTGCTGCCCGCCCGCCAGAGCGACGACATCGCCCTCCTCGTCGCCCGCACCCGCGTACTGGAGCCCGACCGGACCGCCGAGTGGGCGGTGGCCCCTACTCCGGAGACCGTCGCCCAGGTCCGTGCCGAGGCCACCCGACAGCTCGCCGAGTGGGGTCTCGACGAGGCCGCCTTCGTCACCGAACTGGTGCTCAGCGAGCTGGTGACCAATGCCATCCGCTACGCCAGCGCACCGATCAGGGTGCGGCTGCTGTACGACCGCACGCTGATCTGTGAGGTCTCCGACGCCAGCAGCACCGCCCCGCACCTGCGCTACGCGGTCGCGGAGGACGAGGGCGGCCGCGGCCTGTTCCTCGTCGCCCGGCTCACCGAACGCTGGGGCGTCCGCTACACCCCCGAGGGAAAGATCATCTGGGCCGAGCAGTTCCTGTGACGGGGCGTCCCGCCCACCGGGCCCGTGGCCGAAGGGAGCGGAAGCCGGACGGCACCTGCCCGAACGGGAGCGAGGACCCTGGGAGTCCGCCCCGCAGGTCCCTCCCCGACCCTGCCGGTGTAGCCCGATCGGCCCTGTGCCCGGGCGGCGGCGCGGAACGACGATGGGCATCCGTCGCCGGGCCTCGAAGAGGCCGGCCGAGTCGAGCAGCAGCGCGTAGACGGTGAAGTACACGGGCGGCCCCCGGTGTCGCAGTACCTACTCGCCGGCGTCGAGCAGGTCTCGCAGTGCCCGTTCGTCGTCTGGGTCGAGCCCGGCGACGAAGTGCTGCAGGACCGCCAGGCGGTCGGCGCCACGGGCGAGCGCCTGGTTCATCTCTGAGGCGACCTCGTCGGCCGGACCCCGTCGAGGCGAGTAGGCGTGCGCCCGGCCGCACCGTTCGCGGTCGAGCAGGCCCTTGGCGTGCAGCCGGCCCAGGACCGTGAGCACCGTCTTGTAGACCAGCCCCGGACCGCCGAGCGCTTCGTGCACCTCGGAGGCTGTCATCGGGCGGGCCTCGGCCCACAGCACGGCCATCACCTCAGCCTCCAGCGCACCGTGCTCGCGCCGCTGTTCGCCCACGTCCTCTCCGTTCCCTCCGTCCCCGCCGCAGACCGCCTGCTGCCGGGCGGTGGCCGGACTCTACCCACCGGGGACGCCGACGACCCTTCGACGACGGTGGTTTCCCGGACAGCCTGGACGGCTCGCGCGAACGCGGGCGCTCAGCCGACCGCAGCCACCGGCCTGGTTGTGCCCGTGGGCCCGGCTTGACCGAGGACGCAGCGGCCGGACTTCTGGCTTCCGGCCATGCGACGTGGCGTCAGGGGGCGCGTAGTGGCGGAGCCGGCCGAGTTGCGGACGAGTACCTCGGCTTGTATCGGAACTCGCCCGCAACTACGCGATCATCTACTGAAGCGCCCGCATCGGTCCCCGAGCGGGCCCTCGTGTCACTTTCGCCAGAACAGGTGGTGCGTCACGCCGCTCGGGCTGGGCACGACCTCAAGATGGAACCGGTCGAGCAGCTCATCGGGTGACTCCCAGAGTCGCAGTCCGGACCCGAGCTTCACCGGCGAGACCGCCACATGCATGGTGTCGACGAGGTCGGCGTCAAGGAACTGCCGGATGGTGGTAACCCCGCCGCCGAGGCGGACGTCCTTGCCCTGCGCCGCCTCCCGCGCCTGCTTGAGGACCGTGGCCGGGTCGCCGTCGACGAAGTGGAAGGTGGTGTCGGAGAGCGTGAGCGAAGGACGCTCGTGATGGGTCATGACGAACACCGGGGTGCGGAACGGGGGCTCGTCACCCCACCAGCCGCGCCACTCATGGTCGTGCCAGGGCCCGCGCTGGGGCCCGAACTTGTTGCGGCCCATGATCTCGGCGCCGATGTTGCGCGCGTAGTCACGCGTGAAGTGGTCATCGAGGCCCCGGCTCCCTCCGGGGTCGGTGCGCATGGGCCAGCTCGCCGTGGCGCCGGCCCAGGCGAAGAGCCTCTCGGGACGGACGTGGCCGAACGGACGCTCGAGGCTCTGGTCCTCACCGGCACCGATTCCGTCACTTGAGACGTTGAAGTTTTGTACTCTCAGTAACTGAGACACGTGTTCCTCCTGTGTTGTCGATAACGGCAGTAAGACCCTCCGGGCCGGGATGACTCGGTTTGCGGATGGATCGGTCAACCTCCGGACCCTGACCGGCTCCGCCACCCACGCCTCCCCTCCCCACACCAGATCGGATGTCCATCCACATCCAACCGCTTGAGGCGTCGCCACCGCCAACCCGGTGAACCTCTGCGGTCAGAGCATTAGCGGGTGTACGGCCTCAGCTCCGGGCTGCGGGCCGGTGAGCGGCCAGTGGGACGAACAGGGCCAGTGCCGCGACCTGGGTGGCGACTGTGAACACGGTGACGGCGGTGACGGAGTGGCTGTACAGGGCGCCGATGAGGGTGGAGCCGGCCAGCCATGCCAGGCCGTAGACGGCGGTGAAGACGCCGTAGCCGGTGCCGCGCCGAGCGGTGGGGACGAGGTCGGCGACGGCGGCGCGCAGCGTGGATTCGTGGATGCCCATCGCCGCTCCCCATACCAGGGCACCGGCCCACACCAGAGCGGGGCGGGTGGAGAACGACAGGAACGGCACGGCCGCCGCCAGGGGCAGGGCAACGACCAGGCCGCGCAGGCCGATGCGGTCGTACAGCCATCCGGAACCGAGCGCGGCGAGCGCGGCGGCACCCATGGCGGCGGCGTAGGCGACGGGGATCAGGACGTCGGGCAGCACGTGGCGGGTCTGCAGGTGGTACGCGAGCACGCCGAAGGTGGCGAACCCGGCCATGGACGTCGCGGTGAACGCCGCGTACAGCCAGAACCGGCCCGGCAGCCGCTGCTCGCCCTGGCCGGCCACGGCGCTGGGGTCGGGGTGCGGCGCCTCGTAGGCGGCGGGTACGGGAACCGCCCGCCGCAGCCAGGCCAGGGTGAGCAGGGCCAGCGCGCCCGGCACGGCCAGGACCGCGAAGCCGAGCCGGAAGCCGGAGACGGCGATCATGGCCGCGACGAGCAGCGGGCTGAGCAGCGCCCCGCTCTGGTCGAGGGCCTCGTGCACCGCGAAGGACTTCCCCCGGCCGCCTGCGGAGCTGGCCTGGGCCAGCATGGTGTCGCGGGCCGGGGTGCGGACCGCCTTGCCGAACCGCTCGGCCACGACCAGCGCGGCCGCCGGCCACAGTGCCTGGGTGAGCGCCATGAGCGGCACGGCGACCACCGTCATCGCGTACCCGGTGATCGACAGTGCCCAGTGCCGGCCGGTGCGGTCCGAAAGGCGTCCGGTGAACAGCCGCGAGACCAGGGCGACTGCCTCGCCGAAGCCGGTGACGAACCCGACCACGGTCGCGGAGGCGCCCAGGGTGGCCAGGTAGGGGCCGGTGATCGCGCGCGCGCCCTCGTAGACGAAGTCCGCGAGCATGCTGACCACGCCGAAGGCCATCACGAATCGCATCGGGGTCAGCCGGTTCGGCCCCGGCTGGAGCGCCGGACTCTCGGGTGTTCTATCGGTCGTCATTCACTGAGCATAACGGCCGTTAGATTGATCATTACGGGGTGTCGATCCCGGTGGCGTAGATCCGCTCGGCGAAGCCCTCCAGCGCGGCCTCGCACTCCTGCAGAGCCGCGGCTGCCTCCGTCTGCCGGCCCGCTCCCAGCCGGTCGCGGGCACGGACCTTGTCGAACCAGGCCTTGAGCTTGGCCAGGTCCTCGTCGTTCTCCTCCAGCTCGGCATAGGTGAAGTGCTCGGCCGCGGTCTCCTCGGCGATCTCCTTCAGGAAGTCCTGGCAGCGGTCGATGACCTCCGTGTACTCCTCGTCCCGGGCCGCGTTCAGTGCCGCGATCACCTCGTCCTGCCCGGCCAGCGCCTCGGCCCGCAGCAGTTGGGCGCTCCCGCCCATCTCGCCGATGTCGTTGCGCAGCACCCGCAGCGCCCGTTCGGTCTCCGGCGAGGCGGGCAGCACCGCCACCGAGTTCTGCAGGTAGACCGCGCCCAGCGCCTTGAGTCGTCGCCACACCCCCGCCCGCAGCCGCGTCGGCTCGGTGGGAATCCGGTACACCAGCAACAGCCATTCGATCGCATCTGCCATGCCACCAGTCTGCCCGGCGCCGAAGGCCGCTGTGACCAGTGGTCGGCGGTTCCGCGGCCGGCGCGCTCTCGCCGACCGGCGACCGGGTTGGGTGCGCTTGCTCCCGGGCCGGGGGCTGAGCTGCACGGCGAAGGCGGCCTTGTCCGGAGCGCTGGTCAGTGCGACATCTCCAGGCCGGGCGCGGCGCGTGTAGTGGACGGCCACCCGGCCGCTCCCGGTTTCGGGGCTGGCGGCGTGCGGCCCGCTCGCCTAGGCGTCGGTGGCCGTCGTCGGCCGTGTGGTGCGACGGGACCGCGGCTCGATCTCGGCCGCGGTCCCGTTCGTCCCGTGTCCGCTCTCTGTTGAAGGGTTCGTTCGTTCAGGGGGCCGTGGGGAACGGAAGCGTCCGGCCCGGGACCGGCGTCGGCTGGCCGGCACCCGTGGGGCCGGGCTGGTTCGTCGGCCCGGGGCCGGGGGCGAAGCGGTCGGGTTCGGCGTCGACCGGGTTGTCCGCGTCGCGGCTCGGGGTGGCGGCGGGTGCCGGAGGGGACTTGGCCGGGTTGCGGGTGGCGCCCCGGACGAAGGTCGGCGTCGGGACGGGGTGGGACGGGCCCGGTGTTCCGGCAGGGGCACCGTTGGGCATTGCGGGTGGAGACCAGCAGGTACGAGCTGTCAGGGGCGACGGAGAGGTCGCCGACCGGGGTGTTGGGCAGTCCGGAGCCCAGCCGGTACCAGTTGGTGGGAGCGGTCGGCGAGGCGGCGAGGACACCGTTGTCGGTGCCGACGATCAGCGAGCCCAGGGCGATCTTGACGGCGTTGACCGGCGCGTCGGGCAGGTTGCCGCTGATGTCGGTCCAGGTGGTGCCGCCGTCGTGGGACTCGAAGACGTGGCCGGTGCCCGCGCCGTCGATCCAGTGCCGGCTGTAGGAGCCGTAGACGGCGACGACGTGCGCGGCGTCGGCCTGGTCGACGGAGATCGCGGTGACCACTCGGTTGGGCAGGTTGGGCGCCTGCACCTGGTGCCACGTGCCGCCGTAGTTGGTGGCGATGCCGGCGACGAACGGCGAGCCGCCGCCGGGGTTGCAGCCGTTGCCGGTGCCGCACCAACCGGCGTACGTCACCGCGCCGTTGGCGGTCACGGCGGTGGCGGCGCTGCCGTTGCCGAGGTCGAAGACCGGCTGCCAGTCGCAGGTCGCGCCGGTGCAGGCGGTGGCCCAGCCCTTGCCCTGGTTGTCCCAGACGTAGCGGCCTCCGGCCACCCAGTGCTGGACGTTGGCGACGTCCGCGCCGAACGGGGCGACGAACCGGCCGTCCTTCTCGCACGGCGTGCCGGTCGACGTCGGCTTGAAGTTGGTGCAGTTCGGGCTGATGTTGTACCAGCTGTGGCCGCCGTCGAGGGTCTTGGCGAGGGCCAGGTTGGTGTACTCGGCGACGCTGTAGCGGCCGTCCTGCGGGGCGACGATCACGTTGAAGCCGTCACCGCCCTTGGGCTCGTACATCGCCGGGTCGCCCGGGACGGAGACCGAGTAGCCGTTGTCCTGGAGGCCGCCCCAGAAGATGTCGCCGGTGCCCGCCGTGTTCTTGCCGGTCTGGCCGCCGTAGTACTGCAGGGTGCGCAGGCCGGCGTTGAGGTCGTTGAACCCGCCGACCTGGGCGCGGGTCGCCGAGGGACGGGACCAGACGCCGCCGTCGCTGCCGAAGTACGTGGTGCCGTCGGAGGCGACCACGGCGGCGTGGTGTGTCCTGACAGCGAGCCCGGTCACCGATCGGCTGCGCCCAGGGTCGGGGGCGATGTGGGGTGCCGGATCGCACCCGCCGGCAGGCCCTGCTCGGACAGCCGGCGGCAGACGTCCGCGAGGAGGAGGACGGTGGACTTCGCCCGGTCCGCCTCGGGCCAGACCACTCCGAAGGTGCACGGCAGCAGGTCCGTGACCGTCCGGTAGCGGACGTCCGGCCGGGGGAAGAGTTCCGCGGCCACGGCCGGCAGGAAGGCGACCGCTTCGTCGAAGGACACCGCTGACAGCAGCGCCTCCACCCGGGTGACGCGGTGGTCGGTGTAGCGGACCGGGGCTTCGTTCGGGCGCGGGTCCATGGCCCAGAAGTCGCGCTCCGCCGCGGACACCTCCGGTGCCAGCCCGACCATCGCCCGGTCGGCGAGGTCCGAGAGATGCAGGCCGGGCTTCTCGGCCAGCGGGTCGGAGGCCGACAGGACCGCCACCCGGGGTTCGGTGGTGAGCGGCTCGGCGTGGTAGCCGCCGGGCACCGGGAAGTAGACGAAGGCGGCGTCGATCTTCCCCGCCGCCAGCGCCGTCGCCTGCTCGACGAGGTCCAGCACCTGGAAGTCCACCTCCAGGTCCGGATGTTCGGTGGTGAGCGCGGCGATCACCCGGCGGGTGGCCGCCAGGGCGGCGGCACAGTCGGTCAGCCCCAGCCGCAGTACCTGCCGGCCGCTCTCGGACGCCGAGCGCCGCGCCGCGTTGCGCAGCGAGTCCGACGCGTCCACCACGTTGCGCACCAGTGGGAGCAGCGCCTGTCCCAGCGGAGTCAGGTCCACCTTCCGGCTGGTGCGGGTGAACAGCTGCACGCCGAGCCGACGTTCCAGGACGCGGATCTGCTGGCTGAGGGCGGGCTGGGTGAGGTAGAGCCGCGCCGCGGCGCGTCCGAAGTGCAGCTCCTCGGCCAACGTCAGCAGCGACCGCAGTTGGTGAACTGCCGGGTCGTCCACGCCGATCATCGCCATGCCCCCCATCGACCTTCGTGGATTCCGTCATCCATCAAGGATGGTAATCGATAGACGATTGCGTGCGCCCTTGCCTGCGAGGGAAGCTGGCGATGCCTCAGCTTGTGCCCCGTGGGGAGTTCCGGCACGGAGCGAACGAGGGACGACAGGTGTGGAGAGTCGTCACTTCGCGCTGCCCGGAACCTGCGCATGCGGAAGCACTCTCCCTCATGTTCAGCGGGAGCGGTCGTCGGGGTCGGGTACGGGGGGAGTGGCAGCGGCAATGGTCGGCGGGCGGCTGGAATCCGCTGTTCTTCCGTCGCGGGTGCCGTGTCCCCCCTGTACGCCGGGCGCGACTGGCCAGGGCAGGCCGTCGAGGATCATCGAGCACCATCCCAGAAGAGGTTCCGCGTGCGAGCGGACACGAATTCAGGAGCGGTGGAATGAGAGTTCTACAGGGGGAAACACTTGCGCCGGCCCGGTTCGGGCGGCGGCGTCCCGCATCCATACGGACGCGCGGTACGGAGGAGTGTTGAACCACAACACGACGGGGGCGTCGTCCACGCAACAGATTTCGCAGCGAGTACTCGAACTGCTCTACCGGCACCGGCGGGTAGACGAGTCGCTCGCCGCCGATCCGGACGTGACGGCGGACGGCGGGGAAGCACCGGAGAAGCAGCAGCCCTGCGCCGACTGTTCGGAGGCCCGCCGGGCCAGAATGGCGGCTTTCATCGAGCGGGACCTGCCGATCCACTTCGTGGTGCCGGCCTTTCCCGCGAAGTCTCCCAACCGGAGCAAGGTCCTGGGCGCCCTGCCGGACCTCGGTGAGCAACTGGCACTGGGCTTCCTGCAGTCGCTCTGCGATTACGTGCAGCATTTCTACGCACCGGGAGCCCGGGTCACCGTCTGCTCCGACGGGCACGTCTTCGGCGACGTGGTGGGGGTGGCGGACCCCGTCGTGAGCGCGTACCGGGACAGCCTCAGGGAGATGATCGAGGCCGCGCGCTGGCCGTCGCTGGACCTCTACGGCCTGGACGACGCCTTCGGCAGCGTGGACTACCCGAAGATGCGGCGCATTCTCGAGGACGAATACTCCTCCACGCTGGAGGAACTCAAGGACAACGTCCGCACCGAGCGGAACTCGCGGGCGCTGTTCAACGGCATACACCGCTTCATGTTCGAGGACGCGGTGGCGCGGCGCGGCGGTGAGGCGTCCCGCTCCCAGCTGCGGAAGGAATCGAAGGATTCCGCCTACCAGACCATTCTCCGTTCCAATGCGTGGAGCCGGCTGGTCTCCGATAAGTTTCCCGAGGCCATCCGGCTGTCGATACACCCGCAGCCCCCGCACTCGGAGAAGCTCGGAATCCAGCTCATGTCGACCAGGGACGGCTGGCTGACCCCGTGGCACGGGGTGGTGCTCGACGACGGCGTGAAGCGCTATCTGGTCAAACGGTGGGACGCGGAGAAACTCCAGGCCACCGTCGTCTGGCGGGGCGGCCGCCCCAGCCATTTCGTCGCCCCGCACCTGCCGGCCGGTTCCCGGTGACGTCCTCCCCGGAAAGGAAGAACTCCGTCATGACAACCTCCAGGTCTTCGGCCGGGACGTTCCGGCACATTCCGTTGCGGCCCTTCGGCCGGGTGGTCGAGGCCCCGGGCGGCGACGCCCGGATCTCCGACATCCCGGTGGACGAGCTGGCCCGGTGGACCCACGAATCCCGGGTGCTGGTGCTGCGCGGATTCAGGCTCCTGGAAACGCAGGAATTCGCCGACTACTGTCGCCTCTGGGGCGAGGTCCTGAAATGGGAGCCGGGCGAGGTCATCGACCTGGTGGTCGAGGAGAACCCGCGCAACTACCTGTTCGCCGACGGGGACGTCCCGTTCCACTGGGACGGCGCGTTCGTCGAGGCCGATCCGCGGTACTTCTTCTTCCAGTGCCTGGAGGCGACCCCCGGTGTCGGCGGGGAGACGGTGTTCTCGGACACCACCGCCGCGTACCGGGACGCCGATTCGGACCTGCGGGACGTGTGGTCGCGGATCAGCATCACCTACACGACCGAGAAGATGGTGCACTACGGCGGCGAGATCACCGAGCGCCTGGTGGCCCAGCACCCCAGCACCGGTGTGCCCGTGCTGCGCTTCGCCGAGCCGCTGGACCCGGCCGTCTACAAGAACCCCGTGCAGGCCGCCGTCCACGGCATCGACGGGGCAATGGCCGAGGAGTTCCTCGCCTCGATGGCGGAGCGCCTGCACCGGCCCGAGTACTGCTACGCGCACGACTGGCGCAAGGGCGACATCGTGATCGCCGACAACATCGCGCTGGTGCACGGACGCAACGCGTTCAGCGGGCCGACCAACCGGCACCTGCAACGGGTCGAGGTCATCTGACCCACCCCCGGCACCAAACGTCCCCGAAAGCAGCCATTCCCAGCACAGGTGGAGCTAGCGCATGAGTATCGGCATCGTGGGGACCGGGATCTCCGGTCTTCACCTGGCGCTCAGACTGCGGCAGTTCGGCATTGACGTCACCCTGTACGCGGCGCAGGACCCGGACGACATCCGCAGCGGGCCGCTGTTGAACCTGGTCACGCGCTTCGACTCCACCAGGGAACGCGAAAAGGCCCTCGGCGTGACCCGATGGGCATCCGGCGAGTACGACAACGCGTGGATGCACCTGAGTGTCGAGGGGCCGGACGGGATGTCGTTCCGGGCACAACTCCCGCGCCCCGCCAGTTCGGTGGACTTCCGGATGTATCTCGCCACGCTGCTGGAGGAGTACCAGCAGCGTGGCGGGAACGCGGTCCGCCGAGGGGTGGCCGACCGGGCCGAGCTGGCCCGGTTGGCCGAACGGCACGAGCTCGTGGTCGTCGCGGCCGGCCGGGGCGCGCTCACGGACGCCTTCCCGCGCGACGCGGCCCGTTCGCCGTACACCTCGGCGCCGCGGCGACTCGCGGCCGGCCTGTTCCACGGGGTCCGCCCGCCGGAGCCGTCCGGCATGACCATGCACATGGTGCCGGGAGCCGGGGAGGTCCACGCTCCGACGTACCACTCCTTCGGCGGGCAACTGACCGGCGTGCTGGTCGAGGCGGTGCCCGGCGGCCCCTTCGCCGCCGTGACGGACCGGAACCACCGGGACGACCCCGAGGGGTTCGCGCAAGCCGTCCTGGAACTGATCACCACCCACACCCCCACCCTGCGGGAACGCGTGGACGAACGCGAGTTCGCGCTCGCCCGCCCGGTGGACCTGCTCCAGGGCGCGGTCGTGCCGGTGGTGCGCCAGGGCTGGGCACGGCTGTCCGACGACCGGTACGCCCTGGCCGTCGGCGACGCCTGGATCGCCAACGATCCGCTGACCGCGCAGGGCGCCAACCTCGGCTCCACGCTGGCCTTCCAGCTGGCGGACGTGCTGCGGGAGCACGACGGGCCGTACGACGGGACCTTCTGCCGCACGGTGTCGGAGCGGCTGTGGGCCACCGCCCAGCCGATCGTGGACTGGACCAACATGTTCGTCGGCCCGCCCCCGCCCCAGATGGGCACCCTGCTCGCGGCCTGCGCGGCCGACCAGCGGATGGCGGACGCCTTCGTCGCCCACCTCGATCGCCCGGGCGCGATGTGGCGGCACATCCGACGCCCGGAACACACCGACGATTTCATCGCACGGACGCTGGCAGTGAGGAGCGGAGTATGAGCGTGCAGGTCGGCCTGGTCTGGGACGCGGTCGGACGGATCGAGGGCGGGCGGGGGCTGCTGGGGGTCGCCCGCCAAGCCGGACTCGACACCTTCCTGGTCTTCGACCACCTGATGAACGTCTTCCCCCGCCAGGCCTGGGACACCGATTTCAGCTACCTGGCGGCGGACCTGCCGACGCCCGACCGTTGTCTCGACTTCGCCACCGTGCTCGGCAACTTCGCCCCGCAGGCCGGCCCGGTCAGGCTCGCCATCGGAGTCACCGACCCGCACCGCCGCCATCCGGCGGTGCTGGCCCAGACCGCGCTGACCCTCGCCCAGCTCACCGAGCAGGCCCCCGTCCTCGGCATCGGCGCGGGCGCGCTGGAGAACCTCGTGCCGTACGGCGTGCCGCACGACCACCAGGTCGACCGGGTCGAGGAAGCGCTGCAGGTGCTCAGGCTGCTCTTCTCCGGCGAGGGACCGCACGACTTCCGCGGACGTCACTTCACGCTGGACCGCGCGCTCACCCTGCCGGCGCCCGAGGGCCGGACTCCGCGGCTCTGGCTGGGGGCGAACCGCCACCGGATGCTCACCCTGGCCGGCCGCTACGCCGACGGGTGGCTGCCCTCCGAGCTGATGGCGCCGGACGAGTACGCCCGGCGGCTGGCTGTGGTGCGCTCGGCCGCCGCCGAGGCGGGCCGGGACGCGGACGCCGTCACCGCGGCCGGTGGCGTCCCGATCGTGGTGGCGGAGACCGACGCGGCGGCCCAGGACCTCCTGCGGGCCACCCCGATCCGCTTCCTGGCCCTGCACGCCGGTGCCCGGGCCTGGCGCCGGCACGGCGCCGTGCACCCCTTCGGCGAGCACTACCGCGGCCTGGTGGAACTGCTGCCGCACCACCTGACCCGACCGGAGGTGGAACGGGCGCTGGCCGCGGTCCCGGACGAGGTGGTCGCGGACCAGGTCCTCGTCGGCAGCCGGGAGACCGTACTGAAGAGGATCGGCGAACTCGTCGACGCGGGCATGCGGCACCCCATGCTGATCCCGGCCTCGGCCCTGGCCTCGCCCGAGGCCGCGGGCTACACGCTGGAGTCCGTCGGGTGGCTGGCCGCCCGGCTGCGGACCGGCGCGGACACCGAGGGGACGGCGGCATGACCGGGGTGGGCATCGTCGGAACCGGGATCTCGGGCCTTCAACTGGCCCTGCGGCTCCAGCAGTCGGGCGTACCGGTCACGGTGTACGCGGAGGAGGAGGTCGACCGGCTGAAGGGCGCCCGGCCGCGGAACTTCCCCGCCCGGTTCGGCCGCACCCAGCAGCGTGAGCGGGAACTCGGCGTCTTCGCCTGGGACTTCGCCGACGCGCAGGTGCGGCACTGGGCCGTCACCGTGCGGACCGGCGACCCCGCGCCGCTGGAGTTCCTCGCCGACCTGACGCCCCCGTCCAGCGTGGTGGACTTCCGGATCTACCTGCCCCACCTGCTGAACGCCTTCCTCGACCGCGGTGGGGAGCTGGTGGTCGGCGACCGCCCGGTCGAGGAGATCGCGGGCCGGCACGACCTGGTGGTGGTCGCGAACGGCAACCGGTCGATGCGGCGGCTCTTCCCGGTGGACCGGTCCCGCTCGCCGTACACCGGGCCGCAGCGGATCCTGTGCGCCGGGATCTACCTCGGCATCGACGAGGAGGTGCCGCACTCGCTGGACATCCACTTCCTGCCCGGTGCCGGGGAGATCCTGCGCCTGCCGTTCTACTCCCCGGCGGGCCGGGCGGACGTCCTCGCCTTCGAGGCGGTACCGGGCGGTCCGCTGGAGGGGATCTGCCACGCCGACCCCGACGCCGACCCGGCGGCGTTCCGCCGGCAGGTGCTCGACCTGGTCGCCGTCCACGCCCCGGGCCTGCGCGAGCGCATCGACACGGCCGGGTTCTCGCTCACCGCGCCCGGCGAACTGGCGCAGGGCGCGCTCACCCCGGTGGTCCGGCAGGGCTGGGCCCGGCTCGACGACGACACCTGTGCGCTCGCCGTCGGCGACGCCTGGATCACCAACGACCCGCTCACCGCCCAGGGCGCCAACCTCGGCTCGCACACCGCCTTCGCGCTCGCCGAACTGATCGCCGGCGGCACGGGACCGTTCGACGAGGAGTTCTGCCGCGACGCGTGCGCGCGGCTGTGGGAGCACGCGCGCCACGTGGTGGAGTGGAGCAACGCCTTCCTCGGTGAACTCCCGCCGCACGTCGGCGAGGTGTTCCGGCGGGCCGCGGCGGACAAGCGGGTCGCCGACGCCTTCGTCAGCAACTTCAACGATCCGGTCACCATGTGGCGCACGGTCTCCGGCCCGGACGGCGTGGCAGCCTTCCTGGCCGGCTTCGACGGTGCCTGACGGGCCCGGCCGACGACCGGCGGCACCGGTCACCACCCTCAGCAAAGGAGCGCGATGACCTTCCCGGACGACCTCCGTGACGAGAAGGGGCTGTTGATCCCGGAGTCCGAGCAGACCGCGGTGTGGCTGCTCGGCGGCCTGGCCCAGATACGGGTGCCGGGCTCGGCGACCAGGAACTCCTTCACCGTCGTCCAGCACACCGGCAACCGCGGCTACAACACTCCGCTGCACATCCACGACTACGAGGACGAGGTCTTCATGGTCCTGGAGGGCACCTTGCGCATGATCTGCGACGGGGAGGAGCAGGTGGCCGAGGCCGGCACCACGATGATCGTGCCGCGCACCGTCCCGCACGGTTTCGTCACGACCTCGGCGAACGCCAGGTTCCTGACCATCCACTCCACTCCGCAACCGGACCGCAGGCCGCAGTTCGACCTGTTCCTGGACGCGGAGATCCCGCACGCCAAGGCGCTCACCCTGCCCACCGAGGACGTGGGCGGACCGGATCTCGACCACATCATCGCCCTGGGCTCCACGTACGGCTACCGCTACGCGGGCCCGCCGCCCAGCCCCTGACGACAGGTCAGGCCGGCCCCGGCGGATCGAAAGAAATCCCACCCCGACAGAAGAGACACCATGTCGTTGAAGCTCCTTACCCTGATGCTGTGCGTGTTCGGCATCACGACCGGCGAGTTCGTCATCGCCGGCATCCTGCCGGATGTCGCCGGCGACCTCGACGTGTCGATCCCCGCGGCCGGCCTGCTGGTCACGGCCTACGCCATCGGTATGATCATCGGCGGTCCGGTGCTGACCGCGCTGACCGCACGCTATCCGCGCAAGCCGCTCATCGTCGGCCTGCTGGTGATCGTGGTCGTGGGAAACCTCGCGTCGGCCTTCGCACCGGTCTACTCCGTGCTGTTCGTGGCACGCATCGTCACCGCCCTGGTGACCGCCACGTTCTTCGCCAACGCGATCGTCATCGCCGCCTCCACCGCGCCCGAGGGCAAGCAGGCTTCGACCGTCTCCAAACTGGTCTTCGGGATGAACCTGTCGATGATGCTCGGCGCGCCGCTGGGGACCTTCATCGGCAACCACTTCGGGTGGCGGGCGACCTTCGGCACCGTCGCCGCGGTCTGCGTGCTCGGTCTGCTGATGGTGCTGCCGTTCGTCCCGGACGTGGCGGCCTCCACGTCCGGATCCTCCGCGGTCACCGAGCTGCGGGTGTTCCGCAGCCGCAACGTGCAGCTGGCGATCGCCGTCACCGCCATCGCCAACATGGGCCTGCTGATGGTGTTCACCTACTTCGCGCCGCTGCTCACCACCCTCACCGGCTTCGCCGAGGGTGCCGTCCCGCTGCTGCTGCTGGCGTACGGGGTGGGCGCGGCGGTCGGCAACTTCGCCGGCGGCTGGCTCTCCGACCGCTCGCCGATGGCCGCGCAGGTCGGGCTGCTGGGTCTGCTCACCGCGGGCCTGCTGGCGATGTGGGCGGTCAGCGGCAGCACCGTGCTCACCGCGGTCATGGTGTTCCTGATCGGTGCACTGGGCTTCTCCGTCATCCCGGGCATGCAGGCCCGGGTGCTCTCCACCGCCAGCTCGGCCCCGACCCTCGCCATCGCGGTGAACGCCTCGGGGTACCAGCTCGCGGCCGCCCTGGCCGGCTGGCTGGGCGGCCGGGTCGTCGCCGGCCCCGGCCTGCGCACCGTGTACGTCGCCGCCGCGGCGGTCACCGTCCTCGGCATCCTGCTCAGCTACTACTCCTGGCACCGGGACCGCGCGTCGGCCGGCTCCGCGACCGAGGAGAAGACGGCCGAGGCGTCCCCGGCCTGACCTCCCGTCCGGTGGGGTTCCGGTCCCGGTGGCCGGGACCCCACCGGCACGCCGCGCCCGGCCCGTGCGGGCGCGAACTCCACCGGGGAGACCCGGTCACTACCTCACGAGGGGGAACCATGGACCGTGAGTCCGCGCTGGTCACCGGCGACTGGGCCGAGCGCCACCTTGGTACGGACGGGGTGGTCTTCGTCGAGACCGGGAACGACGACACCGAGTACCGGAAGGGTCATCTGCCGGGCGCCGTCTGGATCGACTGGAGCGAGTTCCAGGACCGGCTGCGCCTGGGTGTCATCGACCGGGAGGCGTTCGAGGCGTTGATGCGGTCCAAGGGCATCGGCGACCGGGACACCGTGGTGCTGCACTCCGGGAACGCCAACATGTTGGCCGCACAGACGTACTGGTACTTCACGCTGCACGGTCACCGCTCCGTGCGGCTGCTGGACGGCGGGCGCCGCAAGTGGGAGGCCGAGGGCCGCCCGCTCAGCGCCGAGGTGCCCGCGCGCCCGGCCACCGACTACCGGGCGGCCACGCCCGACCCGTCGGTCCGGGCGACCAGGGACGACGTCCTCGCCGGCCTCGGCAGCCGCAACATCCTCGACGTGCGGACCCCGGAGGAGTACGCCGGGCGGGTCTTCGCCCCCGGTTTCGCCGGCACGCCGTTCGCCCCCGGCAACAACCCGCACGAGGTCGCCCAGCGCCCCGGCCGGGTGCCCGGCGCGGTCCACCGGCCCTGGGAGGCTGCCGTCAACCCGGACGACACCTTCCGTCCGCAGGAGGAGCTCCGGCAGCTGTACGCCGGTCTCGACCCGGCCCGCGGCACCATCCTCTACTGCTGGGTCGGCGCCCGTTCGTCGCTCTCCTGGTTCGTCCTGCGGGAGCTGCTGGGGTGGCCGGACGTGCGGAACTACGACGGCTCCTGGGCGGAGTACGGCTCGCTGGTCGGCGTCCCGGTCGAACGCGACTGACCGGCCGGCCGGGCCGCCCCACTGTCACACCGATCACCACCGAACCCGAAGGGAGCGGGGCCCGACCCGGTCGGGCGGCCCCAACCACCTCTCATGAACGAACGCAACACGAACCCGTCCCCCGACGGCACGGTCGCCCGGGACCGGCTGCGCGGAAAGGTCGCCCTGGTGACGGGTGCCGGCTCCGGCATCGGAGAGGCCGCCGCGAAGGCCCTGGCCGCTCAGGGCGCGAGCGTGGTGCTGGCGGCCCGGCGGGAGGCGGAACTGGAACGGGTCGCCGGGCAGATCGCCGCCGCCGGCGGCGCCGCGATCACGGTGCGGGCCGACGTGACGGTGGACGAGGAGGTCGCGGCCGCGGTGCGCGCCGCCGAGCACCACTTCGGCGGGCTCGACATCGCCTTCAACAACGCGGGGAGCCTCGGCAGCATGGGCCTGATCGCGGACCAGAAGCCGGAGGCCTGGGCCGAGGACATCACCAAGGTGCTGACCAGCGTCTTCCTGTCCATGCGGCACGAGATCCCGGCCCTCCAGCGGCGCGGCGGCGGATCGATCGTCAACAACGCCTCCCAGCTGGGCGTGGTCGGCTTCGGTGCCGGGATCAGCGCCTACGTGGCTGGCAAGCACGGGGTGATCGGCCTGACCAAGGCCGCCGCGCTCGAGTACGCCCACCAGAACATCCGGGTCAACGCGCTGGCGCTGGCATCGGTGGACACCCCGATGTACCGCTCCTCGGTGGGCGGCAGCCAGGAGATGGTGGACATGTTCAACGGTCTGCACCCGCTCGGCCGGATCGCGAGCGCGCGGGAGGCGGCCTCGGCCGTGGCCTATCTGGCCGGCGACGACGCGGCCTTCTTCACCGGCTCCGTGCTGGTCATGGACGGCGGATGGACCGCACAGTGACCGCGGTGACCGGTACCGAGCCCGACCGGGTCGCCGTCGGTCTCCCACCGGTCGTCGGCGGCCGGCTGGAGGTGCCGCTGGTGACCGGGCGACGGGTGACGTACGCCAACCTCGACTACGCGGCGAGCACCCCCAGCCTGACCGCGGTGCAGCAGGCCGTCGACCGGCTGCTGCCCTGGTACAGCAGCGTGCACCGCGGTGCGGGGTTCGCCTCCGCCGTCTCCACCTCGGCCTACGAACGGGCCAGGGAGACGGTGCGGAGCTTCACCGGTGCCGCCCCCGACGCCACGGTGGTCTTCACCCGCAACACCACCGATGCGCTCAACCTGCTCGGGCGCGCGCTGCCGGCCGGCACGACGGTGTTCCGGTTCAACACCGACCACCACGCCGCGCTGCTGGCCTGGCGAGGCAGCCGGGTGCACCGGCTGGCCAGGGCGGCCACGCCCGGGGACGCGGTGGTGCAGCTGGCGAAGGCACTGGCCGACGCCCCGAAGGGCCCCAGGCTGGTGGTGATCACCGGTGCGTCCAACGTGACCGGGGAACTGTGGCCGGTGGCGGACCTCGCCGAGGTGGCCCGCATCCACGGCGCCCGCACCGTGCTCGACGCGGCCCAACTGGCCGGGCACCGGCCGCTGGACCTCGCGGGCTGGAACGTCGACTGGGTCGCCCTGTCCGGGCACAAGATGTACGCGCCGTTCGGTGCGGGCGCCCTGGTGGGCGCCGCCGACTGGCTGGACGCGGCCGACCCGTACCTGGCCGGCGGAGGGGCCACGGCCCGGGTGGACGAGGAGGCGGGCGGGGAGAGCGTCGCCTGGTCCGGGCTGCCGCACCGGCACGAGGGCGGCTCCCCGAACGTGGTGGGCGTCCACGCGATGGCGGTCGCCTGCCGGACCCTGGCGGCCACCGGCTGGGACACCGTCGTCCGGCACGAACAGGCGCTGACGGCCAGGCTGCGCGAGGGACTGGCGGCCGTCCCCGGGGTACGCGTGCTGGACCTGTGGCCGGACGGGCACCCGCGGTTGGGCGTGGTGTCGTTCAGCCTGTCGCGCCTCGGCGACGCGTTCGCGGACCAACGGCTGGTCGCCACGGCCCTGTCCGCGGAACACGGCATCGGCGTGCGGGACGGCGCGTTCTGCGCGCACCAGGCGGTCCGGTCCCTGCTCGGCGACGCGGCCGGGCACCAGGGCGACCGCGCGCTGCGGGCCAGCATCGGGATGGGCACCACCTCGGAGCACGTCGAGCGTCTGCTGGCGGCCCTGGAGGATCTGGTGCGGCGGGGACCGCGCTGGTCGTACGACCGGCCCGAGGACGGCTGGCGGCCCGTTCCCGATCCGCGTCCGTTGCCGGATCTCCTGCGCGGAAACGGGAATCCACCCGTGCTGTCCGAGTAATGTCCGGGGCCGGAAAGGAAGGTGTCCCATGCCCCGACCGAACACGGCCGAGGAATTCCCGCATCCCGTTCCCGGGAATCCGCGGGAATCCGCTCCGCCCGTCCGCCGATTCGGCGTCATGCTCTATCCGGACCAGCCCGTTCCGGTGCTGGTCGACCGGCTGAGATACCTGGAGGGCCTGGGTTTCGACCAGGTGTTCCTGCCGGACCACGCCGCGGACCTGAGGGGCCTCGGGAGCCACTGGTTCGACAGCTGGTCGGTGCTGGCCACGGCCGCGCTGGCCACCGAGCGGATCCGGATCGGCACCATGGTGGCGAACCAGATCCTGCGCCCGCCCGCCCAGTTGGCGAAGCAGGCCATCGCGCTCGACCACCTGTCGGGCGGCCGGTTCGAGTTGGGCATCGGCGCGGGGCTCTTCGCCTGGGACCACCACAGCGTGGGACAGCTGCCGTGGCCGCCCAAGGAACGGGCCGAGCGGTTCGCCGACTACGTCGCGATCGTGGACGGGGTGCTGCGCGGCGGGGTGTTCAGCCACCGCGGCGCCCGGCTCTGGGTGCAGGACGTGGTGACCGTGCCCGGCTCGCTGCAGTCGCCCCGGTTGCCGATCACCGTCGGCGGCCAGTCGCCGACCCTGATCCGGGTCGCGGCCGGGTACGCCGAGTCCTGGAACACCCACGGCCCGCCGGGCGCGAGCGCGGCCGAGGTGATCGCCATCACCGCCGAGCAGAACCGGCGGCTGGACCGGCTCGCCACCGAGGCCGGCCGCGACCCGGCGGCGATCCGGCGCTCGTACACGATCTTCGGGCCCTGGGACCCGAGAAGGGGACGGCACGGGTACGAGGAGGTCTTCGAACGGTTCGCGGGGGCGGGCGTCTCGGAGTTCGTCCTCGACTGGCCGGGGGAGGCGCATCAGGAGGAATTCGAACGAGTCGCCCGTGAGGTGATTCCAGCACTGCGTGACAACTGACGGCGCCACGCCGACGGGGGATTCTCACGACGCGATCCTGTCCCGCGAACGGCCGGGAACCGACCTGGCCGTTCGCGGTTCCCCAGCGGGGAACAGGAATCCGGAAGTTCAGCCCACCGGGCAGCGGTATTCGCCGTTCGCCCAGGCAATCGCGTGCAGAAGAAGGTGTGACACATGATCGAAGGAGTGGCCGACCCGGCCGACACGGGGACTCCGAAGGGCAGCGCCACGACGCCCGGCGCCGGTCCGGGGCGGCGGCACGACGGCATCACGGTGACCAAGGCCGACCAGCAGTACGACGACCTGATCAGCGGGCTCAACCAGCGCTACGTCGCCGCGCCCGAGTCCATCCGCCTGGTGAGCTCCACCGCGGAGGTGGTCGCCGTCGTCCAGGAGGCCGTCGACCAGGGCAAACGGCTCAGCGTGCGCTCCAGCGGGCACTGCTACGAGGACTTCGTGCACAACCCGGAGGTCCAGATCATCCTGGACATGTCCGGCATGCACGAGGTGCGCTACGACCCCCGGCTCAACGCCATCGAGATCGAGTCGGGCGCGACGAACCTGCGCACCTACCAGACCACCTACCCCGAGTGGGGCGTCGTCGTCCCGGCCGGGTTCTGCTACTCGGTCGCCATGGGCGGCCACGTCAGCGGCGGCGCCTGGGGACCGCTCTGCCGCCTGCACGGCCTGGTCGTCGACCACCTGTACGCGGTGGAGGTGGTCGTCGTCGACGAGGCCGGCCGGGCCCGCGCGGTGATCGGCACCCGGGACGAGGACGACCCCCACCACGACCTGTGGTGGGCGCACACCGGCGGCGGTGGCGGCAACTTCGGTGTGGTCACCCGCTACTGGTTCCGCTCGCCGAGCGCCCGCGGCCGCGACCCGCGCGACCTGCTGCCCAAGCCGCCCGAGGAACTGCTGGTCAGCGCGGTCAGCTGGGCGTGGGACGAGCTGACCCGGGACGAGTTCGTCCGGCTGGCGCGCAACTACGCCGACTGGCACGCCGCCCACCGCGGGCCCGACGACCCCGCCCGGGCACTGATCAGCCAGCTGGTGCTCAACCACCGCAGCGCCGGACAGATCGGCCTGCTCGTCCTGGTCGACGCCTCCGCACCGGACGCCGAGCAACTCCTCACCGACTACCTGGAGCACATCGGCAGCGGCGTCACCGTCGAACGCGGCGCGCTCACCCGGCACATGGGCGAACTGCCCGCGCTGCCCCAGTTCGCGGCCCCGCGCCGGATCCCGTGGCTCCAGGCGATCCGGCTGCTCGGAACGACCAACGTCGTGCTCAACGACCCGACCCTGCGCGCCGAGTACAAGTCCGCGTTCATGCGCGCGACCTTCCCCGACGGCCAGCTGGAGACGCTGCACCGGCACCTCACCCGCGACGACGTCGACAACCCGAACATCAGCGTGCAGCTGACCTCGTACGGCGGCCGGATCAACGCGGTCGCCCCGACCCGGACCGCCGCGCCGCACCGGGACGCGGCCTTCAAGATGCTCTGGCAGGTGTTCTGGAACGACCCCGCCGACGACGAGAAGTACATCGCCTGGGCCCGCGAGTGCTACCAGGAGATGTACGCGGACACCGGTGGCGTACCGGTGCCCAACGAGGTGACCGACGGCTGTTACGTGAACTACCCGGACATCGACCTCGGCGACCCCCGGTTCAACACCTCGTCGGTGCCCTGGCACGACCTCTACTACAAGGAGAACTACCCGCGCCTGCAACGCATCAAGGCGGTGTGGGACCCGCGCAACGTGTTCCGGCACGGCCAGTCCGTCGAGCCGGCGGCGCACCCCGTGGAACCCGCCGCGCGGGTGGTCGAGCGGGCGGTGCGGCCCGCCGACCCGGCCGCGCCCGTCGAGGAGCCCTGATGACGCCCTTGCTCGCGATCTCCGGCAGCCCGTCCGCACGGTCGCGCACCGCCGCGCTGACCGACCACCTGGTGCAGCGGTTGTCCGCGGCGGGCCTGCGGACCGGCCACGTCCGCGTCCGCGACCTGCCGGCGGCCGAGCTGCTGGCCGGGCGGACGGACGCGCCCGCGCTGCGCCAGGCCCTGGACGCGGTCGCCGCGGCGGGCGGGGTCGTCATTGCGACGCCGGTCTACAAGTCCGCCTACAGCGGCCTGCTGAAGGCCTTCCTCGACCTGCTCCCACCGGCCGGCCTCGCCGGGAAGACGGTGCTGCCGGTGATGACCGGCGGCAGCCTCGCCCATGCGCTCGCGCCCGACTACGCGCTGCGGCCGGTACTGATGGCCCTGGGCGCGGGGCACGTCGTGCGGGGAGCCTTCGTCCTCGACCGGGCGATCGAGCTCGCCGACGGTGGTGGGACCGGCCTGACCCTGTCGCCGGAGGCCGGACCGCGGCTGGAACGCGCGGTGGCGGACTTCGTCGCCGCGCTGCCCGCCAAGGAGTAGGGACCGCGGACCCCGCACCGCACCGGTCCGACGCGGTGAGCGGCCCGCACCACGTCGGACCGGCGCGGTGCGGGCCGCTCACCTCGCGAAGATCGCCGAGACCACCGGCTGACCGGCGTCGACCCTGTCCTTGCCGAAACCTCATCCGTCCTGCTCAGGCCGCATGGTGATATGCGTGGAGGATTCCGTCGAGACGGCCGGTTCGGCCAGTGCCGACGCCCCGCCGCAGGTCATGACCGCGGGCGATGCGATCGGCGCCCGAGTCGAGGGCCCGCAGACAGAAGGCCCCCGCTACCCGCCTCCCGTGCGCGCGGTGACCAGGCCGGACTCGTAGGCCGCGATGACCGCCTGGGCGCGGTCCCGGACATCGAGCTTGCCGAAGATGCTGGTGATGTAGTTCTTCACCGTCGACAGGCTGATGTCCAGGGCCCGGGCTATCTCGGTGTTGTCCAGGCCGGTGGCCATCAGCCGCCACACCTCGACCTCCCGGGGCGTCAGCCCGCCCGTGTCGGTGACCGGCGGCGGGGCGCCGACCGGGGCCCGGACGTAGGTGGAGATCAGCCGGGTGAGCAGGCGCGGGGCGACCACCGCCTCGCCGGCGTGGACGGTGCGGATCGCCGCGCCCAGTTCCTCCGGCGAGACGTCCTTGGGCAGGAACCCGTGGGCGCCGGCGCGCAGCGCGGCCACCACGTACTCGTCCATGTCGAAGGTGCTGAGGGCGAGGACCCGGCAGGAGGGGAGGGTGCGGGCCAGCTCCCGGGTCGCGCCGACCCCGTCGAGCACGGGCATCCGGATGTCCATCACCACGACGTCGGGGCGCAGCAGGCGGGCGGCGGTGACGGCCTGCTCCCCGTTCTCGGCCTCGCCCACCACCTCGAAGGACGGGTCGGGGGAGAGGATCAGGGACAGGCCGCGCCGCACCAGCGGCTGGTCGTCCGCGATGAGGACCCGGATGCCCGGTGCCGCCGCGCTCACCGGGCCGCTGTCGTGCGCGCTCACCGGGCCGCCATCGTTCGAGCTCACCGGGCCGTCGCCGTGCGCGCTCACCGGGCCGTCGCCGTTCCGTGCTGGACGGCGGCGTCGGCCGTCTCCTCCGGGGCCAGTGGCAGGTCGGCCAGGACGGCGAAGCCGCCCTCCGGACGTGGTCCGGTCCGCAGGGTGCCGCCGTGCAGGGCGACGCGCTCGCGCATGCCGATCAGGCCGTACCCGCTCCGGCCGCCGGTCGGCACCGCCTCCTGCGGTGCGGCGCCGCCCGTGCCCGCCGTGCCCCCGTCGTCGCGCACCTCGACGGTGACCCGGTCCGGACCGTACGTCAGGGTGACGGTCGCGCGGGCGGGCCCGGCGTGCTTGCGGGCGTTGGTGAGGCCCTCCTGGACGATCCGGAACACGGTCAGGCCGACGGTGGGCGGCAGCGGGCGGCGGGGCCCGTGGACGTCGAAGTCGGTCGGCAGGCCGGCCACCCGGGACTCGTCCACCAGCCGGTCGAGGTCCTCGGCCCCGGGCTGGGGCGAGGGCGGGGCGGTGTCCGGTTCGTCGCCGGCCCGCAGGACGTCCAGGAGCTGGCGCATCTCCCGCAGGGCCAGTCGCCCGGAGGACTCCAGGGTGACCAGGGCGTCCCGGACCACCTCCGGGTGGGCGAGGTTGGCCCGGGCGCCGCCGGCCATCAGCTGCATGGTGGTGATGTGGTGCGCCACGATGTCGTGCAACTCCCGTGCGATGCGGCGGCGTTCGTCGGCCACCGCGCGGTCGGCCAGCAGTTTGCGGTTGGCCGCGACCTCCCGCTGCCAGCGCGCCACGGCGAGGCCGGTGCCGGCCACGAGCAGGGTGGAGGCGGGGGCGCTGACGGCCGCTTGCCAGGCGGGCATCCGCAGGTGGCTCTGGCTCAGCACTGTCAGCACCGACGTCACCACCGCGGCGGCCGCCGTCACCGGGGCGGGGCGGGCCCGGGCGACCGCGAACAGGCTGACCATCAGGACGGCGCCGAAGTGGGTACTCGCCGGTGTGGACAGGTCGATCGCGGCCTCGACGGCCAGGACCACGGCGAGCGCCGGCACCGGGTGGCGGCGCCGGACGAGCAGGGGCAGGGCCGACAGCGCGACGAGGAGCAGGCCCGGCGGGGTCACCCGGCGCACCCCGTCCATCTCGCTGAAGAGCAGGTAGTTGAGCAGGTCGAGCGTGCAGGCGCCGGCGGCCACCAGCGCGTCGGTGTGGGTCCACGGCGCGCCGTCGGTCTCCGGCGGCGCGTCCGCCACCCCGCCGGGCCCTGGGCTCCCGCTCGCCCGGTGTACCGGGTGTGCCGGGTCGGCCGGGTCCGCCCCGAGTGCCGCGTCCATCGTGGGGCGCTGATGACCGCCCATGTCCGTTCCCCCTCCGTGCCCGGCCCGCGCCGCGCCTCACCGATGAGCCCTGATGAGCCCGATCAGGCCCCGATCAGACCCGTTTCAGACCCGTTTCAGGCCCTGAACAGGCTCTGAACAGGCCCGATGATCCCATTCTGGCATCGGCCCGCCCCGCCCCGGCATGGTCCCCACGGCCGATCACGGGGCCCGGACCAGGACCACGGTCCCGGGTCCGGGCCCGGCCGAGGAGCTGGGGCCCCGGTGCGGATCGTCCGTCGCAGGGACGTCCGCGGCCCACCCCGGGTGATGGTCTGGAACCCGGCCGGGAACCCCCGCAGCCGAGACCGACCTTGCGGACGCTCGCGTCCACCGCCGGAGGAAACCGTGATCCGCGCACTGACCGGATACTCGACCAGGAACCCGTGGAAGGTGATCGCCCTCTGGGTGGTGCTGGGAATCTCCCTGGCCCTGCTGAGCCCGATGCTGCTCGCCCGCGTCACCCAGTCCCAGACCGGGGACTTCCTGCCCAAGAGCTACGACTCGGCCGCCGCGCTGCGGATCGCCGAGGAGAACTTCGGGATGAAGCCCGACGCCACCACGGTCACGGTGCTGGTCGCCAGGACCGACGGCCAGGCGCTCACTGCCGCCGACCAGCAGCGGGTCGAGGCCGAGGCGGCGAAGCTCGCCCAGCGCCGGGTCGTCATGCCCAGGAAGGACGACGAGCCGGCCTTCCTCGTCCCCGACCGGTCCCAGACCCCCCGGGTCGCCCCGGCCATGGTGGCGCCCGACCGCGGCTTCGAACTGCTCTCCGTCGAACTGACCGGCAACGCCGCCGACGAGGGCGTCCAGGGCGTCTACCGGGCGTTCCGGGACGCCACCCGGGCCCAGTTCGCCGACGCCGGGATGCGCACCGGGTTCACCGGGGGACTGGCCGACGCCGTGGACACCGCCGACTCCCACCGCACCGCCGCGACGGTCGGCAGCGCGCTCGTCATGGGGCTGATCGTGCTGCTCAACGTGCTGGTGTTCCGCAGCGTGGCGGCGGCCCTGCTGCCGCTGCTCGCCGTCGCCATGATCGGCAGCGTGGCAGGCGGAGCCGTGGCCGTCGCCGCGACGCTGACCGGCCTCAAGCTCGACGCCGGCACCCCCGGGCTGGTCTCCGTGGTCCTGCTCGGCATCGGCGTCGACTACCTGCTCTTCCTGCTCTTCCGCTTCCGCGAGCACCTGCGGGCCCGGCCCGAGCAGCCCGCCCGCGAAGCCGCCGCCCAGGTGACCGCCCGGGTGGGCACCGCGATCGCCTCGGCCGCGCTGACCATCGTCGCCGCCTTCGCCACCCTCGGCGTGGCCAGCTTCGGCCAGTTCCGCTCGCTCGGCCCGGCCATCGCCGTCGCCGTGCTGGTCATGCTGCTGGGCAGCCTCACCATGATGCCCGCCCTGCTCGCCGCCTGCGGCCGCGGCATGTTCTGGCCCTCCCGCAGCCTGCGCCGCCAGCCGGGCGAGGGCTTCGCCGCCCGCTTCGGCACGCTCGTCGCCCGGCGGCCGCTGCCGATGCTGCTCGCCGCCCTCGCCCTGCTCGGCGCGCTGGCCGCCGGGATGACCGGGATCCGGATGGACTACGGCCTCGGTGGCGCCGGCGACCGGACCCCGGCCGCCGCCACCGCCGCCGAGATCTCCCGCACCCTGCCGGCCGGCGTCTCCGACCCGACCAGCGTCTACGTCGTCACCACGGACGGCACCACCCTCACCCCCGGCCGGCTCGACGGCCTCTCCCGCGCCCTCACCCAGGTCGAGGGCGTCGGCAAGACGGGCGGCACCGTCCTCAACGGGGACCGGCGCGCCGCCCGAATCGACCTCTACCTGACCGCCGACCCGCAGAGCCAGCGCGCCCGCGACCTGGCCTCCGGCCCGGTCCGCGCCGCGGTCGCCGCCCACACACCCGCCGGGACCAGCGCCCACGTGGGCGGCACGGCGGCGGTCTTCGCCGACATCTCCACCGCCGTCGACCACGACCTGGCGATCGTCTTCCCGGTCGCGGCCGCCCTGATCGCCCTGATCCTGCTGCTGCTCCTGCGCAGCCTGCTCGCCCCGCTGGTCCTGATGCTCTCGGTCGGGCTCGGCTTCGCCGCCACCCTCGGCGCCGCGACCCTGCTGTTCCAGCACGGGCTGGGCGAACCGGGCGTCAGCTTCACCCTCCCGCTGGTGCTGTTCCTGTTCGTCGTGGCGCTGGGCACCGACTACAACATCCTCATCACCGACCGGATCCGCGAGGAGATGCAGCGCCCCGGCCCGCCCCGCGCCGCCGTCGCCCGCGCCGTACGGCACACCACGCCCGCCATCGCCACGGCCGGCCTGGTCCTGGCCGGTTCCTTCGCGACCCTCGCCGCCACCCCGGGCAGCGAACAGGTCGCCTTCGCGCTGACGCTCGGCATCCTGCTCTCCGCCGTCGTCCTGTCCCTGGTCCTGGTACCCGCCATCGCCGCCCTGCTCGGCCGCGCCCTCTGGTGGCCGCTCCGCCCGGCCCGCCACCACCACCGGGCCGAGCCGGCCCCGGAGCCGAACCGCGTGCCGGTTCCCTGACGCCGTGGGGGGCGGCGGGTGAGGGGACCGCGGCCGGGTGGCCGCGGTCCCCTCATCTGCGTGCCTTCTGCGTGCCGTGATCTCAGCGCACGAAGATCACTGGTCCGAAGTGGTTCACCGCATCAGCCCCTTTCCTGCCCAGCTTGGCCGGGCGAGGGTCAGGACCCGTCGGTGCCCGTCAGGCAGAAGTCCTTGTCGTTGACGTGCTCCGTCAAGTAGTGGGCGGTGCAGCCGCACAGGATCTTCTGCTGCCATCACAGCGGTGAAAGCCGCGGTTGCCGACCGGCCCCGAGCGACGGCGCGGGGGCCGGGACGGTGGGTGGCTATGCGAGCCGGCAGGGGACCTCGAGATCCTCGCTGAGGTAGTAGATCGCGCACACGCGGTGGTAGCCGTCGGCGATGATGAGCGGATGGTCGCGCACCAGCAGGACCGGGGAGAGCTTCTTGCCCTGCCGCACCTTGTCGATGTTCTCGGCGACGTGCACGTTCTCCTTCGGCAGCAGCGACAGCTGGGACGCCCGAAGGATGTCCTTCGCCTTCTTCACCACGGTGGGCGCGCTCTTGAGCCTTTCCACAGCCTGCTGTGCGGCCGCGGGCTCCAGCACCAGTTCCAGGTAGTCCATGGCCGCGGGGAAGTCGTGCTTTTCGGGGTCTGTCTTCCAGGCTGGTGAGGGCATCTCGTCTCCCTTGGTTCGGGGTAGGTTCTTGCCTATTCCCCGGTCGACAGCTGCTTTATCACGTTGGGTCAGCGGACACGGCGTAAGGGCGCGCAGCGAATCAACATGGTGGAGAGGATCCGGTCGGGAGAGCCTGCGCGGAGGTGTCGACGCGGGGGCGGGGGCGGGAGGCGACGCGCGGGCGCCGGCCCGCTCAGCGCCACTCGATCAGGAACAGGGTGGCGTCGTCGCTCGTGCGCCCGCCCCGCTTCGCCTTCAGGACATGGGAGAGCGCGCGCACCACGGCCCGCACCCCGGCCTGCGAGCGTTCGACCCGGTCATCCCCGGATCCATGGCCGGCGCGCTGTGGGTCAGCGGGCCGACGGAGCCGGCTGCGGTCCTCAGCCTCCGGTTCGGCTCGGCCGGTCCGGGCCCGGGGCACCGGCCGGGGCTGGGCTCGGATCGGCCTCAGGTGGGCGTCGGCGGGCGAGGGCGAGGCTGGCCAGCGTCGTGATCGCCATCGCGGCGACGCCGACCAGGGCCGCGGTCGTGTAGGCGTCGTCGTCCGGGAAGAGGCGGCCCGTGGCGGTGCCGGCGGCCAGGACGAGACCGCCGATGGCGCTGCCCAGGGAGTAACCGACGCTGCGGACGACGTAGTTGAAGCTCATGGCGCTCGACGTCTCGCTCCTGGGGGTGACGGCCAGGATGACGCCGGGCATGGCGGCCGAGAAGCTGCCGACGCCGAAGCCCAGCACGCCCATGGCCGCGAGCAGTTCGGCCAGGCTGGACCGGGCGGTGGCGAACAGGACGAACCCGCCGCCGACGACGGCGGCACTGCCGGCCAGGAGCAGGGGGCCGTCGATCCGCGTCCGGACCCGCTGGGCGAGCTTGCCGGCGGCGAAGCCCAGTACGGAGAACGGGATGAGGACCAGCCCCGCCACGAAGGTGCTCAGTCCGAAGCCGTAGCCGGCGCTGTGCGGCGTCTGCGCGTAGCGGGTGATGAGCGTGAGCAGGAGGTACATGCCGCTGCCGCCGACGAACATGGCGATGTTCGCCCCGGCGACCGCCGGGTGCCGGACCGCCCGGACGTCGACCAGGGGGGTCCTGGTTCGCAGTTCGGAAACGGTCCAGAGGCAGAGCAGGAGTACGGCAGTGACGGCAAGGGCCACCGCCACGGCGAGGTGTCGGCTCCACAGGCTCCGCTCGCCGGCCAGGAACAGGACGAGGAGCAGTCCACCCGCGAGGACGAGCGCACCGGTCACGTTCACGTGGGCGGAGCGGCCTTCGGGGGCTGCGGGCATGGAGCGCCACGCGGTCACGAAGGCGATGGCGGTGACGAGCAGGCCGAGGCCGTAGGCGGCCCGCAGTCCGCCGAGCTCGGCGAGCAGCGCGGCCAGCGGGTAGCCGACGCCGGCTCCGATGATGGAGACCACCGAGATCAGGGCGATCGTGGCCGCGCTGCGCTCCTCGGGGAGATGGTCGCGGGCCACGCCCATCATCAGCGCCGTGAGACCGAGTCCGACGCCCTGGGCCGCTCTGCCCACGAGCAGCCAGGCGAACGGCAGCGGCAGTACGGTGAGCGCGCTGCCGACGACGACGATCGCCAGGGTGGCGAGAACCGTGGCCCGCCGGTGCGGACCGGCTCCGAGCCGGCCGAGCACGGGTGTGGCGACGGCGCCGCTGAGCAGGGCGATGGTCAGCGTCCACTGCGCGCTGTCGAGGGACACGTGGAACGTGGTCGCCACGCTGGTGATGAGCGGTGTCCCGAGGCTGCCGACCGCCGCCACGACCAGGGCGATGAACATCAGGGCGGGGACCAGCAGAGGTCTCGCGGAACGTATCGGGGCAGTGTTCACGGGCTGGTCGGGGGCCTGGGCCGCGGTCACCGGTCCGACTCCGCTCGGGCGCGGCTTTCGAGTTCCGCCAGGTGCCGCAGTGCCGGAAGGGCTGCTGCCAGGGCCTCGACCTCGTCAGCGGTGAGTTCGTCGATCAACCGCGCGTACGCGTCGACGCCCGCTTGGCGTCGCGTGCGGACGTACGACGCGCCGGCCTCGGTCAGGCACACCAGCGTGACCCGCTTGTCGGAGGGATCGCCCTTCCGCTCGACCAGCCCGGATTCCTCCATCACCCGGACCAGGACGGTCATCGCGGGCTGGGTGACGCCCTCGGCCACCGCCAGATCGGTGATCCGTCGCGGGCCGGTCTTGTCCAGGGTGGCCAAGGTGGCGGCGGACGTCAGGCTCATGTCGCGGGGAAGGCGTTTCACGGCCCTGGTGGCCAGGCCGTAGAGGGCTGACCCGATGGCTTCGGAAGCGCTGTGCGCGGCGTCTCGGCGACTCATGGCTGAAGCATAGCGGCTTTATATGAATCGTTTATGCATATCCGGTCAGGGTTCGGCGATACGCCCGTGCGGGTGACGAGGCGACTGTTCGCCGGCCGCGCCCTCGACCGGCGCTTCCCCGGCCGGGTGGTCGTCCACGGCAATACCCGCTGACCTCCCTGGCTGACGTAGGTGTCGGCTCAGGCGTCGAGTTCCCGCGACCGGCCGGCCCAGCGGACCACGAACGGCATGGCGAGGCCGGCGGCGACGAAGAGGCCGCCCATGACCAGCCAGCCCGGGGCGCCCCAGCTCAGGCAGAGCAGGCCGAGCAGACCGGGGGCGACGGTGTAGCACAGGCCCATGCCGATGCCGAACACACCGGAGTACTGTCCCTGCGCGTGCGCGGGGGCCAGCCGGAACCGCAGCTCCATCGACCCGGCCGCGTGCCACAGCGAACCCACCGTGTGGATGGCGACACCGGCCGTCATGATCGCCGCGGCGGCCCAGCCGGGCAGGCCCGAGGCCGTCGCGATGACCCCCATGCCGACCAGGAACGCCACCCCGGCGCGCCTGGTGGCCCGGCCGGCGACCCGGTCGTCCTTGATCCCGCGGCTGGTGCGGACCTGGAGGAGGACCACCATCACGGTGTTGACGGCGAGCGCGACGCCGGTGAACCAGCGCGGTGCATGGGTGTGCAGGACCACCCAGAGCGGCAGCGCGTAGGTCACCACCTCGCCCTGGATCCACAGGATGCCGTCCAGTACGACGAACGCCATGTACGGCTTGTCCTTCAGTGCGAGCCACCGGTCCGACCCGGGCGAGGCCGGCAGCGGCTCCAGCTCGGGCAGTCGGCGCATGACGGCCGCGCAGCCGAGGAAGGTCAGGGCGTTGGCGAGGATGAGCATCCGGTAGGCGGAGTCGGAGTCGAGCTGGATCACCACCCCGGCGGCCAGCGCACCGAAGGTACTGGCCAGGAAGGCGGTCGAGCGCAGGTAGGAGCGGAACTTCGGGACGTCGTCACCGCCGAAGCGGCGGATCATCGGGCCGCGCGCCGCGCCCCCCGAGGCGCCGGCCAGGTCGGTCACCGCCACCGCCACCATGAACGCCGCGAACGAGTGGGCGAACAGCAGCGACACCATGGCCACGGCCTGGATCAGCAGGGTGGTCAGGAAGACGCCGTTGGGGCCGCGGCGGTCGGCGAGGTGCCCGACGGGCGGGCCGGCGAGCAGGCCGACCACTCCGGCGACCCCGAGGCCGAGCCCGACCTGTCCGATGGACAGGCCGATCACCCGCATCGCGTACAGCGGCGCCGTCGCGAGGAAGGCCGCGGAGCCGAGCTGGTTGACGAAGCCGCCGAGAGCGAGTCGGCGCTGGGGGGCGGACTCGAGGAGCAGCCCCCGTCGCACCGGCCAGGGCCGACGGTCCGGGACGGCGGCCTCCCGGCGGTCGGGGGACAGGGTGCTGTTCCGGTGCACCTGGTTCACCTGGTTCTCCTGCTGGTCGATCACGGCCCCCCTTGTCCGCCGTGGCTCGCACGAACAGTAGGTCACCGCGGTAGACCGCCGGGACGCGGTGTGGCCGGATCCGCCGGTGGTACCGCAGGGTCACGTGATCCGCACCGGCGCCCCGGCCCCGTTCGTGACGGGCCGGGGCGCGGACCACCGGTCGGGTGGGTCCACGCCCCGGGCCGTACGGTCGTGGACCGCGTCAGGCGGGCTTGTGCCACTGCTGGTTGGCGCCGCCGGTGCAGGTCCAGAGCTCCAGCTCGGTGCCGGCCGTGCTGCTCCCGCCGGTGGCGTCGAGGCAGCGGTGGGAGTTCGGGTTGACCAGGGTGCCGTTGGTCAGGGCCCACTGCTGGCCGGGGGAGCCGTTGCAGGCGGAGAGCACGACCGCGGTGCCGTTGGCGGTGCCGGAGCCGAGGGCGGTCATGCACTTGAACAGGGCGTGGACGGTGCCGTCCTGGGCCAGCACCCAGTTCTGGTTGTTCGACCACCGGCCGCAGGGCCACAGTTCGAGCCGGGTGCCGTCGGCGCTGGAGCCGCCGGTGATGTCCACGCACTGGCCGCCGATGCCGGTGATGGACCCGGACGGGCTGTTGCCGATGGCGTCGCGGTGGGTGCTGCCTCCGGTCGCCGTGGTGACGCCGGCCTGCTTGGAGCAGGTGCTGCTGACCGAGGTGCTGGTGACGGTGGCGTGGACGGTCGACCCGTTGGCCGCGTCGACCCCGGTTGGTGCGGTGAACAGGGCCGCGGAGTAGGGCTCGTCGGCGCAGGTCGCCGCATTGTTGTTCCAGTCGAAGTACTCGACCCAGTCGACCATGCCAGTCGCCTGGATCAGCCCGGAACCGACCTGGAGGGTGCCGAGCACGAACGAGGTCCCGGCGGTGGTGTCGGTGATCTTCGCCCGGTACCAGCCCGGGGCCGCGGGCGTGATGTCGTAGTGGTAGTGGTGGCCCGCGGTGAAGCCCGCGTTGAGGCGGCAGGTGTAGCCGCCGCCTCCGCTCTCGGTGAAGGTCTGGCAGTAGGTGCCGCTGTCGCCGGGCTGTGCGCCGGTCGAGCCCCACAGCGAGAACAGGAACATGCCGGGATCGGTGCGGTGGCGCTGCATGCCGATGTAGCCGGAGACGTTGTTGGTGAACCCGAACTGGTGCGACCAGAAGACGTTGCCCCGTCCGGGGTCGGACTGCACCGTGGTGCCGAAGGTGACCGAGCTCAGGGTCGAAGTCGCGGCGGGGAAGCCGTAGTAGCTGTACGAGCCGGGGGTCGAGCCTGCGGCCGCCGCCGGGCCGGCGAGCCCCAGGGCGGCGATCAGCAGGGAGAGCGTCACGCCGACTGCTCGCGCGATGAGTCCGGTGGGCCTGGTGGCTCTGGTGGGTCTGGTGCGGAAGCGCAAAGGGTCCTCCTCGATGGAGCGACGGTGCAGGGGAACGGCAGGGGAATGCCACTGACGCGGAATGTCGCGAACGGGCCCGGAACGGTCGTCCGGGGGCTCGGTGTCGAACGCGGTCCGCCGGGCTGCAGAAATGTCCGGCGGGAACTCACACCGGGCGGCACGGGAATGGTGAATTCCGCTCCACCCGTCGGGAAGTGTACGCACGACGCCGCGGCTCGGGCGGTATGCACGCCGGACGAATTCGCCTTCGCTGCAAGGTGATTGTGCGATTTCATGCGATGCGCGGTCGGGCGGGTTCCGTGACGCCCACCTCCTGACCCATGCCGTCCGCGTTCCGCCGGCAGCCCCCGCGCTGCGGCCGCACCGGAGTCGGCCCATGATGGAAGTCCGGGGGCGTGCGAGGTGCGAGAGCGGCAGATGGCTGTATGGCATGTCCGGGACTTCACGCCGGACGACCTCGAAGCGGTGGTCCGGCTCGACGCAGAGAGCGCCACCACGGACCGCGCCGCCGTCTTCCGCCTCTCCGATGTCGTCGCCGCCTTGCAGGCACGTGATCCGGGCGTCGTCGTGATGGCCGACGGACGTCTCGTGGGCGCGGCGGTGGGCCGGGTGGACGGGGACCGGGCATGGGTGCTGCGCATCGCCCTGCACCCCGGCTGGCGGAACCTGGGCATCGGCACCGCCCTGCTGTCCGCGCTGGAGCGCCGGCTGCGGGACGCCGGTGCCAGGATCGTCGCGGCGGTGCTGCCCGAGGAGGAGACCGGTGCCACCGCGCTGGTCAACTCCGGCTTCCACCCCCACCGCGGGCTGACGTACTTCGAGAAGTCGGAAGTCGTCGGCACCCAGGGCCCCGCGGTCCTGGCGATGCTGGGCGCGGTGATGCCCGACGCCCGCCTCTGGGAGCGGCTCACGGGCATGGCCGACGAGAAGCGGCTCATCGAACGGCGGCTGGTGCTGCCCCTGGCGAACCCCGAGCTGGCGGACGCCCACGGAGTGGAACCGCCCCGTGCGGTCGTGCTGTTCGGTCCGCCGGGCACGGGCAAGAGCACCTTCGCCAAGGCCGTGGCCGGTCGGCTCGGCTGGCCGTTCATCGAGCTCTTCCCCTCCCGGCTCGGGTCCGAGGACGGGCTGGCCAGCGGACTCGGCCGCCGCTTCGAGGAAGTGGCGCAGCTCGACCACGTGCTGCTCTTCATCGACGAGGTCGAGGAGGTCGCCGGGACGCGCAGCCTCGCCGCCCCCGAGTCGGTCGGCGTGGTCAACGAACTCCTCAAGTCGATCGTGCGGTTCCGTGACCGCGACGGCCGCCTGCTCGTCTGCGCCACCAACTCGGTGGCCGCCCTGGACCCGGCGTTCCTGCGCCACGGCCGGTTCGACTACGTCCTGCCGGTCGGGCCGCCCGACTCCGCGGCCCGCGAGGCGCTGTGGGTCGGCTACACGGCGAAGACGGGCACCGCCGCCGACCCGGCGGTCCTCGCGGAGGCCAGCGAGGGCTTCACTCCCGCCGACATCCGGCAGGTCGCCATGGCGGTCGCCCAGAACACCTTCGAGCACACCCTCGACACGGGGGAGCGGACCCAGCCCGGCACCCAGGACTATCTGGACGCCATCCGCCGCACCCGCCCGACCGTCTCCGAGGAGATGGCCCGGGAGTTCGCCGACCAGGCGGTCCGGTACGGGCGGGTATGAGCGGTGGCCCAGGCTGTTCCGCCTCGCCCGTCCGACGGGCCGGGGCCTCCCCGACCGGCCCTCAGGGCTCGGTCAGGTACCCCTGGACGGTACGTGCAAGGAGCGGGGCGAGCTGTTCCGCGGGCGCGGACGCGAGCGGCTCCACCTGGATCACGTAGCGCGCCATCGCCAGCCCGACGATCTGCGACAGAACCAGCTCCACCCTCAACTCCGGTTGGTCCAGATCGAGTTCACCCGCCAGCCGGTCCACGAGCTCGGACATCATGAACCCCCGCACCAGTGCGGCGACCTCCTCGCTGGCCGCGGCCGTCCGCAGCAGCGCCAGCAGCCGGTCCCGTACGGCCTCCTGCTCCCAGAGGCCGAGGACGAAGGCGGCCACGCGTTCGCCGACGCGGGCGCGTTCGCCCGCGAGCACGCGTTCCACGACCGCCCGCGGGTCGACCGGGAAGTCCAGGGCCGCCAGGAAGAGGCGGTCCTTGGTGCCGAAGTAGTGGTGCAGCAGCGCCGCGTCCACCCCGGCCGCGCGGGCGATCGCCCGCATGTTCGCCTTCTGGTACCCGCGGGCCCCGAACTCGGCCCGGGCGGCGTCCAGCACCGCGCCCCGGGTGTCCTCGCCCCCGGGGCGCCGTCCGACCCGCTTCTGCTGCTTCTCCGCACCGTTCACCGACTCATTGTGGCTGGCGGCTCCGGCGCGCGACTTGACCGGCATCCCCGACAGCGCAAAACTCATCACATGATGAATTCCCTTCCGGGGTCGGCCGCACCTGCCGCCGGCCCCGCGATCCGGACCACCGGCCTGACCGTCGAGCGCGGCGGCCGCCCGGTCCTCCACGGCCTCGACCTCGACATCGCCCACGGCACCGTCACCGGCCTGCTCGGCCCCAGCGGCTGCGGCAAGACCACCCTGCTGCGCTCGGTCGTCGGCGTGCAGCGCCTCGCCGCCGGCCGGGTCGAGGTGCTCGGCCTCGACGCCGGAAGCCCCGCACTCCGCCACCGCGTCGGATACGTCACCCAGGCCCCCTCGGTCTACGGCGACCTCACCGTCGCCGAGAACCTCGACTACTTCGCCGCCGTCCTCGGCGCGCCCAGGACCGACCCCGCCCGGGTGATCGCCCTGGTCGGCCTGACCGGCCACGAACGCGACATCGCCGACCGCCTCTCCGGAGGCCAGCGCGCCCGGGTCTCCCTCGCCGCGGCCCTGCTCGGCACCCCCGAGCTGCTGATCCTCGACGAGCCGACCGTCGGTCTCGACCCGGTGCTCCGCCAGGACCTCTGGCAGCTCTTCCGCCGGCTCGCCGACGGCGGCGCCACCCTGCTGGTGTCCAGCCACGTCATGGACGAGGCCACTCGTTGCGACCGCCTGCTGCTGATGCGCGAAGGCCGTCTCCTCGCCCACGACACCCCGGACGAACTGCTCCGCACCACCGGCGCCACCGACCTCGACAGCGCGTTCCTCGAACTGGTGGAGGCCGGCCGATGAGCACCCCCCGCACCCGCCCGCAGTCGTCGTACGCTCTGCGGCGCACCCTCGCCACCGCCCGCCGCGTCCTCACCCAGCTGCGCCACGACCCGCGCACCCTCGCCCTGCTCCTGGTCGTGCCCTGCCTGCTGCTCGTCCTGCTCAAGTACATGTTCGACGCCCAGCCCGCCACCTTCGACCGGACCGGTCCCGCCCTGCTCGGCGTCTTCCCGCTGCTCGTGATGTTCCTGGTCACCTCGGTCGCCATGCTCCGCGAACGCACCACGGGGACCCTGGAGCGGCTGCTCACCATGCCGATGGGCAAACTCGACCTCCTCCTCGGGTACGCCCTGGCCTTCGGCACCGTGGCCCTGCTCCAGGCGACCCTCGCCACCGCACTCACCATCGGCCCGCTCGGCCTGCACATCGCCGGTCCCACCTGGCTGGTCTTCGCCGTCGCCGTCGCCGACGGCCTGCTCGGCATGGCGCTCGGCCTCCTGGTGTCGGCGTTCGCCGCCACGGAGTTCCAGGCCGTCCAGTTCCTGCCCGCCGTGCTCCTGCCCCAGTTGCTGCTGTGCGGGCTCTTCGTCCCGCGCGACTCCATGGCCACGGCGCTGCGCTGGGCCTCCGACGTCCTGCCGCTGTCCTACGCCGTCGACGCGATGACCCGCCTCACCACCTCCGCCACGGCCGGCACCGCGGTGGCCCGCGACCTCGCCGTCGTCGCCGGCTCCGCCCTCCTCGCCCTCGCCCTGGGCGCCGCCACCCTGCGGCGCCGAACCGCCTGACGCCACCCGGGCCGGCCGGGAGGCCAGGGCCCGGACGGCCGGCGCTGCGCTGACCGGATCGGTCCGCATCCGGCCCCGATGGTGCCTTCAGCCAGGACTCCCGAGCCGCCAGGATCGAGGCATGAACAAAGCGCTCCTCGTGATCGACGTCCAGGAATCCTTCCGCCGGCAGGAGAACTGGGCGGCCGTCTCCGACCCCGACATCGCCGCCCGGGTGGACGAGCTGGTCGCCCACGCCCGCTCCGAGGGAGACCTCGTCATCTGGATCCTCCACGCCGAACCGGGCAGCCGGACCGCCTTCGACCCCGCCCTCGGCCAGGTGCGGCTGATCGACGGGCTGGCGGCGGCCGAGGGCGAGCCCGTCATCACCAAGACCTCGCACAACGCGTTCACCACCACCAACCTGCAGCAGCTGCTCACCGAACGCGGCATCCGCGAACTGGTCATCAGCGGCATCCGCACCGAGCAGTGCTGCGAGACCACTACGCGGCTCGCCGCCGACCTCGGCTACGGCGTCACCTTCGTCATCGACGCCACCGCGACCCACCCGATCGAGCACCGCGACGCACCCGCCGGGCGCAGCCTGGCGGAGATCCTCGCGGACCCGCGCACGCTCTCCACGGATGAGATCATCGCCCGTACCGAGTACGCGCTCTCGGTTCGTTTTGCCAGGATCGCCACCGTCAAGGAGCTGACCGGATCGTGACCCGCGTCGTCTTCCTGCTCGTCCCGCAGCTGCACCTGCTGGACCTCGCCGGGCCCGCCCAGGTGTTCTCGACCGCGGCCGAGTTCGGCCTCGACTACGGGATCGGCTACGTGGCCGAGCAGGAGGACGTCCCGACGGCCCAGGGGCTACCGCTCCGGGCCGCCACCGAGTGGCCGCCGCTGGCGGCGGACGACCTGGTGATCGTCCCCGGCTGGCGCGAGCCGGCCCTGCGGGGCACCGGCGGGCCGTCCCCGGCGGCGCTGGAACGGCTGGCCGCCCACTACGCGGCCGGCGGGACGGTCGCCGGCGTCTGCACGGGCGCGGCCGCCCTCGGCCGCGCCGGGCTGCTGGACGGCCGCCGCTGCACCACGCACCACGACGCGCAGGACGACCTCGCCCGCCGCCACCCGAGGGCCACGGTGGTGCGCGACGTGCTGTACGTGGTGGACGGCCGGGTGGTCACCTCGGCCGGCATCGCCAGCGGCATCGACCTCGCGCTGCACCTCGTCGCCTCCCGGCACGGGCCCGCGGCCGCCGCCCGGATCGCCCGCGAGATGGTCGTCTACGCCCGGCGCAACGGCGACGAGCAGCAGACCAGCGCCATGCTCCGGCACCGGGCCCACCTCGTCGACGCAGTCCACCAGGCGCAGGACCTGATCGACGCCCGCTTCACCGCCGGGCTGAGCCTCGCCGAACTCGCCGCCGCGTGCGGCGTCAGCGAACGCACCCTCACCCGCCACTTCACCAGGGCCACCGGGCTGACCCCGTTGCGCTACCAGCAGGAGCTGCGACTCGAGCGCGCCGAACACCTCATCTCCCACGGCGCGACCACCGAGACCGCGGCCCGGGCGGTGGGCTTCCAGGACGCCCGCATGCTCCGCCGCCTGCGCGCCCGGACGTAGAGCCGCCCCTTCACGCTGCCGGGGTCAGCCGGGTAGTGTGCGTTCGCTGATGCAGCCTTCGCGTTGAAAAAAGAAGGCGTTCTACGGCAGGGCGCGGGCAGGGTCGAGCTCGACCTCGCGCAGCACGATGCGGCTGTGCAGCTCGCGGACGCCGTGGTCGCGCTTGAGGGCCTCGACGACGGCCTCCAGTTCGTCGGTTCCGGTGCAGACGATCCGCAGCTGGTAGTCGTACTCGCCGGTGACGTGCGCGGCACCGGCGATCTGCGGCAGTTGCTGCAGGCTCGCCTCGAACCCGCGGTTGTCGGTGCCGTCGCGGAGGTTGACGTCGGTGAGGGCCACCAGGGTCCGGCCGACGCGGGCGAGGTCGAGGTCGGCGCGGTAGCCGCGGATGACGCCCTGGGTGCGGAGGCGACGGATCCGGTCGGCCGCGGCGTTGGCGGAGAGCCGGACCTGTTGGGACACCTCCTGGTAGGTCGCCCGGCCGTCGCGGGAGAGCACCGCGAGGATCTCCCGGTCCAGACGGTCGAGGGAGACGTCGGTCAGCGGTTTTCTCGGTCGATCGGCCATACCTCCGAGAATCCCACAGCCCGGAGCCCGATCGGGCGGCGATGTCCGCCCCAATCGCGGTGGTTCGGCGGGCAGGGTCGGGGCGTGATCCTCCTCCTCGTTCATGTCCTGCTGCCGCCGGTCCTGCTTGCCGCCGTGTCCTGGGTCGGGCGCCGCTGCGGACCGGCGGTCGGCGGGCTGGTCGCCGGTCTCCCGCTCACCTCCGGACCGATCGTGGTGTTCGCCGCGCTGGACCACGGCGCACCCTTCGCGGCCGGACTCGCCGCCGCCACCGTGGGCGGCGCCGCCGGGGCGACCCTGCTCTGCTGGGTGTACGCGCGCCGGTCGGCCCGGCAGGGCCCCTGGCCGGCGCTGGCGGCGGCGTGCGCCACGTTCCTGCTCAGTGGCATCGCCCAGCAGTTCGCCGCACTCGGCCTCGCCGCGACCGGAGTGCTGGCCGGCGCGTGCTTGCTGGCGGTTCTCCGGTGGTGGCCGACGGTCGACGGCGGTGTCCCGCTGCCGGCGCGCCCCGACGTGCCGCTCGCCGGGCGGGCGGCCGTGGTGACCGGTTACGTACTGGCGGCCACCGCCGCGGCGGGTGCCGTCGGCCCGCGGATCACCGGGCTGCTCTCGCCGTTCCCCGTCCTCGTGGTCACTCAGGCGCTGCACCTGCACCGCAGGTCGGACAGGCGCAGCGCGGTCGCGTTCCTGCGTGGTGTGATGGACAGTCAATTCGCCCTGCTGGTCTGGTCGATGCTGCTCGCCGTACTGCTGCCGACGGCCGGGTTCGCGGTTGCGGTCGGTACGGCGGCGGTCTCGGCGACGGTGGTCCAGCTCCTCGTCGCGACCGCCGGACGCCACCCGCGTCGGCCCCGCTCTCCCGCTGCTCTCACATGGGCATGGTCTGCGGCAGGTGCAGGCCGGGGACCAGCTGCGGGTTCCAGGGCACGAAGCAGGCGTAGCCGATCAGGGCGATGCCCAGGACGAGGCTGAACGCCTTGCCGTGGCGCCAGGTCTTCTCGAGGAACACGGCGACGGCCAGGCCCGCCATCCAGGCGAGGTTCATCACGCCGACCACGGTCAGCACGGCCATCAGGCCCCAGCAGCAGCCGACGCAGTAACCGCCGTGGTAGAGGCCGACGCGCAGGTCGCGCAGCCGTCCGGAGTAGCCGCTGACGTGCAGGAAAAAGCCGAGGGGGGAGCGGCAGTGGCTCAGGCAGCGGTCCTTGAGCGGGGTCGCCTGGTAGAGGCCGGCCGCCGCCAGCGCGAGGGCGCCGACCCAGGGTGCGGCGTTCGGCGCCCTGGTGGCGAGTTCGCCGCCCGCCCAGGCCGCGCCGAACGCGGCCAGCCCGAAGGCCTCCCACGCGCACAGGTAGCCGACGACCAGGGCGGTGCTGCGGCCCACGCGGGTCCAGCCTGTCGTGCGGGTGCGGAGCGTGCGCAGGTACAGGGAGACGACGGGCGCCACGGCGGGGAGCATCATCGCGGCCATCATCAGCCCCCACAGGACCAGGAATCCCCAAAGGCCCCGCCCCATCGTGCCCGGTCCGGGAGCCATGCCGGACGTGCTGCGGACCGTCAGGACCCAGGCCAGCGCCGCCGCGGCGAGCAGCGCCGCCCAGGTCGCCGGGACGACGGCCCGCCGAGCCGGAAGCGGCGGCATTCAGGCCGCCCAGGAGAACGGCGCCGAGAAGGCGTTCTTCCCTTCGTTCTCGAACTCGAGGCCGAAGGCGTTCACCCGCGACCTCGTCGCGACTCCGGCCGCCAGGGTGTCCGCGGGGAATCCGACCCCGCTGACCCTGACGCCCTTTCCGGTGGCGTCGAGCGGGGAGACGAAGTCCTCGACTTCGAGGTCGATCGCGTCGCCGATCGTCACGCGGTGGGTCCTGCCGTCGTCGGCGTAGTCGATCGGGGCGACCTCCAGTCCGAGCATTTCGCCGATGAGCGGCCCGAGGTCCTGCATCGGGCCGCCCCGCTGGCCGGAGAAGACCGCCCCGAGCGCTTCGGCCTGCGCCGGTGAGGCGGCCTGGTCCATGATCATGCCCACTCGCCAGTTGCCCTCGCTCATGAGCTGCGGCGTATCGGCCACCACGGCAACCGTCAGGCCGCCCACGTCGACCTCGTCGACGTGGCCGGAGTCGACGTGGAAGGCCAGCACCACCCGACAGCGTTCGTGGTCCGCCGGAGCCGTCAGACCGGAGGTGGAACAGGGGCACACCATGGTGCAGTTGCAGTTCTCGAAATACGTCCCCGCGATGCGCCATGCCATCGGAAGCTCCCTTCCCGAGGCACATTCCTGGCTTCCATTTTCCGCCGCCGGCATTCACCCGGCAACGCGCCGGGCGTCAGCTCCGTCCGCCCGGTGACGCTGGGAGGACGGCGCCCCACGGATTGTCGATGATCAGCCGCCTCGAGGAGCTGGAGCGCGAGGACGCCGCTCCGGCCGACCTGGTGCCACGGGTCCGGGTCCGTACCGGGGACGGCCGTTGGCTCTCCGTCCAGGCGTCCCGCCTGGTCACGGCGGCCGGAGGACGTCAGGTGGCGGTCATCCTGGAACCGGCGGCGCCGGCCGAACTCGCGCCGCTCATCGTGCGTGCCTATGCGCTGACCGTGCGCGAGTCGCAGGTCGCCTCCCGGGTGCTGCAGGGCCTGTCGACGAAGGAGATCGCCGGCTCGCTGTTCATCTCCCCCGCGACCGTCCAGCAGCATCTGAAGACCGTCTTCGACAAGGTGGGCGTGCGCAGCAGGCGCGAGCTGGTCGGCCGCGTCTTCCAGCAGCAGTACCGGCCGCGCCTGACCACCGGCAGCCGGGTCGGGCCGGACGGCTGGTTCGCCGACCCGCCCGGTTGACCGCCGGTGGTGTGCCCGGGCGTTACGACTCGTCGTCCTCGAGGCGCGGGAGGGGCTTGCCGCGTCGGTCCATCTCGGCCTCGAAGAGGCGCTGGAACTCCTGCGCGGACTCGTCGAGGACGATCGGGGCGTCCTCGTCGGGGACGATGCCCTGCGCTCGCAGCTTCTGGTCGAGCACCATGACCGGGTCCTCGGGGTCGGGGTCGAAGGGGCGGGGCCCTTCGGGCCCGTCCGGGCCGAACCGGACCGCCCGCTCCACTCGGATGATCCGCAGGAGGCGGTCCTCGACGGTGAGTTCGAGGCTCTGTTCGGCGTCGAGCCGGTCCGCCGCCTCGGCGTAGCGGGCCCGCTGCCGGGGAGTCAGCCGGCGTGCGACCGGCTCGGCCACCCGCAGGCGCATCGACAGGATGTCCCGGGCGCGGAAGGGGGTGGGGGCGTCCATCATGCCGCTCGGACGCCACTGGCCGTGCACCCGTTCCGCGACGGTGAACGCGGGTGGCAACAGCACCACGCCCGGGTGGGACCGGGCCGACCGCCGGGCGTCCTCGCGGACCTCGGGCGCGAAGGCGCCGTCGGCGGGCACCAGTTGGACGAGTTCGGCCTTGAGGATGCCCTCGGACATCCCGGTCGGCAGGGCGGGGTCCATGACGAATCCGTCGGCCGGGTCGTGGCCGTGGGTGATGTCGCGCTTCTGGTGGTCCTCGGGGTCGCTGGAGCGCGGCGGCTCCGGGCCGTCCGGGCCGCTGCGGATGTAGCGTTCGGCCCGCACCACGCGGTAGCGGACGTCCAGTTCGACCTCGTCGATCTTCTCCCACTCCAGTTGCTCGGCCACTGCGAGGTAGCGCTGCTGCGCTGCGGTGTCGCCGGACTTCCCCGCGGCGGCGGCCTGTCCACGGCAGAGCATGCCGAGGTCCTCGCGGGCCGACTGCGGGTGGATCTCGACCATGGAGGAGCACAGTTCCCAGCCGCCGGTCGGCTGCTCCCGGGCGACACCGAAGACCGGGCTGCCGGCCGACAGGATCCGCGGGTACCTCTCGCGGGCCGTCCATGCCTCGACATCCGCGATCTCCGGCACCGGGCCGCCAGGGGCGGCCATCCTGATGGCGAGGTATTGAGGAACGTCATCAGCGAAGTTCACCATGCGCACATGATGCAACCAGTCGGCCACCGAGCGCAGCCGAACGCGGTCCGTTCACTCCGAGGGGGCCGGTTGCTGTGCACCGCATCCCGGTGGTCGTAGCTCGGGCCGACGCGGGCCCCGCAATCTCGTAATGGTTTTCGTTTTCATCTACTGCTAGTGTCGGCTCGACATCCCGTCGCCCGACGTACCCAACTCTCACCGGAAACAGGGAAGCCGTGACCAAGATCGCCCCCGCCCGCCGGGACCGCAAAGCCCGCCCCAATCCTCTGCACGAAGCGCGGATCACGTACATCGACTACAAGGACACCAACCTGCTGCGGAAGTTCATCTCCGACCGCGGCAAGATCCGCAGCCGTCGGGTCACCCGGCTCACCGTCCAGCAGCAGAAGGCGATGGCGCGGGCCATCAAGAACGCCCGCGAGATGGCGCTGCTGCCGTACGTCTCCGGCGGCCAGAGCGCCGCGAAGGCGGGCCGGTGAGCGGCCGCCTCCCGGTCACCGTGCTGTCCGGATTCCTCGGCGCGGGCAAGACCACGCTGCTCAACCACCTGCTGAACAACCGGGAAGGCCTGCGGGTCGCGGTCATCGTCAACGACATGAGCGAGAT